>JBKPFQ010000017.1:0-56175 GCA_046728915.1 Actinomycetota bacterium | reverse complement strand
CGCGATTACGGATCGATGTCGGGGAATGTCGCCGTCAGCGTCTTGTTGGGACCTGAGGTGATCGTCAGCGTGACGTCGGTGAAGGTAACGCTGACCAGCACGGGCGTCATCTGATCGGGACACGTGAAGCCAGCCGTGGTGATCGGTGTGGTGCTGACGTTAAACGATCCCCTGCCGGCCCGCGTATTGAACGTTTGGGTACCGGAAACCACCGTGGTAGTCCTCTGCAGCCCGGAGGGCTCCTGGTCCTTGCTCCCTCTGTTTATGCACCCTCGCGTTACGTCAGCGTTGGCAGAGAGCGTGGCGGTTGCGGTTGTGCCCGCTCCCGCTACTTCCCCCGTGGCTGTCAAGAACGCAGAGGTGGACGTCTTCGTCGCCGTCACATCCGGCGTTCCTACGAAGTGGAGTCCGCCACTCTGCGTGACTGACGTTGGCGCTACCGCTGCCGCTACCGCTGCCGGCACCAGCATGGCGATCGCCAGCGCAATGAACATGCGCATTAGTCGCATGATCGCCTCCTTGGATTGTGTGGCCGCGACGACCGAGCTGCGGTTTGGATCGCCCTGCGGCCCTGTTCTCTGGAGGCTAGGTGCGGGCGCGAACCAACGAGAGGGGATTCTTCTAGCCATCGGCTTACTACAAATGGGGGAGAAGAAAATTGTTCAGCCGGCCAGCAAGGTTTTGGGGCTCCCTCCTCCGAGACCAAACCATCACGACCTAGGTGGCCGAAGTCGCCCGGGCCGTAGGCATGCCAAAGCTCGCGGATGACAGCGAGGTTCTCCTTGCGACATCGCCTACGCCGAGAGCCCGGCGGCTTCGAGGGCTTCGGCATGGCCGAGGTACGCCCTGATGCGAACCACCCGGCCACCTTGAAATTCAGACCTGGCCGAGATTGAGCGCGACCGGGACTCCGCTCCCTTTTCCCGTTGCCGTCTGGCGAGTGAGCGCGACAACCCGGTCTTCCCCAGCGTCAATCCAGCGCTCGACCTCAATCCTCCAGTTGTCGAACTGCTCGGTCCACGTTCGTATGAACTCGACGAAGCCCTCGCGGCCGCGCCAAACGGACCTACCGTCGAGCGGAGTCGGGACGGTCCACTCGTAATCCTCGGCGACCACCTCCGAGTCGAACCAGGACCCTGGATCGTCGCGCTCCAAGCCGGCTTGGAACTCGTCGAAGAGCTGCTGCGCGATCTCGACGTTCTCCCGCGTCACCCACGGAGTATCGCGCCAATGCCCGATACATCCGGCTCTGCATCAAGCACCGCGCTCGAGCAACTCCTTCAGTTGCACCTGATTCTTTGGGACCGCCTTGGCGGCATCGCGACGCGCCAGCGGGGCGACGAGCTTTCCGAGGAGCCCGTGACCCTGCAGGTCGAGCCGTTGCGTGAAGCGCGAGCGCGATCCATCGGCCACGGGCTCGATCGTGATCGTGGCGACGGGCCGGACCGGACCGTCGACGCCCCGGACGGACACCTGTCGCGGCGGATCGTGCTCGGTGATCTCGATCGTGAACTCACGGGGCCCGCCTGGGACCCGCCGCACGTGGACGATCCGGGTTCCGACGCGCGGCGGCTCGTCGGTCTGCCGCCTGACGCTGATCAGGTTCTCTTGCCACTCGGTGTGCCGCTCGAGCTGGTCGATGTAGGCGAATACCTCCTCGGGCCTTCGAGCGATTTCGATGCTTTCGACGACCATCTTCGCCTCCCCTGTCTTCGGGTTTCGCAGCGAGCCTAGATCAGGCGCAAGCACTTGTCTATCCGGGGGAGGGTGCAGGGCGGCGAGCTGGGAAACAAATATCGCCGACCGGCTCACCGCGAAAATACGATCTCTTCACCGGGGGAGGGCGGTCCCGGGAATCCTGGCTACGTGGCTACCGCCGAGGGCAAAGCGGGCACGACTTTGACCGGGGGAGGGTCGGAAATCGCCGCCGCGTTTCTTGGATACCGCCGGAGGGCCAGATACGCACACGAGCTGGGATTTTCGGCACCGCAAATGCTTAAGCGCAACCATTGCATAGAGATTGAGGGCTACGACCGCCGCCGCTACCCCGACAGCCCGGCGGCTTCGAGGGCGTCGGCTGCGTCCTGATAGAGACGAACGCGTGCGATGCGACCGCCACGAAGCTCGTAAACCAAGGTGCTCCGCGCGACTGTCTCGATCCCAGCTCGCCCTTCAAAGCGAGCGCAGTTGGGAACGACGACCGAAGCACCTGCAGCGATGAACCGTTCCGGCTCAAGGACGACGCTGTCGAACGTTTCGAACGTCCGGACGAAGCGCTCGACCTCTGCACGCCCCTGGTAGACACCTGCTTCCAACCCCTTGGACGCCGACCAATCCACCTCTGCATCAGGGAGGCTCAACGCCTCCCACGCCTCAAGGTCGCGCCGGTTGAAGGCGTCGATGGCGGCGCGCACAATCTCGCCGTTCTCCCGCGACATCGCCTACCCCCGCAGTCCGGCGGCTTCGAGGGCCTCGCCTCTTTCCAGAATGGACTCGATGCGCACGATCTTTCCTTTCCGAAAGGTGAAAAGCATGAAGAACTCCTGCTCCATCTCGATCCGGCTCGCCTTGCCCTCGCCGTGCTGGAGCGCATCGGCCAAAACGATGTCGCCCACCGCTTGGAGATCGGTTGCCTCGACCGCGTAGGTCTCCAGTTGTCGAGAAAACGGCGCATGTACTCCCGGATCCCATCGGGCCCGATGGTCTCGACGGCCTCAGGGAAGGGATGGCGAACCACGAACTCCACGTCGGGATCGAGGTCGGCGAGACCCGCGCTGAAGTCGCCGGTAGACCAGCTGTCGAAGATGCGCTGGACGGTCTCCGCGTTCTCCTGCGACATCGCCCCAAGTATCTCGCGGCATGCCGCGGCGTCAATGTGCACAGCACAGATTTGGATCCCCGGGAGCCATCGGCTCGACAATCCACACGGGTTTCGCGTAGCCGTGCAGGGGCTCTGCCGTACCTAGCGCCCTGAACCGGAGAGCCCACGGAGGACCTCGCGGACCTGGCGCGCTATCTCCACGTCCTCCCGGGCGCGAATGACCAGGGTGCGCACCTCGGCGTCGGACGTACTCACATCGCCGTCTTCGACGACCGCCTCGTTGAGCCGCGTATCCACCCTCATGTCCAGGAAGCCGAGGCGTTCCGCAGCTGCTGCCCGGATCTCGGGAACGTTCTCGCCCACGCCCGCGGTGAAGACCACGGCGTCCAGACCGCGCATGGCGGCGGCCATGGCGGCGATCCCGGACGCCAGCTTCAGTACGTAGGTCTCCAGCGCGACCCGCGCCCGCTCCGCTCCTCGCCGCGCCTCGGCGACGACCGTCTGCATCTCGCCCGTGCCGGCCAGAGCCGTAAGCCCGGACTCGTGCTCGAGGATTTCGGCCAGCCGCCGGTTGTCGACTCCGGCGTGGTCGAGCAGCCAGAGCACGAGGCCGGGATCGACGCTTCCCGAGCGAGTCGCCATCACCAGCCCCTCCAGCGGCGTGAACCCCATCGTCGTGTCGACCGACCGTCCCGCCTCAACGGCGGCCAGCGATGCCCCGGCACCGAGGTGGCAGGTAACGGTGCGCAGGTCGCTGAGCTCTCGACCGAGGAGCTGCGCGGCGCGTCGCGATGCATAGGCGTGTGAGAGACCGTGGAAGCCGTAGCGCCTGACTTCGAGGCGCTCGCGCCAATCCAGCGGGAGAGCGTAGGTCGCCGCGGCGCCGGGGAGGGTCGCGTGGAACGCCGTGTCAAAGCACGCCACCGCGGGGGCCATCGGCATCGCGCGGCGAACGATCTCCAGCGCCTGGAGCGACTTCGCCTGGTGGAGCGGCGCAAGCTCGGCGAGCCCGCGCAGCTGGCCGACGACCTCGTCGGTTACCTCCACCGGCCCTAGAAATCGGCGCCCGCCGTGGACGATGCGATGTCCGACGGCATCAACGGCCGGTAGTTCGGCCAATGCCGCTGAGAGCGCGGCCTCGTCGATCTCGCTGCGAGGCGCTGCGAGCTCGGCTGATGCTCGCCGGCGATCGGCCGGATCGAGGACACTCAGCTTGAGGCTGCTCGACCCGGCATTGACGACCAGGACGTCCACGCGGCTAGTGCGGCCACGTCCACTCGCGCAGATCAGGTGCGTCGTCTCCGAACTCTCGGGTGTAGGCCCGATGGCGGAGGCGCTCGTCCACCATGTCCTGGCGAATGTTGGCGGCCCGCGACCCGAGACCGGGAACGCGATCGATCACGTCGATGACGAGATGGAAGCGGTCCATGTCGTTCAGCATCACCATGTCGAAGGGCGTCGTCGTGGTTCCCTCCTCCTGGTAGCCGCGGACATGGAAGTTGTGGTGGTTGGCGCGGCTGTAGGCGAGGCGGTGAATCAGCCAGGGATAGCCGTGATAGGCGAAGATCACCGGCCGGTCGGTCGTGAACAGGGCGTCGAACTGTGCGTCAGGGAGCCCGTGAGGGTGTTGATCCTGCGACTGCAGGCGCATCAGGTCGACGACGTTGATGACCCGCACGCGAAGCTCGGGGAAATGCTCCCGGACCAGCGCTACTGCGGCGATCGTCTCCAGGGTCGGGACGTCACCGGCGCAGGCCATCACGACATCGGGATCGGCGCCGTCGTCGTTGGAGGCCCACTCCCAGATCCCGAGCCCGCGGGTGCAGTGCTCGATCGCCTCCTCCATCGTCAGGTAGTTCAGGGCCGGCTGCTTGCCGGCGACGATCACGTTCACGTAATGGCGGCTCCGCAGACAGTGGTCGGCCACCGAAAGCAGGCAATTCGCGTCAGGCGGCAGGTACACCCGGATGATCTCGGCCTTCTTGTTGGCCACGTGGTCGATGAACCCCGGGTCCTGGTGCGAGAACCCATTGTGGTCCTGCCGCCAGACGTGCGAGGTCAACAGGTAGTTGAGCGAGGCGATCGGCGGTCGCCAGTGGAGATTCCGGGTGACCTTCAGCCACTTTGCGTGCTGGTTGAACATCGAATCGACGATGTGGATGAAGGCCTCGTAGCAGTCGAAGAGCCCGTGACGGCCCGTGAGCAGGTAGCCCTCGAGCCACCCCTGGCACATGTGCTCGCTCAGCACCTCCACGACCCTGCCGTCGCGCGAGATGTGCTCGTCGGTCGGCAGCGTCTCGGCCTCCCAGGCCCGATCGGTGACCTCGAAGACCGCATCGAGGCGGTTCGACGCCGTCTCGTCGGGAGCGAACAGCCTGAAGCTCGACGGGTTGTAGCGCGTCGTCTCGCGGAGGAAGGCCCCGAGAACCCGCGTTGCCTCGCTGAACGTCGTCGCCGGCTCCGGCACCTTCACCGCGTAGGCGCGGAAATCGGGGAGCTCGAGGCTCTGGAGGAGAAGGCCTCCGTTCGCATGTGGGTTGGCTCCCATGCGTTGCTCCCCGCGCGGCGCGAGCGCGGCAACGTCGGGGCGCAGCGCGCCACCATCGTCGAAGAGCTCCTCGGGCCGGTAGCTCCGCATCCACCTCTCGAGCTCGCTGCGGTGCCCCGCATCGTCTCGAACCTGCGCCAGCGGAACCTGATGGGATCGCCACGTCCCCTCGACGGGAACGCCGTCCACCTCCTTGGGCCCGGTCCACCCCTTGGGAGTGCGTAGAACGATCATCGGCCAGCGCGGCCGTCCCGTGGGGCCATCGCCGCGCTGGTCGCCCTGGATGCGGCCGATTTCCGCGACCACCTCATCGAGGACGGCCGCCATTCGCTGATGCATCGCCTCGGGATCGTCGCCCTCGACGAAGTGCGGCTCGTGGCCGTACCCGCGCAGGAGCTCGGCGAGCTCCTGGTGCGGTAGGCGCGCGAGGACCGTGGGGTTCGCGATCTTGTAGCCGTTGAGATGCAGCACCGGCAGGACGGCCCCGTCGCGCACCGGGTTCAGGAACTTGTTCGAGTGCCAGCTGGCGGAGAGGGCGCCGGTCTCCGCCTCGCCGTCGCCGATCACGCACAGAGCCAGGAGGTCCGGGTTGTCGAAGACGGCTCCGTAGGCGTGCGCCAGCGAGTATCCGAGCTCCCCACCCTCGTTGATCGAGCCCGGGGTCTCCGGAGCGACGTGGCTCGGGATCCCTCCCGGGAAGGAGAACTGGCGAAACAGGCGCCGCAGCCCCTCCTCGTCGTGGCCGATGTTCGGATAGACCTCGGTATAGGTGCCCTCGAGGTACGTGTTCGCGACCAGCCCCGGCCCGCCGTGACCCGGTCCGGTGACGAAGATCGCGCTCAGATCGTGTGCCTTGATCGCGCGATTTGCGTGCGCGTAGACGAAGTTCAAACCGGGCGTCGTTCCCCAGTGGCCGAGCAGCCGCGGCTTGATGTGTTCCGGCCGCAGCGGGTCGCGCAGGAGCGGGTTGGCCAGCAGATAGATCTGGCCCACGGATAGGTAGTTCGCGGCCCGCCACCAGGCATCGATGAGCTCCAGCTCTTGCGGCGGGAGAGGCGCTCCAGCCTGATGCATCGAACGGGTACTGCCTAGGAGGCTTGTGCCTCGGCCGCCAGGCGATCCAGCTGCACCCGAAGCGCCGGCAGGAAGGCCGATCCGGGCCTGGCGGATTCGATGAGCTCGACCGACTCGCGGTAGTGCCCGGCCATGCCCGCCACGCTCGTCCCCATTCGCTCCTCGACCACGTCGCCATATCGCTGGATGCCGCGGCGCAATCCCACGATGTCAGAGAGCTTATCGGCGGCGAACACCGTCACCGCCAGCCCGCCTCCCGCCCGCACCTGATCGCGGAGGGCGGCCTTGCGCTCCTCGAAGGAATCGATCGACTCGTCCTCGGTGAGGGTGAGGACGAGCGTCGCGATCGACTCGCCCACCTCGCTGCGGAGCTCCTCCTCGCTCAGCGTCCCGCGCTCGACGGCGTCATGCAGCAGGCCCACCGCGACGAGCTCCTCGTCGAACGCCGCCTCGTGGAGGAACGTCGCAACCTCGACGGTGTGGTCGAGAAAGGGGCGGCCGTCGGTGGGCCGTTGCTGCGAGCGGTGCGCCGACTCGGCGAGGGAATACGCCCGCGCAAGAAGCGGAGAGTCGGTTATCCAGGCCGGAGGGCCGGCCACCGCGTCCATCTCGACTTCTTGGTGCGAAGCCAACTGTCCAGGGCGTCCGTCCAAGCCCCGTAGTCCTAACAGATCTCGACGAGCGCGTCGCCGCGGATTTTCCGGGAGTTCGAGGGAGCACAGGGAGCGGGCTCGCCTCATTTCACACGTTCTTCACAGCTACGCGATTCGCCGCGCGAAACTGAGGCATCGGCCTCCTTCGATCGAATTCCAGGGGCTCGCGGCGGCGGGCCGGCTTGGCCGTCAACTCGGGCAACGGCGAGATCTTCGAGCTGTTCGCCCGGGCCGGCGCCAACATGCAGGTGACCGCCGAGCACGTCTACGAGCTCCTCATGTCGTGGCCGGAGACCCGGCCGCTTCGAGACGAGATCACCCGGTGCGAGCAGGAGGGGGACCGGATCACCAGGCAGATCATCCAGACCCTTTACCACAGCCGCTTCGCACCGCTCGATCGCAGGGACGTCTACGCGCTGGCTGAGGCGATCGACGACGTCGTCGACGAGATCGAGGAGGTGTCGGAGGAGATGGCCGTCTACGGCATCGAGGCCCCGGTGGAGCAGGCTCAGCAGCTCGCCGGGGTCGTGAGGGACTCCGCCCGGGCCTGCCGCCGGGCCCTGGACCGACTCGCGGATTTCGACGACCTCCAGCCGGAGGCGCAGGAGGTCCGAGAGCTGGAGCACGAGGGCGACCGGATCTATCGCGAGGCGATCGCGTCCCTGTTCGAGGACGGAATCGATCCGATGGTGATCCTGCGCTGGAAGGACATCTTCCAGGGCCTCGAGGACGCGATCGACCGCACGCGCTCGCTCATGGACATGCTCGCCGGGCTGGTTGCAAAATCCGCCCGGTGAGCAACTTGCCGCGGTGGCGGCGGAAGGAGCGGGCTGATGAGTGATGCCTTTGTTCTTGGGGGCGTGCGGACCCCGGTGGGGCGCTATGGCGGATCGCTGTCCCATATGCGGGTCGATGACCTCCTCGGCCAGACGATGGTCTGGGCCTGCGAGCGGGTGGGAGTCCCGCGCGAGCGGATCGAGGACATCGTCGCCGGGTGCGTAAACCCCGCCCACGAGGGGATGGGGGACGTCGCCCGCTGGGCTGCTCTGGCCGCCGGCTTCCCGGACTCGGTCCCGGCGATCACCGTCAACCGCTTCTGCGCCTCCTCGCTGTCGGGGGCGATCTCGATCGCCCACGCCATCCGAAGCGACGAGCTGGGGATCGGCCTGGCCTGCGGCGTCGAGTCGATGTCGCGCTCGGGGTGGGCGTACATGAAGGGCGACCGTGCGTTCTTCCCGCGTGGGCCGATGCTCATCCTCGACACGATGTGGGCCGGGGCCGGCGGGCCCCCGAACCCGAACCTGCTCGCCCGCGACGCTTACATCGACATGATCCGGACGGCGCAGAACGTGGCCGACCGGTACGAGCTCTCCCGGGAGGAGATTGATGCCTTCGCGCTGCGCTCCCACCGGCATGCGGCCGCGGCCCGCGACTCGGGTCGCCTCGCGGAGGAGATCCATCCGGTCGAGATCCCGGCCACGCGCAAGGAGCCGGCGCGGATGTTCGAGCACGACGAGAGCATCCGCGACGACACGAGCGCCGAGAGGCTCGCCGCCTTGCCGGCGCAGCCGAACACCACCCAGATGACCGCCGGGAACTCCTCGCCGCTCAACGACGGCGCGAGCGCGATCGTGCTCGCGAGCGGCGATGCCGCCGAGGAGCTCGGAGCGGAGCCCCTGGCCCGGGTCGTCGCATCGGCGACGACCGCGATCGACCCGCAGGTGATGGGGATCGCGCCCGCCTTCGCGATCCCGAAGGCGATCGAGCGCGCCGGGCTGACCGCGACCGACATCGACATCTGGGAGGTCCACGAGGCCTACGCAGCGCAGGCCCTGGGAGTCCTGCGCGAGCTCCCCAAGCAGCTCGACGGCTTCGAGGTTCCCGACGAGCGACTCAACCCGAACGGCGGCGCGGTGGCAATCGGTCATCCGTTCGGCTCTTCCGGCGCGCGCTACGTGCTCACGCTCGGCATCGAGCTGCGACGGCGAGAGGCCCGCTACGGCGTGCTGGGGGTTTGTGTGGGCTCCGGGCAGGGAGTCGCGCTGGTCCTGGAGAACCCGCGGGTAACGTAGAACGGGTGACGGCCCCGGATACCGGCTCGCTGACCCCGCCCGGCGAGCGCGACCATGCCGTCGGCTCCACCGAGCCGCGGCTGACGCTGGTCGAATACGGGGACTTCGGCTGTCCGTACTGCTTCGCGGCCAGCGTGCCGCTGAGGTCGCTTCTCGACCGCTTCGACGAGCTTCGTCTGGTCTGGCGGCACTTTCCGGATCCCGAGCTCCATCCGGGAGCGGATCTGGCGGCGGAGCTGTCGGAGCTGGCCGCGGTCCACGGGAAGTTCTGGGAGGCGCACGCCGCGCTCCTCGCCGGGCGCGAGCAGTTCTCGCAGGAGGATCTGCTCTCGGTCGCGCGACGACTCGATCTCGACTCCGACGAGGCCGAGGCGGCGCTTCGCGAGCGTCGCTTTCAAGCGCGGGTCGCGGAGGACGTCGCCGGTGGCCGGCGGGCCGGCGTTCACGCCACACCGACGTTCTTCGTGGACGGAGAGCGACTCGAGGGACCGTGGCGCCAGCTGGCGCAGATCGTCCCGGCCAGGCTCGCGGCGGCGAGCGCCTGAAGGACGGGACGCAGCCGATCGGCGCCGGCGTCGAGGAGGCCGTGACCAGGACGGCCGCCAGGGCAGCTAGAGCCCGACGCGGGTCACGCTGCCGCTCGCGGCGTCCGCGGCGAGATCGGTTCGATTGATCCATTTCCGAACCGGGCACGCAGTGCCAGTTACGTGGGAAAGGGAGGCACGCATCAGCCACCCAAGTCCTTGATCGCACTTCCTGGCTCCCACGCCGTAGGTGAAAGCGAGCACTCAGAAAGGGGTGCCAGGAAGATGCGCAAATCGCACTACAGAGGCCTCGCGGTCGTCTTCGCCGCAGTCCTCGCGGCGGCGATTGCGGTGCCGCTCGGCTTTGGCTCGAGCCACCGCGAGGCGCCGAACATCGCCCTGGATCCTGCCGCCGACAACACGGACGTGTACGCGTACACGGCCAAGGACGCGCCCAAGGCGCTCACGATCGCGGCGGACTGGATTCCGGGTCAGGTTCCGGCCAACGGCCCGAACTTCTTCCGGTTCGACGACCGGGCGAGGTACTACGTCAACATCGACAACACCGGGGACGGCGTTGCCGACATCAGGTACCTGTTCAAGTTCGACACAGACGTACGGAACCCCAATTCCTTCCTGTACGCGGGCCCGGGGACGGAGGACTTCTCGGATCCCGGCCTGAACGTGGTCCAGCACTACGACCTCGTCAGGGAGACGTACAGGAACGGGAAGATCAAGAAGGCGAGGACGGTGGCGGAGAACCTTCCGGTCGCGCCGCCGAACATCGGGCCGAAGACGTTCCCCCACTACCAGAACTTCGTGCGCCAGTCGATCCGCACGCTCGACAACGGCACGAAGGTCTTCGTGGGGTCGCGCGACGACCCGTTCTTCGTCGACCTCGGTGCCGCGTTCGACGCGATCAACGTGCGTCAGGGCACCGGCAACGAGGGTCAGGGCAAGGACGACCTCTCCGGTTACGCGACGTCGGCCACCGTCCTTCAGATCCCCGAGCGAGTGGTGACTAAGGACCACAAGCCGGTCTCCGGGCCGGACGCGTCCAACGCCGTGGTCGGCGTTTGGTCGAGCACCGATCGGCGCCGGCTCGAGGTCCAGAACGCCAACGCCGACAGCGGCTCGCCCCGCAAGGTCCGAGGCAAGCGCAACAAGTACGTACAGGTCTCGCGGCTGGGCAACCCGCTCGTCAACGAGGTGATCATCCCGCTCGGGAAGAAGGACAAGTTCAACCGCACGACCCCGGACGCGGATGCGGAGAACTACGGCTCCTTCGTGGTGAAGCCGGAGCTCGCGGCGACGCTGAACGCGCTGTTCGGAGTCGGTGCGCCAGAGGACGATCGGACCGACATCGTTCAGGCGGTGCTCCAGGGCATCCCCGGTCTGAACGAGCACTCCGGCCCGAACGCGGGGACGCCGGTTGACACCCTCAAGATCAACCTCGGCGTACCGCCGAGCCCGACGCCGAGCCGGTTCGGGGTGATCGGCGGCGACAACGCCGGCTACCCGAACGGACGGCGACTGACCGACGACGTCGTCGACATCGACCTCCAGGTCGTTGCCGGATTCCTCGTCGGCAATCAGGTGCCGCTGGGGGACGGGGTGGACAGGAACGACAAGCCGTTCCTCTCCCACTTCCCCTACCTGGCCACGCCTGACTCGGGATTCGACTCGAATCCGTCACAGCGGATCGAGCCGGCTCACCCGCCGACGCCGCCAGGTGGCCCGTAGGAGGGAGGCGGTATCGGCACCAGCCGGTACGGACGGAGCGCCGCGCGGCGGCGCTCCGTCCCCCGGCCGGGCCGACCACCGGAGGAGAGCGACGATCGATGACTAGGGCCCTCGCAGCGCTGCGCCTGCCGGATCTGATCAAGTGGATCACGCCGGCGCTCACCTTCATTGCCATCCTCGGTGTGCTGGCGCTCCTCAACCGCTCCTCGGCGCCCTCCCCCGAGGGCGACGCGGGCGGCGGCACATCCAACCTCGCCCGCCAGCCCGCGAGCCTCGATACGGAGGGTCAGATCGCGCAGCTTCAAGCCGCGGTCCGCTCGGATCCCGAGAGCGCGCAGACCTACGCGCTGCTGGGCGACGCGTACTACCAACGAGCGCGCGAGACCGGCGACCCGAGCTACTACACCCGAGCCGACGGCTCGTTCGCGGCGGCGCTCGACCGCGACCCCGCCAACGTGACGGCCGCGACCGGTCAGGCGACCCTGGCGCTCGCGCGCCACGACTTCAGCGGGGGTCTCGAGCTCGCGGAGCGCGCACACACACTCGCTCCCGAGCTGGCGGGTCCGTACGCGCCGCTCGCCGACGCGCAGATCGAGCTCGGCCGCTACGAGGCCGCCGCGCGGACACTGAACCGGCTGGCCGGCCTGAAGCCGAATCTCGCCGCGTACGCGCGCATCTCCTACTTCCGCGAGCTCCACGGCGATCTCTCGGGGGCGCTTCAGGCCATGCGCCTGGCTGTCTCGGCCGGCGCCGGGGGCCCGGAGGGCGAGGCCTACGTTCAATCCCTCCTCGGCAAGCTTCAGGCCGACCGGGGCCGCTACGGCGCGGCCGAGCACGCCTACCGGCTGGCGCTGGCGATCAATCCCGGATACCCCGCCGCGGCGGCCGGGCTCGCAGGCGTTGAGGCCGGACGGGGCGAGTTCGACGCCGCGATCCGCCGCTATCGCCCGGTGGTGGAGCGCCTGCCGCTCCCCGAATACGCGATCGCGCTCGGCGAGACCGAGCAGGCGGCGGGCCGGGGTGCGGCGGCGGAGCGCGACTACGGCCTCGTCGATGCCGAGGCCAACCTGCTCAGGGCGAACGGGGTCAACACCGACGTCGATCTGGCTCTGTTCGAGGCGAATCACGGCGACCCCGACAAAGCGGTCGTCCTCGGGCGCCGAGCCTGGAGGCAGGCGCCAAGCGTGCGCTCGGCGGACGCCTACTCGTGGGCGCTCTATCGCGCCGGCCGGATCGGCCCCGCATCGCGGTTCTCCGGGGAGGCGATGCGGCTCGGGTCGCGGGACCCATCGTTCCTCTACCACGCCGGGATGATCGCCAGGGGTGCCGGAAGCGTCGGGAAGGCCGGCCGGCTGCTGGCCGGGCTGGTCGACCAGAGTCCGCGCTTCAGCCCGGTCTACGCGCCGCGGGCGCAGCGGGCGCTGGAGGCGGTCAGGTGAACGCCGGGAGGCTGCGGATCGCGGTGATCGCCGCCGCGTGCGCCGCGGTCGCGGTGCTGGCCGCCCCGGGTGGCGCACTCGCGCACCCGCTCGGAAACTTCACGATCAACCAGCTCGCACAGGTGCGGATCGACCGCGGCGACGTCCGGATCCACTACGTCCTCGACCAGGCCGAGGTGCCCACCTTCCAGCAGCTGCAGCGCTTCGACGCCGATGGGAGCGGCGCCATCGACACGGCGTCCGAGGAGCGGTTGGCGCTCGACGACCTGCTTGCCGAGATCTCAGGGGGGCTCGCCCTCACCGTGGATGGGCGCGAGGTCCCGATGGGGTCGCCTCGCGATCCCGAGATCGGCTTCCCCGTGGGGCAGGGCGGGCTGGCGCTGACCCGGGTTGAGGTGTCGTATGACGCCGCGCTTCCGGCGGGGGCTCGAAGCGTCGATCTCACGAACGACGCCTTCGCCGGCCACGTCGGCTGGGACGCGATCCAGATCCTGCCCGGGAGCGGCACGGACGTCGCGTCGACTGTCCCCGCCACGGACCCGACCGGCGGCCTGCGCGCCTACCCGCAGAGCCTCCTGTCCAGTCCGCCGAGCCAGCGCGAGGCGCGGTTCGACGTCACGCCGGGAACCGGCGAGGTGACGGCGCCGCCCGGACTCTCCGCCGACGACGCGACGAGCGACCGCTCGCTCGACGGATTCGCGAACGCGCTCGCGGGCGGCAACACGCGCGGCGTGCTGATCCTGCTGCTCCTGGCCGCCGCGTTCGGGTGGGGCGCGCTTCATGCGCTCTCGCCGGGCCACGGCAAGACCATGGTCGCCGGCTACCTGGTCGGAGCTCGCGGCACCCCTCGACACGCCGTGATCCTCGGCCTCACGGTCACGGCCACCCACACGATCGCCGTGTTCGCCCTCGGGTTGGTGACGCTGGTGGCCTCCGAGTACATCCTGCCCGAGCAGCTCTATCCGTGGCTGGGCGTCCTCTCCGGCCTGCTGGTCGTCTCGATCGGGTTCAGCGTCATGCGGTCTCGCTTCCGGCGCTGGCGAGCGCTCAATTCGCCGGCCGCGCACGGTCATCAACACGAGCATGGCCACCATCACCACCACCGTCGGCCAGAGGAGCCGATCACGATGCGAAGCCTGATCGGCCTCGGCGTCTCCGGCGGGATCGTGCCCTGCCCGTCGGCACTGGTGGTCCTGATCGCGGCCATCTCCCAGCACCGGATCGGGCTCGGGATGGTCCTGATCGTCGCGTTCAGCCTGGGCCTGGCCGCGACGCTCACAGCGATCGGCCTCGTGGTCATCTACGGCGGCCGCATCGTGGCGCGCCTGCGCCCGGAGCGCCGTCTGTTCGGCTCGCGATTCGCAGGGGCGCTGCCCGCCGTCTCCGCCTCCGTGATCGTCGCGGTGGGGGCCATGATCACGATTCGGGCGATGCCCGGGATCGGGCTGGGGTGAGCGCGATGTCGCCGCTTCAGGCCGTGCTCGGCGCGATCGACTTCGAATTCCTGTTTAGGCCGCTCGAGGGCCTCGACTCCTGGCTCACGGGGCTGCTCGCGGGCGCGCCGCTCCTCGTCGCGCTCGCGATCGCGTTCGCGCTGGGCCTGCGACACGCGTCGGACCCGGACCACCTGGTCGCGGTCACATCGCTCGTCGCCGGATCGGACTCCGGAACCCGCGACGCGACCAGGCTCGGGATCTGGTGGGGGATGGGCCACGCCGCGACCCTGGTTCTGATCGGCCTACCGCTGATCGCCCTGAAATCGAGCCTGCCCGCGTGGCTCGAGAGCGCCGCCGAGCGCGGCGTCGGGATCGTGATCGTCGTGTTGGCGGCCCGGGTGATGCTGAAGTGGGTGCGCGGCGACTACCGGGCCGGCCGCCACCGCCATCGGGAGGCGGCGATCACCGACGTGCCGGAAGGCCGGGTGCACCGCCACCTGCGGCGTGGCGAACGCCCAGCCCACCGGCACCGCCCCGTTCGCACCCCGCGCCAGGCGCTGGCGATCGGGTTCCTCCACGGACTCGCCGGAACGGGCGCGATCGTCGTCCTGCTCCTCGCCGCGCTGCCCACCCGGCTCGAGGCCGCCCTCGGCCTGGCCGTGTTCGCGCCGATGTCCGTCTTCTCGATGGCGGCGTGCACGACCGCCTTCGCCTGGCTGCTCACCCGCCCGGTGATCGAGCCGCTCTACCGGAGCGTGCTGATCCCGGCCCTGGGCCTGTTCGGCGTGGTCTTCGGCCTCTGGTACGCCGGACTCGGGTGAGTCAGGCCACCGGGTCCGGCTCCGCCGCTCGGACCGGCGCCGGCGTCAGGGCGGCCGCCGAGATCACGAGCGCGAATGCGAGCAGTCGGGTGATCACGCCCAACGAGGTATCTGGCAGCGGCTCGCCGAAGACGACCGGTCCGGCGGCGATGGTGAACAGGTTCGCGGCGACGCTTGTGACGGCGATGACCGGCACCGCCTTGCCGATCTGGAGGCTGCGGGCGGAGACCACGAGCCCCGCGAACGAGGCCAGCGCAACGACGGCGGCCAGCGGGCTCAACAAGCACGGCGAGCACCCCACCGCAGCGTGACGCGGTGCGCGAACAGCCGGTCGGCGCACACGGTCAGCAGCACCAGGCCGCCCGCGATCACCGACTGCACGAGGGAGATCGGCGCCAGCGACGGTGCGCCGACATCAAGGCCCCACGACGCGGTCGCGATGACGATCCCCAGGACGTACCAGCCCGGTCTGAACAGCGCGAGCGAGGTCCGCACGGGGCGGCGGAGCTCGACGGCCCGGGATTCCACCGCCCCGCCGTGCTTGTAGAGGAAGCCGACGACCGACCCGAACGCGGTTGCCAGGGCGAGCAGCAGGCCGACCTGCACGAACAGGCTCATCCCGCCGAGGCTAGCGCTCCGGTGGAACCGCTAGGCGACGCTCGGCGGCGGCTCGTCCCCGTACACGTCGCCCGCGGCGAGCTGACGCTCGACCTCCCGATCGAGCTGGATCGCCCGGATCGCGTGCTCGTCCGGGAGCTTCGCGAGGACCTCGTGGATGAAGCGGACGACGTCCGGCTCGTCGTGCCCGAAGTCGTCGAGGAGCGAGCGCAGCGCCGTGTGCGTGATCTTGAGTTGAGGCGGGGTCAGCTCGAGGTGATAGTGGAACTGCGTCGTCTGGGTGGTGTCGGAGCGATCTTCGCTCACGCTGTCTCCCTACCTTCCGTAGCCGTTACCGCGTTCAAATAGTACGGGTGAGCGGGGATTCCTCGCGCGCGCCCGCCGCCTCGACCAGCTCGGCGATCGCGCGCTCGATGCCCTCCGCGATGACGTCGACATCGTCCATCGCGTCGTAGTCGGCGAGCAGGCCGAAGTTGACGCCGCCGTTGTAGCTCATGATCGCGACGAACAGGGCCTGGTTCGGTGGCAGAAAGCCGACCGGGAAGATGTCCTCGAGCTCCCGTCCCAGGATGTAGAGGGGGACCTGGGGACCGGGGACGTTGGTCACCGTCAGGTTGAAGAGCCGGGTGGAGAAGTTGATCCGCGCCGCCTGGGCGAGCAGCGTGGGCGGCGCGAAGTCGTTGAATCGGGAGATCACCTCGGCGCCCAGGGCCTGCTTTGACTGCTTGAGCCCGCGCATCGCGTCCGTCACCAGCTGGAGCCGGCGCACCGGATCCCCGATGTACACCGGAAGCGGAGCTCTCATCACGGCGAGACGGTTACCGAGCTCCCCACGCTCACCCTCGGCGCGAATGCTGACGGGTACCTGCGCGCGAAGCTCCAGGCCCTCGGTGCGGATCCCACGTCCTCGCAGCCATTCGCGCAGTGCGCCGGCGACCACCGCCAGGACGACGTCATTCACCGTTCCCCCGAGCGCATTCTTTGTGCGCTTGAAGTGATCCAGGTCGCTCCGGACCCACACGTACCGGCGGTGCGAGCCGATCTCGACGTTCAGCGGCACCCTCGGGGCAGGGTT
This sequence comes from Actinomycetota bacterium, assembly GCA_046728915.1. Lineage (GTDB taxonomy): Bacteria > Actinomycetota > Thermoleophilia > Solirubrobacterales > 70-9 > AC-56. The sequence continues at coordinate 39,351 of JBKPFQ010000017.1, read as the reverse complement.
GGCGAAGTTCCAGCCCACCTCGCTCACGGCCTCGACGGCGTCCCTGACCTGACGGGCCGCCCTCTCCGGATGCTCGATCGCGCGCTCGAGACGGCGTGCGGCACGGATGGGTGCCTCCACGACGTCCTGAGCGCCTCGCGCCAGCAGCGAGACGGGGGACGGCTCGGGTTGCGGAGTCCACGAATCGTCGGCCTCGGCCGGTTCGGGGACTGGTTTCAGGTCGAACAGGACCGTGGCGATGTCGACTCCCGAGACGCCGTCCACCACGGCGTGGTGGGTCTTGGTCACGAGCGCGAACCGGTTTCGGGTCAACCCCTGCACGAGCCACAGCTCCCATAGGGGCTTGGTGCGGTCCAGCTGCTGGGAGAAGACACGCGCCGCCATCCGCCGCAGCTGCTCCTCGGATCCCGGCGCAGGGAGGGCGGAGTGGCGAATGTGGTACTCGAGGTTGAGGTTCGGGTCGTCGATCCAGAACGGACGCCCGGTCTGCGCGGGCGGGTATGCCAGCTTCTGGCGGAACCGCGGCACGAGGTGAGCCCGGCTGCGGACGTGGTCCACCAGATCGTCGTAGCTGGGTGCCGGGCCCTCGAAGATCAGGATCGCGCCGACGTGCATGTGGCTCGCGGAGCTCTCGTTGGTGAGAAACGAGACGTCGGTCGAGCTCAGGCGATCGAGGTGATGCTGGGCCATGCCGATTACCCTAGTGCGCCGTTCAGCAACGTTCCACCAGAATCGCCGTCGTGATCGTGGCCGTCCTGGCGGTGACCGGCTGCGTCACCGGGTGCGGCGGCGACGGTGGGACCATGACGACGCGGACGGGGAGCGGCGCGGCCGACTTCGACGCCCGGCGCGCCTACCGCGACCTGCGCGCCCAGGTCACGATCGGCCCCCGGCCGGCGGGCTCGCCCGGCAGCCGCCGAGCGATGCGGTTCATCGTCGGGCGACTGCGCGAGGCGGGAGTCCACCCGACACGGATTCAGCGCCCGTTCCGCAACGTGGTCGGCCGGATCCCGGGGCGGGAGGCCGGCACCGTCGTCGTCGGTGCCCACTACGACACCAAGGACATGCCGGGATTCGTCGGCGCCAACGATGGCGCCTCGGGTGTGGCGGTCGTGCTCGAGCTGGCGCGCGCGCTGCCGCGGCGCCTGGAGGGACCGTCGATCGATCTCGTGCTCTTCGACGCCGAGGAGTCGCCCAGGGGGGAGTCGTTCGAGAGCGGCGGAGACCGGGGCAGCCGGCAGTTCGTCCGCTATGCCCGGAACGGGGGCGAGCAGGGATCGCCCCGGTTGGCCGCCATTCGCGCGATGGTCCTCTTCGACATGGTCGCCGACTGCGATCTCCGCATCCCGATCGAGGCGAACTCCGATCCGAGGCTCTACGCCGCATTCGCCGACGCGGCGCGGAGGCTGTCCGGCTCGAGGGCACCGTTGGTCGGCGAGGCGGCCGGCGTCCTGGACGACCACACGCCCTTCGTCGAGGCGGGGGTCCCGGCGGTCGACCTGATCGACTTCGACTACGGGCCCGGCCCGTCGCCGGGCGCCTGGTGGCACACGCGCGAGGACGACCTGGGACACGTCTGCGCCGGCAGCCTCGGCGCGGTGGGGGCCCCGGCGCTCGCCGCCCTACCCGCGATTCGCTAGTTCGAGACCGCACTTGCCCGCTCGTGGGCGCCGGTACCCTGTACGGGATGGCGGCCGCTGCCGAAGCCACTGCCCGGGTTACCCCGAGGCGGATCCTCCTCGCCGCGCCGCGCGGCTATTGCGCGGGCGTCGACCGTGCAGTGCAGGCGGTCGAGCAGGCGCTCGAGCTCCACGGCGCGCCGGTCTACGTACGCAAGGAGATCGTTCATAACAAGCACGTGGTCAAGCAGCTCGCCAAGCGCGGCGCGATCTTCGTCGAGGAGGAGACGGAGGTTCCGGAGGGCGAGGTCGTCGTCTTTTCCGCTCACGGGGTCGCCCCGACCGTCCAGGAGAACGCCCGGATCCGCCAGCTGCGCACCATCGACGCCACCTGCCCGCTGGTGACCAAGGTCCACGTCGAGGCGCGGAAGTTCGCCCAGCAGGGCTACACGATCGTGCTCGTCGGCCACGAGGGCCACGAGGAGGTGGAGGGCACCACCGGCGAGGCCCCGGACAGCATCGTCCTGGTTCAGTCGGCCGAGGAGGTCGACGAGCTCGAGCTGGAGGACCCCGATCACGTCGCCTACATCACGCAGACCACGCTCTCGCTCGACGAGACGTCGGGGATCATCGCGCGGCTGAAGGAGAAGTTCCCCAACATCGTCGGCCCCAAGTCCGATGACATCTGTTACGCCACCACGAACCGCCAGATCGCCGTGAAGGAGCTCGCGCGCGACTGCGAGCTGGTGCTCGTCATCGGTTCGGCCAATTCGTCCAACTCCAACAGGCTGGTCGAGGTGGCGCGCGAGTGCGGCGCCGACTCGCACCTGATCGACAACTCCCTCCAGGTGCGGGAGGAATGGCTCGAGGGGGTCGATACGCTCGGCATCACCTCCGGGGCGAGCGCGCCCGAGGAGCTCGTGGAGCAGCTCGTCGAGTACTTCCGCGAGCGCGGAACGGAAGAGATCTCCGAGGTCCGCACGGTCGACGAGGACGTGCGCTTCATGCTGCCCAGGGAGATCCGGGCGGCGTTTGCCGACCGCGCGAGCTGATTCAGCCGGTTCCGGGCACCCCCGCCGCGAAGGCGATCGCGTAGATGGCGACATCGGGGGTCGCGTTCAGCGACAGCGAGTGGCTCTCGTGGCTCGCATGCGACGTAAGCTCGTACGCACCCGGCGCATCCACGGTTATCTCCATCGCCTCGCCGCCGTCGAGCGAGACCGCGAGCGTGCCCTGACCATCCACGCTCGCCCACGTGCCGCCGGCTGCGTACTCCAGATCGAGCGAATCATCCGCGTCGGTCGCGCGCCACGGCTCCGAGAGGGATCCTCCGGGCAGGACCTCACCGGTGGGCCGCGCGACCAGGGCGCCGGGCGCGTCGGCCGGGCGGAGCGGCGGGAGCGGCTCAGGGAGGCGGAGCCTGGGGGAGACCGCGAGGAGCTCCTCCTGGATCGCTGACTCGGTGGCCTCGTACTCGCCCTCCCCGAAGTGGAACCAGCGGAGCGCGCCGCCCCTGCCCCACAGGAACAGGGACGGCCAGCCCTCGCACCCGTAGTCGTGCCAGGCGCGGTACTCGGCATCCAGCGCGACGGGGAACCTCACCGCGAGCCGGGCGAGCGCCGCTGCCAGCTTGGCCTCATCCGAGGTGAACGGAAACCGGGGCGAGTTGACACCGAGCACCGTGAGGCCGTGAGGCGAGTAGCGCTCGTGCCAGGCGCTCAGGTACGGCACCGTGCGAACGCTCGAGAGGTGCCCCGCGTCCACGAAGTGGACGAGAAGCGGGCCGTGGGCGCAGATCCGCTCCACCGTCGGCGGCTTCGGCCCGAGCCACCGAAGGTGCGGCCAGAAGGGCGGCACCGCGATGTCCATGGCTTCCGGGCGCACCGCGCCGGTATTCTGCTGCGTTCAGCCGGGCGGGTGAGCGAGATCAATCAGGAGGAGCACATGACATTGGCGATCTGGGACCGAATCGAGAGCGCTCGGGAGCGCTGGAACGTGCTCCGCCATCCCTTCTATGACCAATGGACCGCCGGCGCGCTGACCCCCGAGCAGCTGGCGCTCTACTCGGGCCAGTACCGCCACGCCGTCGAGGCCATCGCCGACATCAGCGAGCAGGCAGCCGAGGCGGCCCCGGGCCATCCCAGGCTTCGCGAGCACGCCGCCGAGGAGCGCCAGCACGTGGCGCTGTGGAACGAGTTCGTGTCCGCGACGGGAGGCGACCGCGCAGCCGCCCCCACGCCGGAGACGGCCGAGTGCGTCAGCGCGTGGGCGGCCGACGGCGATCTGCTCGCCAAGCTGGTCACCCTGTACGCGATCGAGACCGCACAGCCCGAGATCTCCCGCGTGAAGCGCGAGGGCCTCCTGTCGAGCTACGGGTTCGCGGACGGCGACGGCACCGCGTACTTCCGGGCCCACGAGCGACGCGATGCCGAGCACGCCGCGCAGGCCAGGGAGCTCCTCGCGGAGCTCGCCGACGAGGCGGACGAGGATCGGCTCGCGGCCGTCGCTGAGGGCGCCTACCGCGCGAACTGGCGGCTCTTGGACGGTGTCTAGCGGGAGGCCCGCCCGCCGGCGTGCTGGACTGGCGGGAGCGAACGATCGGAATCGTCCTCGGCGTCGTCATCGGCGTCGGGGTCGTGGTGGCGTTCGTCTTCTTCCTCAGCGAGCAGACGGTCGATGCCCCGTCGCTCTCCACGGATGGGATCGCGGGCGGCAAGAGCGGCCGGCAGCACCAAGGGAAGTCGAGGCACGCGCACCAACCACCGCCGCCTCCCGTCGCCACGGTGCGGATCGTCGGCGGCGCGCCCCCGGCCCGGGGACCGGCCGAGCTCCGCTACGCCGAGGGGGACCCGATCCGCCTGAGCGTGGTGTCGGATGAGACGCTCGCCGTGGAGCTGACCGGCTACGGCATTACCCGAACCGTGGTGGCCAGCCAGCCCACCGAGATCGACGTCGAGGCATCGCATGCCGGCACGTTCGCCCTGATCGTGGCGGACTCGCACATCGACGTGGCCCGCATATCCGTGGGCGCCGGCTCTCCCTAGAACCGCCGGCTTTACGCGAGGATCTCCGCCAGCCGCCGATTGAGCGACTCGGACAGCGCGTCGCGCAAGGGTCCCTCGCCGGTTCGCTCGGCGAGCTCCTGCAGGAAGCCGTCGATGATCAGTCGCTTCGCCTGCGCCTCGGGCATCCCGCGGGCGCGCAGGTAATACAGCTGCTCTGGGTCGACCTGGGCGACCGCGGCTGCGTGGGTGCAGCGCACGTCGTTTGCCTCGATCTCGAGGCCAGGGATCGCGTCGGCATGAGCCTTCTTCGACAGCAGGAGGTTGCGGCTCTCCTGGAACGCGTCGGTCTGCTGGGCGCCGGGGTCGACGCGGATCATGCCCCGCCAGACCGCCGTGGCGCGATCCGCGAGCACCCCTCGGAAGGCGAGGTCGGAGGTCGTGTGCGGGGCGGCGTGCTCCTGCGTCGTATCGAAGTCGAGGTGCTGGCGACCATTGCCGGCGTAGGCGCCCGTGACCTTGGCGTTCGCCCCGGGACCGCCGAGCTTTGTCTCCATCCGCACCTTGCCCCGCGCGGACCCGAAGCCGAGCGCGACCCATTCGAGCGACGCGTCGCGCTCGAGCTCAGCGCGCTGGGTCGCGAAAACCCAGGTGCGGTTCGACAGCTCCTGCTCGCAGACGTACCGCAGGTTCGCGCCGGGACCGACGACCAGCTCCACGACGCCGTTGAAGAGCCCCTCGGACTCGCCGTTCTCCGATTGGTATCGCTCCCACACCTCGGCCTCGGCGTCCTCCTCGAGCACGATCAGAGTCCTCCAATCGAGCTCCGACCCGTCGACGTCGTGGCGCACCGATAGCTCGAGCGGCTGCTCCAGGCGCTGGCCGCGGGGGACGTAGACGAGTACGCCACCTCGCCAGTTCGCCTCGTTGCGGGCGACGAATGGGTCGTCGACGGGAACGACGGAGCCGAAGCGATCTCGCACCAGGTCGCCCAGCTGTCCGGCGGCCTCGGCGAGCGGCATGATCACGGGCGGCCCGCCGTCAGAGTCGACCCCGCTCTGAACGCCTTGGACCGACCCCTCCGCCGGTTCGTAGGAGTCGAGGTCCAGGCCGGAGAGGTCGGTGAACTCCCAACCCTTGTCCTTCTGGTTGGGCAGGTTCAGCTCCCGCATCAAAGAGGCGCCCTGCCGGCGCCTCTCAACAAGCCAATCCGGCTCCGCCGTAGCGACAGCCTCAGCCAATCGACCCTTCCATCTGCAGCTCGATCAGCCGGTTCATCTCGACCGCGTACTCCATCGGCAGCTCCTTGGTGATCGGCTCGATAAAGCCGTTCACGATCATCTTCGAGGCCTCCTCCTCGTCAAGCCCGTGGGACTGGAGGTAGAACAGCTGCTCCTCGCCGATCTTCGAGACCGAGGCCTCGTGGCCGACGTTGGCGTCGTTCTCGTCGATGCGGATCGTGGGGTAGGTGTCGGAGCGCGACTCCTCGTCGAGCAATAGGGCGTCGCAGACGACCTTGGAGCGGGCCTCGGTCGCGCCCTTGGCCACCTCGAGCAGGCCGCGGTAGGTGCCGCGCCCGCCGTCCTTGGAGATCGACTTGGCGAAGATCGAGGAGGTCGTCTTGGGAGCGCCGTGGATCACCTTGCCGCCCGCGTCCTGGTGCTGGCCCGCCCCGGCAAATGCGATCGAGAGGATCTCGCCGTGGGCCTCGGGACCGAGGAGGTAGATCGACGGGTACTTCATCGTCAGCTTCGAGCCGAGGTTGCAGTCGACCCACTCCATCGTGGCGCCCTCCTGGGCGACCGCGCGCTTGGTGACCAGGTTGTAGACGTTGTGCGACCAGTTCTGGACGGTCGTGTAGCGGACGTGCGCCCCCGGCTTGGCGACGATCTCGACGACGGCCGAGTGCAGTGAGTCCGTGGAGTAGACCGGAGCGGTGCAGCCCTCGACGTAGTGGACGTCAGCGCCCTCCTCGGCGATGATCAGCGTGCGCTCGAACTGGCCCATGTTCTCCGTGTTGATGCGGAAGTAGGCCTGCAGCGGCATTTCGACCTTCACGCCGGCGGGCACGTAGACGAAGGAGCCGCCGGACCACACAGCGGAGTTGAGGGCCGCCAGCTTGTTGTCGTTCGGCGGGATCACGGTGGCCCAGTACTCGCGCACGATGTCCTCGTGCTCGCGCAGGCCGGTGTCCATGTCGACGAAGATCACGCCCTGCTTCTCGAGGTCCTCCCGGACCTGGTGGTAGACGACCTCGGACTCGTACTGGGCGCCCACGCCGGAGAGGAACTTGCGCTCGGCCTCGGGGATGCCGAGGCGGTCGAAGGTCTTCTTGATGTCCTCGGGGACCTCGTCCCAGCTGCGGCTGTTCTTCTCCGAGGCACGCACGAAGTAGTGGATGTCGTTCCAGTCGATCTGGCCCAGGTTTCCGCCCCACATCGGGGTCGGCCGCTGCTGGAAGTGGTTCAGCGCCTTGAGGCGGAACTCACGCATCCACTCGGGCTCGGACTTGTACTCGGAGATGTCGCGAACTACCCGCTCCGAGAGCCCCTTCGGAGCCTTGTACGCGTAGCCGGTCTCGGGATCGTGGAAGCCGAAGCGTTCGGCGTAGTCGGAGCCGATCTCCTTCAGGCCCTTTTCCTGCTCGGTGAGCTCCTTGGGGGAGAGGGTGGGGACTGTGATCTCAGGTGTGGCCATGAAAGAGCGTTAAGCCTCCAGCTTTACTTCGCCATCCTCGACGCGAGCGTCGAATGTCTCGACCGGCTGAAACGCCGGCAGCGTCTTCGGCCTTCCGGTGCGCAGGTCGAACAGGGAGCCGTGGCGGGGGCACTCTACTGTACAGGCTGCTGAGTCGAACTCCCCCTCCGCGAGGGGGCCGTCGTCGTGGGAGCAGCGGTCCTCGATCGCGTAGAGCTCGCCGTCATCGGCGTGGAAGACGCCGATCTTGCGGCCGTCGACCTCCACCAGGCGCATCTCGCCCTCGGGAAGCTCGTCGAGCTTGCAGATCGTCACCTCGTCGGCCATTGCGTGGATTGCGGTTGCCCTCGTGCCAGTCGTCACTTTATTCCTACCTCCGGACTCGGATTTTAGCGGTCGCCCAGGCGCCGCCCCCGGGCGGGGTCATCGCAAGCTGCAAGGGACGCTCCAGCTGCCCTCCGCCGGTCGGCGCCGTGGGTGTGCGTGACCGGTGTCACGGTCATTGCGGGTGGAGCCGGGTAGCAAGCCGCGAAGGCCGAACCCATGTTCGCCCTGCCCCGGGCGCTGACCGCGACGCGGTCGCCGCGCCCGCCCAGGACGAACCGGCCGCTTAGGAGGCAATCAACCCCCACCACGCGTGGGAGTACCGCCAGGAGGTGGTTCAAACGATGCGCAAGCGCATCGCAACGATCACCACGTGCGTCGCCGCTTTGGCTACGCCCGTGGCAGCGCAGGGGTCGCCCATGTCGATCGTGCCCGAGCGTCATCCCGGCTATGAGAAGCGCTAGATCGAGCTTCGCCAGAAGTTCGTGAAGCAGGTCGGGCTGCGCGAGGCGGGCCGCAACATCGTGCGCGACGGCTATCGCGAGAAGAACGGCGACGTCCACGAGGCCACCAGGGCCGAGGTCGTCGCTTCCACGACGCGGATGGACGCTTCGCTGAATCCGCCCAAGCCCGCGCCCACGACGGACGCCGTCACGGGCACCAGCACTACGACGACCGGCTACACCGGTTCCTCGGTCGCGTCGTCGACCGTGCAGTGCGAGTCGGGCAGCGACTACACCGCCGTAAACCCCGCGGGGTACTACGGCGCCTACCAGTTCGACCAGTCAACCTGGGACGCGTACGCGCCCTCCGGCTACCAGGGTGTCAATCCCGCGGAGGCCCCGCCGGCGGTCCAGGACGCGACGGCCGCGAGCATCCCATATGACGCGTGGCCGAACTGCTGATTGTTGACCAGTCAGTAACTAGCCGGACGGAGCCCTGGGGCCGTAGCCTCGGGGCTCTTTCTTTGGCGACTTACTCGCGCATATGACGGGTAAACCGCCAACCGAACCGCGGCGCATGCTCTGGCGCTAGATCGCCGCCGCCTCAGAGGGATCGCCGGGCTGGCCCTCGTCCTCCCAGTCGGCCGCGTCGCCCAGGCTGGCGCTCTTGACGATCTTCAGGCCCAGCAGCGCGCACTTCATGCGCGTCGCCGAGATGTCGATCCCCAGGAGGTCGAGGACGAACTCCTTGGGCAGCCGCAGGAGCTCCTCGCGGCTCATCCCCTGGAGCTCGTCGGTGAGCATCGACGTCGCCGCGGTCGAGATCGCGCAGCCCTTGCCCTCGAACGAGACCTCCTCGACGCGCCCCTCGCCATCGAGCCCGATGAAGACGTGCTGCTCGTCGCCGCAGAACGGGTTGTTGTCCTCGAACTCGAGGTCGGCATCCTCCAGGCGGCCGAAGTTGTGCGGCCGCTTGTAGTGCTCGAGGATCTGCTCGCGGTAGAGGTCGTCCATGGGCGTCAGTCGAGCTGGAAGATACGGCGGACGTCGAGGAGGCCATCGATCAGGCGATCGATCTCCTCGCGCGTGTTGTAGACGGCGAGGCTGGCCCTGGTGGTCGCGGCGACGCCGAGCCGGTCCATGAGGACCTGCGCGCAATGGTGGCCGGCGCGGACGGCGATCGCGTGCCGATCGAGGATCTCGGAGACGTCGTGAGCGTGGACGCCGTCCATCACGAAGGAAACGATGCCGACTCGATGGTCGCCCGGCGGCGGGCCGAAGACGCGAAGCCCTGGGACCTCGGACAGGCGCTCGAGGGCGTAGGCGCCGACCTCCGCCTCATGAGCGTGGGCGGCTTCCAAACCGACGCCGTCGAGCCACTCGACCGCGGCGGCGAGACCGATGGCCTCTCCGATCGGCGGCGTCCCGGCCTCGAACCGCGCCGGGACATCGGCCCACGTGATCCTCTCCTTGGTCACCTTGCGGATCATCGAGCCGCCCCCCTCGTACGGGCCCAAGGCCTCGAGGAGCTCTCCGCGGCCGTAGAGGACGCCGACGCCTGTCGGCCCGTAGAGCTTGTGGCCCGTGAACCCGTAGAAGTCCACACCCAGCTCAGGCAAGTCGAGCGGCAGCTTCGGCGCCGCCTGGGCGCCGTCGACGACGACGATCGCCCCCGCCTCGTGTGCGAGCCGGACGACGTCGGCGAGGGGGTTCACGGTGCCGAGAACGTTCGAGATGTGCGCCACGCCGACGAGCTTCGGGTTCCGCTCCAGGGCGGTCGCGAGCGCCTCCATGTCGAGGCGCCCGTCCTCGTCCACCCGCACCCAATCCAGATGTGCGCCGACCTCCTGTGCCAGCAGGTACCAGGGAACGATGTTCGAGTGGTGCTCCATCTCCGTCAGCAGGATGCGGTCGCCCTCACCGACGTTGGCGCGGCCCCACGCGTGGGCGACCAGGTTCAGCGAGCCGGTAACGTTCCGCGTGAAGATCACATCGCGGGGCCTGGCTCCCAGGTGGCCAGCGATCGTCCCGCGAGCTCCCTCGTACAGGGCGGTCGCCTCCTCGGAGAGCGTGTGGACGCCTCGGTGGACGTTCGCGTTCTCGTCCCTCCAGTAACGGTCAAGCGCGTCGATCACGGCCAGCGGCTTTTGCGCCGTCGCGCCGCTGTCGAGATAGGCGATCGGCTGCCCATGCACCTGGCGCTCGAGGATCGGAAACTCGGAGCGGATCTCCTCGACCGAGCGGGCGAGGGCGGGTGACGTTACGGCGGCGGTTGCCATGAGCGTTCGCGGGGCGCCCTACGCGGCCGCCTCGACCTCCTCGCGGATCCAGCCGTAACCGCGCTCCTCGAGCGTCTCGACGAGCTCCGGGCCGCCCTGCCTGACGATCCGCCCGTCGTAGATGACGTGCACGAAGTCGGGCTTCACAAGATGCAGGATGCGCTGGTAGTGGGTGATGATCAGAATCCCCATATCCGGCCCGGCGAACTTGTTGACGCCGTCGGCCACGGTTCGCAGCGCATCGATGTCGAGGCCCGAGTCGGTCTCGTCGAGAACGGCCAGCTCGGGCGTGAGCATCGCGAGCTGCAGGATCTCCATCCGCTTCTTCTCGCCGCCCGAGAAGCCCTCGTTCAGGTAGCGGCTCGAGAACTCGCGCGGGATGTTCATGAGCTCCATCGCCGCTTCGGCCTGCTTGCGGAAGTCCTTCAGCTTGATCTCGGGCTCGCCGCGCGCCTCGCGATGGGCGTTCACCGCCATCCGGAGGTACTTGGCGACGGTCACGCCCGGGATGGCGACCGGATACTGGAATGCCATGAAGAGGCCTGCCCGGGCGCGATCCTCGGGCGCCTCTCCCGTGATGTCCTTGCCCCCGAACCGGATCTCGCCGTCGGTGACGACCAGCGAGGGGTGACCCATGATCGTGTTGGCGAGGGTGGACTTGCCCGAGCCGTTGGGCCCCATCAGCGCGTGGATCTCGCCCATCGAGACCTCGAGGTCGAGACCACTGAGGATCTCCTTGCCCTCGGCGCTTACGTGCAGGTTCGTGATCTCCAGATCCGCCATCTTTCTCCGTTGTCTTGGGTTTTCAGGGAACGGGCTACGCGGCCTGTCCGGCAAGCGGCTCACGAGCCGCGTGCTGATCGGCGAACTCGACGAGCTCCGCGAGGGTGGTCCCGGCGAGGGCCTTGGTGATTCCACCGTGAACCCTGGTCCACAGAAGCTTGGTCGCGCAGGCGCGGTCGCCGTCCGACTCGTGCGAACAGAGCACCCGGCCCTCGCGAATGTCGTTGAAGCACTCCATCGGCGCGATCGGACCCTCCAACGCCTGGACGACGTCGAGCATCTCGATCTCCGACGCCGGTCGCGCCAGCCGGTAGCCGCCGTGCGCTCCGCGCACCGACGTCACGAGCCCGGCCTCGCGGAGCTTCGCGACCAGGTGCTCGAGATAGGAGAGGGGCAGCGTCTCGGCCTCGGCAACCGAGCTCAGCGCGACAGGCCCGTCGCCTCCCTCCGGGTCCTCGGGCGCCCGGCGGCCGAGCTCGACCATCAGCCGCACGCCATATTCCGCCTTCGTCGAAAACAGCATCGAATAAATCCTACTCGACAGGTCGGATAAGCGGCTCGACATCCCGGCCGGCACGGTGCACGCGATGTGGAACGGGGTCGGCGATACCGCGCGGGTCCTCTGGCAGGCGGCTATGGCTCGATCAGGCCCTTGCGAATCGCGTAGCGGACGAGCTCCACCCGGTCGCGCATCCCGAGCTTTCGCATCGCGTTCGAGCGGTGGTTCTCGACCGTCTTCTCGGAGAGATGGAGGATGCCGGCGATCTCGCGGTTGGTGTGCGCCTCGGCGACGAGCTTCACGACCTCCTGCTCGCGCGGCGTCAGGTCGTCCTCGCGGCTGGCGCCCTCGCCCAGGACGTCCTGGATCAATGCCCGCTGCGCCTCGGGGGTTAGGAAAGGCTCGCCGCGCTGCACCGCGCGCACGGCGTCGAGGAGATCGGAGTCCGCCTGGGCCTTGAGCACGTACCCGGAGGCACCCGCCTTCAGCGCCTCGAACAGGTAGCGCTCGTCGTCGTACATCGACAGGATCAGGATGGCCACGTCGGGCGCCTGGCTGCGGATCTCGCGAGTGGCCTGGAGGCCGGTGAGCTTCGGCATCTTGACATCCAGGATCGCCAGGTCCGGCCGCTCTCTGATGGCCATGTCGCGCGCCTCGGCGCCGTCCGACGCCTCGCCGACCACCTCGATGTCCGCCTGCTGCTCCAGGAGCATCCGCAACCCGGAGCGCACGATCCCGTGATCGTCGGCGATCAGGACCCTCATCGTCTCGTCGATTGGGGACGCAGACGTCCGTTGCGCTTCGATCCGCCACCTGCACCCGCGTGGTCGAGCGGCACTCTCAGGCGCACGCGAGTTCCGGAATCGAGCCGCGACTCGACTTGCATGTCGCCTCCCACGAGGAGCGCGCGCTCCCGCATGCCGGAGATGCCCAGCCCCCGGGCCGCCTGGTCGAACGTGAATCCGGAGCCATCGTCTCGCACCGTCAGCTCGACGCGGTCGCCCTCGCGCACGAGCCGCACCGCGACGTGCTCGGCCCCCGAATGCTGCGCCGCGTTCGACAGCGCCTCCTGCGCCACGCGGTAGACAACCAGCTGGACGTCCGCCGGCAGTCCCGAGAAGTCGCCGCTCGAATCGAAGCTCGCATTGACCCTCCCTCGCTGGCCGAGCTCCTTCACGTGGCCCGCGAGCGCGGCCTTCAGGCCCAGGTCGTCCAGGGCCGTGGGCCGGAGCTGGCGAGCCAGCATCAGGAGCTCCTCCATCGCCTGATTGGCCAGCGCCTTCGTCTCGGCAAGCTCGCGGGCGAGCTCAACGGGAGCCTTGGCGCGGGCTGCCTCCAGGCGCAGCAAGAGCGCGGTCAGCGACTGGTTCACCTCGTCGTGCAGGTCCCGTGCCACGCGCGCCCGCTCCTCTTCCTGGGCGGCCAGGGCGGTGCTCGACGTGCGCCGTCGCTCGGCCTCGAGGCGCTCGAGCATTCGCCGGAAGGCGCGGTTGAGCCGCTCGACCTCCTCCGGCCCGCCGAGGGCATCCGCCGGAGCCTGGAGATTCGCCCCCGGCCGGGACAGATCGGCGCGCTCCATCTCGTCGACCAGACGCTCGAGCGGGCGGAATCGCCGCTGGAGCAGGAAGACGTTCACCAGGACCGTCAGCGCCACCGCGGAGGCGAGGATGAGCGGGAGCCAGGGATGCTCGGAGAGGTCGAAGCTCAGGTGACCGGCGACGCCGGCGACGATCACGGCGGCGACGATCAGCAGCAGGTTGGCGAGGAGCACCTGCGTGAGGAGATTCTTGCCACGCATCGACTCGTAGTATCGGCCTCGGCGGGACCGTCCGGCGCCGGGATGCCCGCGCGCTCTTCGAGAATAGGTGCCACCCCCTAGTCGAATGGGGTAGTCGACCCCACCGGAATTCCCACCCCTGTGTGCCACCATTGAACGTGCATGACAACCACGGGTAGATCCAACTTCGTCGCCGGCCTCCGCACGGTCATCCTCATGGCCGCGCTGGGCGGCCTGCTGGTCGTGATCGGCTACGCGATCGGCGGCATCCGCATCGCCAGCGTCTTCCTCGGCATCGCGCTGATCATGAACTTCGTCGCGTTCTGGTTCAGCGACAAGATCGCCATCGCCAGCGCGGGCGCCAAGCCGGTATCCGAGTCCGAGGCGCCCCGCCTCTACCAGATGGTCCGCGACCTCACGACTCGCGCCCACCTCCCGATGCCCAAGCTCTATGTCATTCCGAGCGAGCAGGCGAACGCCTTCGCGACCGGCCGCAACCCGAAGCACGCCGCGGTCGCGGTGACGGCTGGGATCACCAAGCTCCTCTCCGAGGACGAGCTGCGCGGCGTGCTCTCCCACGAGCTCGCGCACGTTCGCAACCGGGACATCCTCACGACCTCGATCGCCTCGGCCATCGGCGCGATGATCACCTGGGTGGCGTACTTCTTCCTGTGGTTCGGCGGCGACGACGAGTCGCCGCTTGGCCTGATCGCCAATCTCGCCCTGTTCCTGCTGGCACCGATCTCAGCGTCGCTGATCCAGCTGGCCATTTCTCGCCAGCGGGAATACTCGGCTGACGCCACGGGCGCCGAGATCTGCGGCAACCCGGAGTCGCTCGCCTCGGCGCTCCTGCGGCGGGAGGAGGGGGTCAAGGCGGCACCGATGCAGGTCAACCAGGCCACGGAGCCTCTCTACATCGTGAAGCCCTTCTCGGGCGGCGGAATCGCGAGCCTCTTCTCGACCCATCCGCCGATCGAGGAGCGGGTGCGGCGCCTGCGGCAGATGCGCCCGAGCCTCAGCTAGTTAGGCCTCGGGCGTCGCGGCGAGGGTCGGCGGCTCCCCCGGGGAAACAACTCGCAATCCCTGCTCGCATTCCTCCTCGCAGTCCCGGTGCGGGAGTTTCCCCGTGTGAGCCCCCGACCCTCGCCGCTCCTCGGCAGCTCCATGCTGGCTCGGGCGCATCCGCCGGGGCTTGGGAGGGCAGGGGGTGCGCACGCATTGGCCGCGCCGGGCTATACTTTTTGAAGTAAATCCGGATCGAGTTTTAGGAGTATTGATGGCGAGTGTGGCTGAGCCCGTGGAGCAGGTCAAGGAGCGGATCGACCTGATCGCCAACGACAGGGCACGCGAGGAGATCGAGGCCGGCGACGCGAAGCTGATCGACGTCCGCGAGCCCAACGAGTGGGACGAGGCGCACCTCGAGGGTGCGACCCACCTGCCTCAGGGCGAGCTGCTGGACCGGATCTCCGAGGTGGTCCCCGACCGCTCCGACCGCATCGTTCTCTATTGCCGCACCGACAACCGCTCGTCGCGAGCGGCCGACGCGCTGAAGGACCTCGGCTACGACAACGTGTCCGTCATGCGAGGCGGGATAGTCGGCTGGCAGGAGGCCGGATACCCGGTCGTCGCGCCCGAGGGCCTGACCCCCGAGCAGCGGATGCGCTACTCGCGGCACACCCTGCTGCCGGAGGTCGGCGTCGAGGGGCAGGTCAAGCTCCTGAACTCGAAGGTGCTCCTGATCGGCGCCGGGGGGCTCGGTGCTCCGGCCGCCTTCTACCTCGCCGCTGCCGGCGTCGGCACGCTCGGGATCGTCGACGACGACGTCGTGGACGAGACGAACCTACAGCGACAAGTGATTCACACCACCGAGCGCGTCGGGATGCCGAAGACGGAATCGGCGCGTCGATCCATCGAGGCGCTCAACCCCGACGTCGAGGTCGTAGAGCACCGCACCCGCCTCGATGCGGAAAACATCCTCGACATCATCGCCGACTACGACGTGCTGGTCGACGGGGCGGACAACTTCCCGACCAGGTACCTCTTGAACGACGCCTCGGTGAGGCTGCGAAAGCCCGTCGTCTCGGCGTCGATCCTGGCCTTCGACGGGCAGATCTCGACGTTCGTCCCGTATGAGGGTCCGTGCTACCGGTGCCTCTATCCCGTGCCTCCGCCGCCGGAGATAGCCCCGAGCTGCGGTGCGGCCGGAGTCCTCGGGGTGATGGCCGGAGTCATGGGGTTGCTTCAGGCGAACGAGGTGATCAAGCTCGTGGCGGGCATCGGCGAGCCCCTCATCGGACGGCTGCTGCTCTACGACTCCCTCGGCACGCGGTTCACGGAGCTCAAGGTCAATCGCGATCCCGACTGTCCGATCTGCGGCGATCACGCTCCGGAGATCGCCGAGTCGGAAATGGGCAAGTTCCCGGACTACGAGGCGTTCTGCGCGGGGACGCCCGTGCTGCGCTGAGCGAGAGCGCGTCCAGCTGTTCCGCGCATAGGATTCGCGACCCCATGCCGACCGTGAAGATCCCACCGGTGCTCCGTGCTCAGACCGCCGGCGAGGCGGAGGTGACGACACCGGGCGCGACGGTCGGTGACGTGCTCCGCTCGCTTGCCGAGTCCCACCCCGGGACCCGAGCACAGCTCTTCGCCGACGGCGGCGAGCTGAACCGCTACGTCAACGTCTACCTGAACGACGAGGACGTCAGAGTGCTGGACGGGCTGGAGACGACGGTGTCGGAATCCGACACCGTGGTGATCCTTCCGGCGATGGCCGGCGGGCGGTGCTGATCAGCCGCCCGTAAAGCGCTTGAAGGCCCTCCAGGCGGGCTTCTTGTCGAAGTTCGACTTCAGCAGGCCCGCGGACCCGCAGAAGCTGCACCGCGGGTTGCCGTGCTTGGGGTCGCGGAAGGCGTACCAGTAGATACGGCGAAGGCCCAGCCTGTGGCGCTGGCGGTGAAGCGCGCTGAACGCCTGCGTCAGGATCTTCTTCTGCCCCTCGAGGCCCTTGGTGAAGCCATACCGATCGGGGGGGTCCGAGCCCCAGCTGATCTCGGTAATCCACACGGGGGTCTTCTTGTCCTGGTGCTTCTTCATCGCCGCGCGGAACTTGCCGACCCACTTCTTCACGTAGCTGACGCTGGTCGCGTACGGGTGGATGGCCGCGACGTCGAAGCTGCGCTTGATCCCGTGCTTCTTGTAGAGCTTGTCGAGGAACTTCCAGGCGTTCATGCTGCCGCTCGGCTGGCCGTTCCCCACCAAGCCGCCGAGGACGACCGTGGCGCTTGGATCCCCCTGCTCGATTGCATCGTGCGTGATCTTGAGCAGGTTCGTGTACTTGCGGATCCGCCGGCGACGATCCTTCCCGGTGACCGGACCCCGATCGTTAGTCGCGAAGTAGTGCTGGAGGTTGGGCTCGTTCCACACCTGCCACGCCTTGACCTCCTGCGGGCTCTTTGCGGGGTGGTCCTTGGTGTACCCGAGGGGACTCCGCCAGTAGGTGCCGCCCTCGCCGTAACGGTTGACAGCCTGGGTGACGAAGCTCTTCCACGCGTCGCGTGCCTCCTCGGAGGAGGGCGGCTTGTTGCCCGCCTTCGCGGCCCAATGGGGCGACGCGTAGAGCATCGGCAGAACCTGGATTCCGCGGCTCGCAAGGCCGCCGATCAGCTCGTCGTAGGTGGACCAGTTGAACTCACCCGGCCGGGGCTCGACGGTCGCCCAGCGCAGCGCCAGCTTGACGTGCTTGGTCCCGGAGTCGGCCAGGCCGCGCAGGTCCTTGCTGACGTTGTCCTGCTTCGTGTAATACACCCCGTAGAAATCGGGGTGCGCCTTTCCCGCCATCGCCGGCTGGGCGCTCGCCGCCAGCACAGCAGTCGCCACGAGGGCCGTCAGTCCCATCGACCGTCGCACGAGCATTACGTTAACCAATTCCTCTTAAGCGGCGCGTAAAAGGGCGCCGGGCCGGGCCGCCGCGGAGCGCGGCGGCGGTGATCCATCCGTTGGCCGCTCAGTTCTGGGCCGTGCGGCGCCGGTTTCGCAGGAAGACCACGAATACGAACGCCGTGGCCAGCGCGACCAATCCAGCGATGAAGAACGGTACCCAGCTGTCACCCGCCGAATCGGCCGCGATCTCGGGCACCGACCGTGCGCTCGTGGGATCGCCGGACAAGCCATGCGGTGTGCCCGAGGACTCCAGTGGGTCCTTGGTCTTCGAGCCCTTGTCATCGGTCGCGTTGTGCCCGGACTTGCCGCCACCGCCACCGGTATCGACGGAGGACGACCCGCCGCCCCCGCCGCCGGTGTCCGTCGTCGCGCTGGTGTCCGTCGTCGCGCTCGTGTCCGAACCCGAGCTGGGGGGGACCGGAATGACCGTGTCGCTTCCGCCGGACGTCGAGCTGCCGCTGCCGGTGTCCGGGCTGCCGCTGCCCGGTCCCGGAAGCGGGTTTCCGTACATATCCCCGGCCGGCGAGCCTGCGATCGCCATCGGTGCGAATACCATCGCCGCCATCGCCGCGCATACGAGCGCGACGGCAAAGCGCGGCGTGCATGAGTCCCTAGACTGCGCGCCTTCCATCAAGAGCTCCTCCTAATAGGTTGAAGTCCCAGCCTCAGCTCAATGGAGCATCATAACCCGACGGCGGGAGCCCCGCAGGCAGGCGGGACGAGCCGTATCGGACCTCCGCGTATGAGCATTGGATTAGAAGAGCCGATTCAGGCGTCCATCCCCGGGTCCCTCGTATGGCGTCGGGTGGCGTGGGCTCTGCTGGCGCTGGCCATGGCCGCCGCGGCCGCGCTGCTTTGGAGCTGGGGCCAGGGCCTGACCCTGTTCGGGGACGAATGGGGCTACGCGCTCCGCACGGCGACCGAGTCCGCGCCCACCTATCTGTTCAACCCGCCGGCCGGAAAGCACCTCGTCGCCGTACCGATCGTCTTCTACAGGCTCGCGTTCGAGGCATTCGGCATCGGCTCGGACACGCCCTATCAGGTCGCGCACATCGTGCTGCTCCTGCTCTGCGCCGGGCTCTTCTTCGTCCTCGCCCGGCGCAGGGTCGGAGACATGCTCGCGGTGTTCGCGACCTCCATCCTGCTCTTCCTTGGCCCGGCGCGGGAGGTGGTGGCGACCCCGCTCCGGGTGCCCTCTTTGATCTCGACCGCCGCGGGGCTGGGCATGCTCCTCCTGCTCGAGCGGCGAGATCTCAAGGGGGACATCTGGGCATGTGTCCTGCTTGCGATCAGCCTCGCTTCGCTCAGCACGGGATATCCGTTCGCCGCCGCCGCGGCGGTGCTCGTACTCGCCAGGCCGTCGCCGGAGCGGTGGCGACGCGCGTGGGTATGGGCCCTCCCCACGGCCCTCTACGTCATCTGGTGGATCCTGGAATTCGACATGGGACCGAACGCGCACCCGGTGGGGTCGACGATCATCGACCTGCCGCTGTACCTGGGCAAGTCGGTGGGGGTTACGGTCGTGTCGATCACCGGACTCGTGTCGACGAACGCGACCGGCGAGCTCGTCATACCCCTCGCCGTCTATGTGGTCGTCGGCGCGGTCCTCCTGGGTCTCCTTGCCTGGGCATTCGCCGCCCGGCTGCGGCGCCCCGAGCCGCTCTCGCCGTTCCTGATCGCGATGGTGGCGGCGCTCCTGGTCTTCTGGACCGCGACCGCGTTCGCGCCAGGGCCGGAGCGGGTCCCGTGGGCGTCGCGTTACCTCTATCTGGACGCCGTTCTGTTCCTCCTCCTGCTCTGCGAGCTGGCTCGCGGGCTCGACGTGCCTCGCAGGTTGACGAGGGCCGGCTGGGCGGTGGTGGCGGTGGTGTTCGCCCTCGCGATCGGGGGGAACATCCGCGAGCTCCACAACGAGAGCGGTCAGCTGGTCGAGGACTCCGACTACATCCGAGCTGGGCTGACCTCGCTCCAGATGGCGGGCGGGAACACCATTCCCACCTTCCGCCTCGACACAGTGCTGGCAACCGTTACACCGGAGCGAACCAGCCTGCTTGGCGACAAGCTCGAGGACAACGGCGTGCCTCTGGGGCACCTGACAGCGTTCGGATACTTCAGCGTCATCGACAAGTACGGCTCCCCCGCATTTCCGCCGGCGGAGCTTCCGTTCAAGCCGGGCAGCATCCGGCGGGCGGCGGACGTGGTCCTGGTGAACGCGCTCGGACTGAGGCTCCGCCCGGCGTCCGCGGCAGGGGACGGCGTTGCGCCAAAGCCGCTCGCTCCCGCGCCGGACGCCTGGCGCCATGAGGGTCCCAGCTGCGTAAAGCTTCCGGCATCCTCGGGCGTCAGTACCGCGACGGTGAGGCTGGGTTCACCTGGTGCCACGATTCAAGCCGGCCCCGGCGAGCCCGTCACCGTCGCGCTTGGGCGGTTCGCCGACGGCACGTCGACCGCGGTCGGAACGGTCCCGGCGGGAAGCACGTCGGAGCTCCGGATTCCTCCCGACGCCCCGGACGAGCGGTCGCCGGTGAGGTGGCGAGTCGGCCTCGGCAATGCCGAGGGGGCGTCTGTGTGTGGCCTCGCGAGCTCGGTCCCCGGGTGAGGTCGTGAAGCCGGTAGGGCAGACACGAGCTCCTCGGCTGCGCAGCTCCCGTGAGGACCGCTCCGCCGCGAAGGACCGGGCGCCCGAGTCCTCACGTCCGCGAATCTCCGGCGCACTGGTGACGACCGTGCTCGTGGCGGTGGCCTACGCCGCGCTCGCCTATGGCAACGGCGGGTACTCGAGCGAGCTGATCGCGGCGGTGACGGTCGCGATCTGGTGGGTCGTGATCATCGCGCTGGCCACGAGGGTCTGGCCGGGGCGGGTCATTCCGAGGTCGGCGATTGCGGCCGGCGCGAGCCTCGCGGCGCTGGGCGGGTTCACGGCCCTGTCGATGATCTGGGCCAACTCCGCCGGACTCGCCTTCACCGAGGTGGTCCGCGTGGCCGGCTACCTCGGGTTGTTCGTCTTGATCGTGATCGCGTCAGGTCGCACAGGACCGCGCCCGTGGCTGATCGGCGTCGCGCTCGGGATCCTCGCTGTCGTCGCCGGGTCGCTCGCTAGCCGCTTCGATCCATCGCTCTTCGGCGGCGCTGACCGCGACATCTTCGCCTTCATTCCCTTCGCCCACGGGCGCCTGAGCTACCCGGTCGGCTACTGGAACGGCCTCGGGGCGATCCTCGCCATCGGGCTGGTGCTCTTCGGCTGGCTCGCGGCCGAGGCGCCGACCCGTCTCGGCCGCGCCGGCGCAACCGCCGCAATGCCGGCCTTCGGCCTCGCCATGTACCTGACCTCGTCCCGGGGAGGGGTGGCGGCAGCGGTGGTGGGCATCGTCGCGCTGCTCGTGCTGAGCCGCGGCTGGGTGCAGCAGCTCGGCAGCTACGTCCTCGGCGGGATCGGGTCGGGGGTATTGGCGGTGATCGCGTCGAGGCAGGACGACTTCACCAACGCCCTGACCACGCATCTGGCATACGTGCAGGGCCGGGAGATGCTGCTCGCCACGGTCGTCTGCGTCGTCGTGGTCGGTGGCCTGCGCTACCTCGTGGACGGCCGGCTCGGCCGCCTGGAGCTGTCGCCCAGGGTCGTGCGCTGGGGAGTGGCGGTCGTGGTGGTCGCGGGACTCATCGCGCTCGTCGCCTCCGATCCGATCGACCGCATACGCGACTTCTCCAACTCGAACGACGTGGGGTCGAGCCCAAGCCTTGGCGGCCAGCACTTCGTCGCCAGCTCGGGCACCGGGCGCTACCAGTTCTGGGGGGAGGCGGTCGACGCCTTCGCAAGCAAGCCCGTCTGGGGAGTGGGGGCAGGGAACTACCAGCTCTGGTGGAACGCGCACCCGCGGCTGAACGTCCCGACGCTCGACGCGCACTCCCTGTACCTGCAGACCCTCGCCGAGCTCGGGATCGTCGGCTTCCTGCTGCTCCTGGGCTTCGTGGGCGCCGTGCTCGTCGGAGGGGGACGCCGGACCTTGGCGGCGCGATCGGGCAGCCGGTGGGGCGACGCCCTCGCGGCGGCCTTCGCCCTGTTCCTGGCCGGGCTAGCGTCAGCGGCGCTCGATTGGACCTGGCAGCTGCCGGCCACGTTTGCGCCTGCGGTCCTGGCGGCGGCGCTTCTCACCGGGCCGGCCACGACCCCCGAGCAGGTGGCCGACCGGGGCAAGGCGGCGCGGAAGGCGGCGAGGCGCTGGGTCCCGGGCCGGGTCCTCGGCGGCGGCCAGTACGGCCTTGGCATCGCGACGCTGATCTGCGCCTGGGCGGCGATCTGGGTGGCCGGCGACCAGCTGATCGCGACGATTCAGCTCAGCAACAGCCACAGCGCGGTGGACCGCGGCGACCTGTCGGCCGCGGTTCAGGACGCGAGGGACGCGGCCGCGATCCAGCCGTGGTCCTCGGAGCCGCAGGTTCAGCTTGCGCTGGTTCAGAGGGAGGCGGGCGATCTGGAGGCCGCCGAGGTCGCCGCGAACAAGGCGATCGCACGCGCGCCGGGCGACTGGCGATCATGGCTCGTGGCCGCGGAGGTCCAGGCCGCGCTGGGGGACCGGGTCGCCGCGGAGGCCGACCTGGCGCGGGCGAATGATCTCGCGCCAGGGAACCTGCCTGTGAGTTTGGGCGAATAGCGGTAGAAACGGCGTCCTGCTGTGTTACAGCGTTACGACATATGATGCTCAGACGCAGGAGCGTGCCTGAGGACCAATTGGGATGGGTACCTGACAACGCGATGGTGGGGGACGCGGGCCGTCCGCTGACGCCAATACGCGAGCCAAGTGTCGGGCTCGACGATCCCGCGATCGAGGATGCCGCAGGCCGGCGCGAGGACGCCTCGGCGGCGAAGTCCAGCCAGGTCGAACCGCGCCTGCGCCCGCGCCCGCATTTCTGGCGGGATTCGCTGCGCCGGCGGATGCTCGCGACGGCCGATGTGGTCGCCGCCGGAACGGCGACCATCGCCCTGGCGTCGACGGCGGCCGAGGCCGTGTGGTCGCTCGCGGTGCTGCCGGTGTGGGTGGTGCTCGCGAAGCTCTTCGGCCTCTACGACCGCGACCAGATGGTCATCCGCCACCTCACCTTCGACGAGCTCCCGCGGATCGCGGCCTGGGCCGCCGCGGGGACCGCCGGTCTCGGCGCGCTCCTCTATGTGGTGCCGGTCCCCCCGTTCACCGTGGCGCACGCCACGGTGATCTGGTTCGCCGTGATGGTGCTGGCCGCCTTCCTGCGCGGCGGGGCCCGCTGGTTGTGGCGGCGGATCACGGCCCCGGAGCGAACCTGCGTGGTCGGCAACGGCGAGCTCGCGAACTCGGCGCGTCGGAAGATCGAGCTCTTCGAGGACATGCATCTCGATCTCGTGGACGTCGACGACGTGCTGCCGCATCGAGGCGAGAACGGCGACGCAAAGGTCCTGGTGCGGCTGGTGGACCGGATCATCGTCGCCACCGAGCAGATCGACATCGACTGGATCGGGCAGCTCGCCGCCGCCTGCCGCGGGCACGGGGTGAAGCTGAGCGTCGTCTCGCCGCTTCGCGGGCGCGCCGGCGCGGTGCCGCGGCTGTCCGAGGTAGCCGACCTCCCAGTGCTCGAGTACGACACGCGCAACGTCTCGCGGTCGACGATGCTGATGAAGAGGGTCTTCGATGTCGCGGCTGCCTCGGTGCTGCTGGTGCTCACCGCTCCGCTGCTGCCGATCATCGCCCTGGCGATCAAGCTGGACAGCCGTGGGCCGCTCTTCTTCGTGCAGACGAGGGCGGGCCTCGGCGGAATCCCGTTCCGCGTCTACAAGTTCCGCACGATGCGGGACGGCGCCGACCAGATGCTCGAGGAGCTGATCCAGCTCGACGACCTCCCGGAGCCGGCGTTCAAGTTCAAGCGCGATCCCCGCGTGACCCGAGTCGGCCGGATCCTCCGCCGGCTCAGCCTGGACGAGCTGCCGCAGCTCGTCAACGTGCTGAAGGGCGACATGAGCATCGTCGGGCCGCGTCCGGAGCAGATCGAGCTCGTCCGGCGCTATCGCCCCGAGCACCGGTTCCGGCTTGCCGTCAAGCCGGGGATCACCGGCTCGATGCAGGTCTTCGGCCGAGGGGCGCTGAGCTTCTCGGAGCGCCTCGCCGTCGAGCTCGACTACGTCGAGAACCTCTCGCTCAGCCGGGACATCAGGATCCTGTTCCAGACGCTCCCGGCTATCTTCCGCGGCACTGGTGCCTACTGAAAATCCCCGCGCTCTGAGGTCGGCGACCGTGATCGTGCCGACCGTCAACGGGGCCGACCGGCTGCGGGACCTGCTCGCGACCCTCGACCGCCAGACGGTGGAGCACGAGGTGATCGTCGTCGACAACGGCTCGCCGGGGGCGATCGCATCGAAGGCTTGCGAGGGGCACGACAACGCCAGGGCGATCCGCCTCGAGGAGAACGCCGGCTTCTCGCGCGCGATGAACCTCGGCGCCGCCCAGGCCCAGGGAGAGGCGATCGTGATGGTCAACGACGACTGCACGTGCGACCCGCAGTTCGTCGAACGGATGGTCGCTGCCCTCGACCCGGCTCGCGGCGTGATCATGTCCGCGGGCGTGATGCGCGACCACGGCGACCCCTCGATCATCGAGGCGGCCGGGATGGAGCTGGATTCCACGCTCTTTTGCACCGACTACCTCTACGGCGAGCCGCTCAGCAGGCTCGACGAGGGGGTCGAGGATCCCATCGGGCCCTGCGGGGCCGCTGCGGCCTTCGACAAGGACGCGTTCCTGGCCGAGGGAGGGTTCGACGAGGGCCTCTTCGCCTACTGGGAGGACGTCGACCTCGTTCTGCGCCTGCGCCGCGCCGGCGGCAGCTGCGTGCTCGCGCGGGACGCCCGGGGAACCCACGGTCACTCCTCCACGCTGGGGCCGGGCTCGGCGCGAAAGAACTACCTGGCCGGCTTCGGTCGCGCCTACGTGCTCCGCAAGTGGGGAGTGCTCGGGTGGCGACGGCTGCCGGGCGTGCTGGCTCGGGAGCTCGGCGTGTGCATGGGTCAGGCGGTGATCGATCGAAACCTCGCCGGCGTTCGGGGACGGATCAATGGGTTCCGGGCGGCGCCGCGAGCCGAGCCCTACCCCGCCGACCTGCTCCCCGACGGCGGTGGGACGGACACGCTCGCCGCGCTGCGCCGGCGGGCCGCTCGGCGGTCCAGGCTGGGCCGTCGCGGAGGGGGCGCCACCGCCGAGCTGGACGCTCGCCTCGACGAGCCGCTTCCCGATCGAATCGCGGTTGGTGGGGGCACGGCCCTGTTCCTGAAGGGCCGCTGCACCACGCGCGACGGTCGTCGGGTGACGCGCCTGGGGATCGCGGTGAACGGGGAGGAGGTCCCGACCATGGCGCACGGAATGTCGGCGCGGCGAACCGCGCGTGATGGCGACATGTGGTGGGGGATCGTGCCGCTCGAGCCGCTCGCGGCTCCGGGCACCGCGCGGCTCGCCCTGCACGCCGAGCTCGAGGGCGGGGGGGATGCGAGGGCGGAGCTCGGGACGGTTGCGCTCCGGCCGGCCCTGGACCTGGATCCGGTCCCAGGCCCGCCGGGGGCGGGCGACGCCGACCGCCCGCTGATCGCGATCTGCATGGCGACGTTCGAGCCTCCGCTCGAGCTGTTCGCGCGGCAGATCGACTCGATCCGCGCCCAGACCCACGACAACTGGATCTGCGTGATCAGCGACGACCACTCACGTCCCGAGCGCCTCGCGCGGATGCGGGAGATCCTCGGGGACGACGAGCGCTTCGTCCTCTCGCCGTCCACCGAGCGACTCGGCTTCTACCGCAACTTCGAGCGCGCCCTCGCGCTCGCGCCCGTGGACGCCGAGTTGCTGGGGCTCGCCGACCAGGACGACCACTGGCATCCGGACAAGCTCGAGGTCCTCGCGAGGGACCTGGAATCCGGCGCGACGCTCGCCTACAGCGATACCCGCGTGATCGACGAGGACGGTCGGGTTCGCTCTGACACGTACTGGCGCTACCGCCGCAACAACTACACGGATTTCACGTCGCTTCTGATCACGAACGCGATCACCGGGGCGGCGGCGCTGTTCCGGCGCGAGCTCGCGGAACGGGCGCTGCCATTCCCGCCCCCGCACGGCGACATCTTCCACGACCACTGGATCGCGCTGGTGGCGATGGCGACGGGCGACATCCGCTACGTCGACCGGCCCCTCTACGACTACGTCCAGCACTCCGAGGCGGCGATCGGCTTCACGAACGCCAACGCGGGCCGGGGACGGTGGGGGGGACGGCTCGCCGACGTACTGCTGCGAATCATGCGGCTGGGCTACCGGTTGATGCGACCCGTGGGCAAGATCAGGTACTTCGACAACTACTGCCGCCTCTCGCTCCAGGCGCGCACGCTGGAGGTCCGGTTCGGCGACACCCTGAGCTCACGGGACCGCCGCGCGATCAGCCGCATCCAGAGCTGCGACCGCTCGCTGGCCGGCGCCGCGTGGCTTGGGTACAGAGCGCTTCGACCGCTGACCGGACGCAACGAGACCATGGGGATGGAGCGGGGCCTCCTCGCGGGCATCGTCTGGCGCCGGATCGCGAGCATGCGGGCGCGGATCGGGCGGACACGCAGGGCGGGATAGCCGGGGCGTCTCCCTACTGCCGCTGCGCGAGGTACGTGTCCTGGCCGTGCGGTGACACCGCCTCCGTGAAGCTCAGCAGGGAGAAGCCCCCGAGCAGGCCGTTGGTCACGTAGTCGTACGGATGCAGGACCGTGCAGAGGTTGCTGCCGGGGACCTGCGCTCGCTTGACAACGAGCTTCCCGGCCTCGAAGTCGGCGCGGCCCCGGGCATCCGCGCGACCCTTGGAGCGCTCGCCCAGCGTGGTGAACAGGAGCAGGCCCTCCGGACGCAGGATCCGTCGAAACTCCGCCATCCACGGGGACTGGAGCTCCTCGGGGAGGTGGGTCAGCACCGATAGCGCATAGACGAGGTCGAAGCTCGAATCCTCATACGGTGCCGGTGGCTCGAGCCCGTTGACCGTCACGCTCATGAAGGGGAGGTTTTGCGAGCACCACTCCACGAGCTCGGGGTTCTGGTCGCAGCCGAAGATCTCCGGCCCGTTGAGATTCGCCCAATGCCGCGCGACGCGGCCGCAGCCGCAGCCGAAGTCGAGGATCCGCTCGAACTCCGAGACGTCCCGACCGGCGGCGGCGATTGCCCGGCGAACCCGCTGAGCCGACTGCGCTCCGACGCGTATGAAGCGGCCGGCGTCGGCGCTTCGGCCATCGACTGCCACACGCAGCTTCGGCGGCGGCAGCGGCAGGCCGTCCGGCCCGGTGACCTCGGCCCCCCGGGCCCGCAACGCGAGGAAGCGCTCGCGCAGCCGTGCGCCGCTCCTCAGCAGGCCGACCGCCTGCAGGCCCCTGGCCAAGCGCTCCCTGGTCGCCTCCTTCATCGTGGCCGGTTGAGCTTAACGTCTCGGACTTCGCCTCCCGCGTGGCCGCCGACATGGCCCGAGTTGGCCCTCGATACCGTTGCCGCGTGGTCGAGTGGCGACTCGAGTCCCTGCGTCGAAGCGAGGCGGTGCGCAAGCTGCTGTTCGCCCGCGACGCGCGCCGCGGGGGGTCGAGGCGGCTTCGGCGATCGGCGTCGAGCCACCCGGCGCGCGATTCGCTGACCCCCATCCTCGTCGATTACTACAGCCGCGACGGCAGCACGCTGATGATGCGGCTCCTCGCCTCCTCGCCGCAGATCGCCGTCGGTGGCTCCTATCCCTTCGAGCAGAAGCACTTCGCCTACCTGTGGCGGTGGTCGCGCCTTCTCACCCGCACCGAGTGGGATCCCGACGAGTGGGCCCCTCACGACCTGGGATCGATCCTCCAGGAGCGCGATTCGTCCGTCCTGGGTCCCCCGCCCTGGCGCCGACGCGAGCTGATCGACGGGACGGACCCGGACGAGCCCTCGATCTCGGCCCGGTGCTTCGACTTCGCCTGGGGGGAGTTCTCGCGACGCGCCACGTCGGCGACCCGCGTCGCGCACCGCGATCCCGAGGCCGACGTCCGCTATTACGCGGAGAAGCACCTGAACTCATGGCTCCTCGACCGCCGCGAGCTGCCGCCGCTGCGAGTGCTGGCTCTGCTGCGCGAGCCGCGCGACACGTACGCGTCACTGATCGCCTTCCGGGAGGCGGCGAAGGCCGAGCTCGGCCAACGCCACGCCACCGACGAGGGCGACTACCTCCGCCAGTTCATCGACCGCCAGCGCGGGCGCCTGCGATGGATCGCCGGGCTCGAGGAGGGGCACGACACCGCGATCGTGCGTTACGAGGAGCTGGTGAGGGATCTGCCGGGGGTCGCGGGCCGGTTGGAGGACTGGCTGTCGGTGAAGCTCGATCCTCAGGAGGTCGCCAACGAGCGGCGGATGGGTTGGGTGCACAGGACGGCGCCGAGCACGGAGGAGTCCATCGGCCGCTGGCGTCGGGATCTATCGACCGACGTTGCAAACACCATCGAGCGGGAGCTCCGTCCTGAGCTCGACGCGCTCGGTTTCGATTCCTGAACCGCGCGACCGGTCAGGGACAAGTCACGCCGCTACATCTCTTCGCTTCGTTGAGCTTGGCGGCGACCGTCGGGTCGACGACATTCCTGGCGCTCAACTCGGCCGGGTCGCGACGGAGGTTGTAGTCCTCGACGAAGCTGTCGGACCATTCGATGTACTGACGCTTGCCGGGGACCACGTAGGAGTACCAGGGGGGAATCTGGGGGATGTCCGGATTCTGAAACTCGAGCAGCAGCCAGGATCGGCGATAGCCGCTCAAGAGCGAATGGCCGTCCATCACGTAATGAGGCCTGGTGGCCGTGGCGTCGTAGATCGTCGGGGCGATGTCGATGTTGGCCGCGATCCGGGTGTCCTTGGCCCCGCTGGCGAAGTGACCCGGCCAGCGGGCGAAGAGGGGAACCTCGCTGTGCTCGAGGTATGGCTCGCCCTTTCCCCATAGGCCGTGGTCGCCCCATGCGTAGCCGTTGTCCGAGAGAAAGAACGCCAGCAGGTTGCCCCGCTCGTGATGGTCGCCGATGGTCCGCCAGAGCTGGGCGAATTCCTCATCCGCGGTTTGGGTCTCGAGCTGCTGGCCCCGGTACTGCTCCCGAAACAGCTGGTCGTCGTAGCGGCGCTTCTGCACGGACGGGTCCTTGTCGCTGCGATCCGCCTCCTGGAAGGAAGCGGGCTTGTACGGGGGCACGAACGGCGGCACTGGCCTGGGATCATCGGGCATCGAGTTCCAGGGCCTGTGCGGGGAGTAGCTCGAGACCTCTAGGGCCCAGGGCCTGGAGCCGTGGGTTGATGCCTCACGAAAGAAGCCCTTGACGGCTCGCGCCATCGTGACCTGCTCGCGCTCGCGGGCGTTGTGCCCGACGTCCGTGTAGTCGAAATACGGTGCCTGATCAGTCTCGACCTCGTTGAGGTACTTTCCGATCAGCCCGGTGAAGTAGCCGCGGTCGTGGAGGTAGCGTTCCCAGGTGTGGGTGGCATTGAAGCCGGTTCCATCGTTGGTGATGATCCCGGTGTTGTGCGCGTACTGACCGGAGAAGATCGAGGAACGTGACGGACAGCACTGCGGTGTCGTCACGAAGCCGTTCATGAACTCCTTCCCGCCCTGGCCGAACACGCGGCGCACGGTGGGCATCTCGATCATCGACCCCGAGTCCCGCTGATCGTCGGTCAAGAAGATCAGGATGTTTGGGGGTCTCGCGAAGCGTCGAACCCTCGAGCGGTCGCTCGTGCACACAAACGCCATGCCGTGCCGGGCCACGCTTCGCCGCTTCGCCTCCGCGTAGACGTCGCCGTGCCGTGTCGATGGAACGGACCACCTGCCACCGGCGCCGGTCGTGGTCCGGTAGAGCCGACGGTCGCGGCCGGATCGCTTCTTGAAGACCCCGATCCTGCGGTTGATCTCGCAGCCCTGCTTCCGGGACTCGACGCGACCGTGGAAGGGATTCACCTTGGCGAGGGTCGCCGTCGAGTCATACCGTTTGCCGGCGGCTCCCGCGGCCGCCGATGCTGAGAGCGCGATTGCGGTAACGGAGATGGCGAGCGCCGGAAGGATCCGGGACTTCACGATCGCCTCGGCTACTCGCTCTTCCGAAGCAGCCGCGCCTTGACGCGCTTGGGCCTGGACCGCAGTAGAGCCCGCTCGCGTTTCATCTGATCGCGGAGCCTCGCCGCGTTCCGTTCCAGGAGCATGATCTGGGTCCGCTGCGCCGCGAGCTCCCGCCGATCATTCGGGTCCGGCCATTCGAGGTCGTCGGGGCTCAAATCGACGTCGCGCTTACGCGCCAGCACCACGCCATGACCCTTCCCCGGCACGAGAAAGCCGTCGGATTGAATCGACAGGATCTCGAAGGCCCTGCCCCAGTGCGTCTGCAGCCACCAAGGCGAGTGCAGGACGATCGGGCCGCTGGTGTCGGCAAGCTCGCGATGGAGTCCCAGCACGGCCATGCCGAGCTCGTCCTCGTCGACTGGCCTTTGAGCCGCCCGGTCCCAGGTGGCCCTGCCCATGAATGTCGACAGCAACAGTCCGTCCGGCTTGAGGACGCGGTGCAGCTCGAGCAGCCAGTCGCTCCAGTCGTGGGTTATGTGCGTGAACACGGACAGCGCGTAGACCAGATCGAAGTACGCATCGGGCTGGGGCATCGGGCGCGCGTCGTTGACGAAGAAGCGCATCGGCGGTGAGAGGTTCTGCGACAGCCACTCGATCGTTGGCTCGTGGAGGTCACAGCCCCAGAACTCGGCGTTCGACGATTCCGGCGCGAAGTGGCGAAGGACCCGCCCCGCGCCGCAGCCGAAGTCGAGGACGCGGCGGCCCTGGAACGAGTAATGGTCTGGAAGCAGACCGACGATCGCGCGCTTTCGTGCTCGCCCGCTTCGATCGAAGAAGTCCCGCGTCTCCTCATCGCCTTCCGGAGTCCGCCCGATGCGGGTCAGAAGCTCCATCGGCGGCAGCGGCGGAACTCTCAGGTCACTCGCCGCTGCGTTCGCAGTGGACTCCGCGCGGGTCCACATCGAGTGCTAAAGCTCCTCGGCCACCCTCGGGGCGCGGCGAATGAAGTACCAGACGCCTACCGTACAGCCGGCCACGTAGACGAGCGCCGGGATCAGGAGCCCGCTGACCGGCCCCGAGGAGACGCTGGTGATCGCCGGAGCGCCGGGGTCGATGAGCCAGATCCGCGCCTGCTCCAGGAGGGGGACGAAGGGATTGGCGAAGAAGAGCGCCTCGCGGAGACCGGAGGGCGCCTCCTCGACGGGGAAGATGATCGGGGAGCCGTAGAAGAGGATCAACGTGATCACGCTCCAGATCGGCAGGGTGTCCCGGAAGTGCACGTAGAGGCTCGAGAGGAGCAGGGACATTCCGATCGTGAGCGCGAGGAACAACAGCACGATCACGGGGAACAAGAGCCACGTCCACATCGGTTCCACCCCGTCGATGAACAGGAACCCCGTCAGCACCACGATGTCCCCGACGAACAAGAGACACGCCGTGAGCACCACCGACAGCGGCACGATGATCCGCGGGAACTGCGTCTTTCGCACGAGGCTCTCACGCGCGACGACACACGTCACGCTCCGGCTCGTCGTGCTCGAGAACATCGCGCGGTAGAGCATGATGCTCATCAGCAGCATGGCCGGGTAGTGGGGGATGTTGCCGCCGAACCTCGTGACGCTGTTGAACACCGCGTACATGACCGCGAAGATCAGGAGCGGCTCGAGAACGGACCACAGCAACCCGAACACAGCCCCCTGGTAGCGGGTGCGCAGCTCGGTCTTGGAAACCGTCCAGAGGAGATGGAAGAACCTGCTTGGCGGCCCTCCGAACGCCCGCGGTCCGCGAACGTCGCGAAGCTCGATGGTGGGCGTCTCGCTGAGCGCGGTCACGAGGCGCGCCCTCCTTCGTGATCGGCCGTATCGCCCTTGTCGAGCGGCTCGGTGCGCACGTCGTGATCGAGGGACAGGAGGCCTCGGCCGCGGAGTTGGATGCCCGGGACTGCGAACTCGATCGAGCTGACGTCGGAGACGGCGATCTCCCGCCCCTCGCCGCGTCGGTTCACCGCGCAGCTGAGGATGTAGCCGCCCGGAGTGAGCTTGTTCTCGATCGCCGCGTGCACGTGGACCCGTTCTCCCGCCGCGAGCCGGCCGCGATCGCCGTTCAGGGGCGCGCTCTCCGGCGAGAAGATCCGAGCGCGATTCTGGTTGCGGATCTCGAACCGGAAGCAGGGGTCCTCGACGTCCCGGGTTGCCTCGATCACCGCGTGGAGGCGGATCTCCTCGCCGGGGTCGACGACCGGCGACGTATCCCCCTGAAGGTCGCCGAGCCAGAGGTCGGCGATCCTCGCGAGCTCCGGCCTCTTCGCGGCGCCGGCCCGCTGCTCGCGAGTCAGCGCTCCTGCGACGGCGAGCTCGGAGTAGCGCCGGGTGGCGTCCTCCGGGTCGCCGATCCGGTCGATGCGACCCCCCTCGAGCAGCATCGCCCGATCGCAGAGCTCGGAGATCGAGGTCATCTGGTGGCTCACCAGGATGACCGTCTTGCCCTGCTCCTTGTACCTCCGGAAGATCTCGCGGCTCTTCCGCTGGAAGCCGCTGTCGCCCACCGCCAGGACTTCGTCGATCATCATCACGTCGCCGTCGGCCTCGACCATGATTGCGAAGGCGAGGCGCACCTTCATGCCGGAGGAGTAGTTCTTGAGCTTCATGGTCTCGAAGCCCTCGAGCCCGGCGAACGCCATGACCTTGTCGAACCGCGCCGCCGCCTCCTTGGCGGTCAGGCCCATCATCACCCCGTTGACGATCACGTTGTCACGGGCCGGGAGCTCGGGGTGAAAGCCGATGCCGAGCTCGATGATCGGAGCGACCTGTCCCCCGACGCGGATGTTGCCGCTGTCGGCTCGGTAGATGCTGGCCAGAAGCTTCAGGAGCGTGCTCTTCCCCGATCCGTTCCGGCCGACGATGCCGAAGAACTCCCCCTGGGCGATGTCGAACGAGATGTCCTTCAGCACTGGAAGTCGGCGGTATCCGTGCGGCTGTCCAAGGCGGGTGAGCCGATTCGCGAGCGTGGGGTTCGCCTGAAGGGGAACCCTGAACGACTTGGATACGTTTCGCACCTCGACGGCCAGCGGCCTGCCCCTGGGTGCCCGGGCGCCAGGGAGCATCTCCGTCCGGTCGGCCGAGGACACCTCGGCGGGGCTCCGGCGGCGACGGCCAAAGCGCGCCCGCAGGCGCGAGATGCGAAGCCAGGCGATCGCCCGAAGGAGCGCGCGGTCGCGCTCCATGGTCTCACTGGCCCCGAAGCGCGCTCTGATCGACCGCAGCGACAGCCAGGCCGCGCCGCGCGCGGAGTCGCTGGAGAGCGCCCTGCTCACCGCCCTCGCCTTTCTCTTGTCCCGCCCGAGTTGATCCCGGCAGCGTAGCTCCACCACGCGCGTCGCCAGCAGGAGCCTGACGTACTGCTGGAAGTAGATCGTGCGCCATTGGGCGAGCACGTTGCGGCGCTTGATCGTCTCGACCCTGCGACCCAGGCTGGACGGCGCACCCAGGTTCGCCGCCGCGTGTCCGAGGGCCGCGTCGCCGTGCTGCACGTAGTCATAGAGCGCGCGGGGCACATACCCGATTCCGCCCAACGCCATCGCGACGATCGCGATCCAGTGGTCGTGGCGCTGCTCGTCGAGCTCCTGCGGAAACGGCAGCGCGTAGTCGAGCACCGTTCGGCGAAACAGCGCCGCGGCTCCCGTGATCGTGTTGGCGATCAGGAGCGACGCGTAGTTCGCGTGGTTGTTCCGGCGCCGGGTCCAATACGTGTCCGAGATCAACTCGCCGTCCGGCTTGACGATCCGCATGTCGCTGTAAGCGAGCACATCCTCGGGACCCATCGCCTCGCGGAGCGTGGCGAGCTTCTCTGGATGCCACCGGTCGTCTTGATCGCATAGGGCGAGGAACTCCGCCTCCCTCGGTGCCAACTCGAGCGCGCGCTCGAAGTTTCGGTAGACGCCCAGCCTCTCGGGGGAGGGATACAGCCGGAAGCGTGGGTCCTCGCCGAGGATCTGCCTCATCGCCTGGACCCCGTCCGGATCGCTGGCGTCGTCGCTGATGACGCAGACCCAATTCTCGTGAGTCTGCTCCCTGATCGACTCGATCTGCCGCCGGAACAGCTCGGGCGGCGGGTCGTGGGTCGCCATCGCGATCGCGATCAACGGCCCGCCCTTCGGACGCCACTTGGCGCGTCCGTTGCCCCCGCTCGGGACGGCCTCGCCGTTGCCGTGCCCGACATCCGCGAGCGCGCCGCTCGTGAGCTCGACCTCCCCCAGCTTCGCGCTTGCCTCCCGGCCACCGGAGATGGTCGCGTGCAGTCCGAGGACGAGGGTCTCGGAGGAGCGGTGCGGCGGCAGCGTCACCAGCGCCCACCAGTAGTCGCCCGCCCGTCCGCGATTGCCGGGCGCGGGCATGCCATGGGCGATCACGGGGTGCTGGGCTCCGTTGGCGACCACGGCGAGCTCGCGGATCCGCCCGGCGTCGGTGGCGCAGGTTCCGTCCACGAACAGTGCGGTTCCCCCGCCGACGCCGATCCGGGTGGGCAGGTCGCGGACGAGGCTGGCATCGAGCCGGGTCATGACGCCTCGACGAACGCCTTGATCCGCTCGACGAGCCGGTCGTCAAACGATTCCTGCCAGCTCCGGCTCCAGTCCACCCGCGAGCCCCGGAGCCTCCGCTCCGCGTCGCCCGCCGCCGCCACCGCCTCGGCGAGCCCGGCTGTGATCGCCTCCACCGTCGGCTCGACCGGGATCAGGTTCTCGGAGATCGCGCGCAGCGATTCCGCGGTCTTGTTCTCGAAGGTGCTCGTCACGACCAGCATTCCGGCGGATGCCATCTCCAGTGGAACCAGGCTCGGGTGGGGGGTGTCCATCAGCGAGATGCCGATGGAGTGTTCCCGCAGCAGGGAACGGTACTCGTCCTGGCTCTGGCGAGCCAGGATCTCCATCGACGTCCCGTGCGCGATCTCGACGCTGCTCGGCTCCATCGCCCCGATGCCGTAGAACCGCCAGGGACCCTCGAGAACCCCGTCCCGGATCGCATCGGCGATCGCCATCAGGCCGAGCTCGAACATGTTGCGCTCAGCATGCGCCTCGGGTCTCGCGTAGAACAGCAGGCTGCTCGCCTGCCTTCGCATGTCCTCCGCCGATGGCGGGTCCACCGAGGTGATCGCGTTGCGAAACGCGACCGAGCGGTCCTGGCCTTGCGTTTCACCATCGGCAAACACTCCCAGCTGGTGGTTCCGGAAGTACCCGCGAAGAAACTCGGTGGAAAACACCGCGTAGTGGGGAAACGTGTACGCCTGGCGCGTGATCGCTCCAAGGGTCCCCACGGGATAGGTCAACGGGTCGTATTCCTGGATCACGAAGATGAAGCGATCGCGCTCCACCTCCTGGGTGGCGCGGTGCGCCAGGTGAGCGGTCCACGACGTCGTGGCCACGAACGTGTCCTTCGGGCTCACCTCCAGCCGCAGCAGCTCCCGCTCGGGGGCGAACTCCACCTCGACCTTCTCCAGCAGCGAGCTCAGCCCTTCGTAGCGGCGGATCCGATCCCGCCACGTCTCGGGTAGACGCGTCGGGTCGACGGCGACTATCCGCACGCGCAGTCCGTGCTCGGCGAGCCGTCGCGCGAGATTGAACTTGCCGATGTAGGCACCGAAGAAATGGTCGAGATCGATTGTCGGCACGAGCATGTTCACCTTCGGCTCGCACGTGCTGTTGACGCGGATCGGCAGCGGTGCGATCTTGCGAGTGATCTGGCGCACGACCTTCGGGGCATCGGCGGGCAGTGCCTTGACCGGAGAGGGGGGCGGTGGAGTCGGCAGGGCCTGGCCGTGGCTTTCGCGGCCCTTGCGACGAAAGGCGCCCTGCCACGCCACGAACCGGCGCCACAGGATCCCGCGTGCGATGAGGCGTTCCTGACCCATCGTCGGTGAACGCCGCGAGCGGGCGGCGATCGATCGCAAACCGAGCCATGCCGCGAGTACCAGCGAGCGGTCGGCCTTGGTCATGCGCTTCACCGCGCGGCGGCGGCCGCCGGACAGCTTTTCCCCGCAGCGCATCCTCAGGATCTCGGCGTGCAGCCGCGCCGGGCACGCGTTGTAGAAGTAATCGAGTCGCCAGCGCAGGAGACGGGCACTCAGCCGGGACCTGGCCGACCAGCCCGCCTGCGGCTGCTCAGATCGCGGCCTGCGAAGCCTCTCCCAGCTCGCGGCCCGGGTTCCGAAGGCGTTGCTGGAGTGCTGAACGTAGTCGTACAGGGACCGGTCGACGTATGCGATGCGACCCGTGGCCAGGGCGACAAGCGCCAGCCAGTGATCGTGGAACGCGTGGCCCAGCGGCGCCGGGAACGGAAGCGCGGAGTCCAACATGCGCCTGGGAAACAGCGACGCCGCCGCCGTGATCGTGTTGGCGACCAGGAGCGAGGTCATGCTGGTGTGGTTGGTGCGTCGGTCCGTCCAGTAGGTCGGTGAGACGACCGTCCCGTCCTCGTCGACGACGTTCATGTCGCTGTAGGCGAGGGTGGCGCCCGAGTCCAGGGCCGCGCGGAGCGATTCGAGCTTGTCGCTGTGCCAGCGGTCATCCTGGTCGCACATCGCCACGAGCTCGGCCTCACCGGGGATGAGGCTGAGCGCTCGCTCGAAGTTGCGGTAGTACCCGACTCGCTCGCCGGTCTGGGACACGACGAACCGGTCGTCCCCCTCGAGCTCCGCGCGCACCCGTGCGTAGAGGTCCGGGCGGGACTGATCGTCGCTCACGACGCACACCCAGTTCCGATGGGACTGCTCTCTCAGCGAGTCAACCTGGGCCCGGAAGAGGTCGAGCCGCGGGTTGTATGTCGTCATCGCGATGGCGATCAAGGGCTCGCCTTCCCGCGGGCCAAGGGGGCTCCGGAAGCCGCCGTCGCCGAGCTCGGGCGAGGGCCTGACCTCGATGGATGCAACCGGCTTCGTCGCCACCTCGCCGGTGGCGAGCGTCGCGACCAGCTCGAGCTCCGCATGATCGTGTGAGTTCGCGGAGGAGAACGGCAGGATCGCCCAGAAGCCGCTGCGATAGCGGTGCCCATGAGGGTCGGTTTCGCGGTCGTAGGCCGCGAATACGTCGGCTCGCGGCATCGAGTGGGCCGAGATCGGATGGTCGCTGCCGTCAGCGCGAATCGCGAGGCTCTTGATCCGGCGGTCCCTGTGAAAGCACCAGCCGCTCACGAAGACAGCGTTCCCCTTCCCCACCACCAGCGGTTCGGGAACGGTCGCCTCTAGCTTGGCGAACAGGTGAGGATCGTCCCGATTCCGGACTCCAGGCATCTCAAACTCGACTCCCGACCCCGCCTACCGCCCCACCGACAGCCAGGCTAGTCTATCGCCCTCACCTGCGCAGACGAGCGCGCTAAGGTCATGGCCTCACGATGCTGGGCAGGCGCAAATGGACTCGCCGCACGCGGGGGGTGAGGGCCGCAGTGGGCTCACTCCAGCCACTTCTCGTGGACTACTTCACGCGGGACGGCAGCACGCTCCTCATGCGCTTGCTCGCCACCTCCCCTCAGATCGCGGTCGGCGGGGGATATCCGTACGAGCACAAGTACTTCGCCTATCTCTTCCGGTGGGCCCACCTGATCGACAAGACAGAGTGGCCGCGCCGGTACTGGAACGGCTCCCATCTGGCGACGCTCGCTCAGGAGAGCCTGCCTCAGCTGGGCCCTCCTCCGTGGATGCCACGAGAGCTCCTGGGTCCCGACGACACCGGCACGGAATTCTCCGAGGCTGCATTTCGCATGCTCTGGGACGAGTTCTCCCGCCGTGCCACGGAGCAGACGCGCAGGCGGTCGAAGAGCCGCGACGCGGAGGTCCGCTACTACGCCGAGAAGCACCTGAGCACCTGGACGATCGACCGCGAGCGCCTGCCACCCCTGAAGGTGATCGCGCTGCTGCGCGACCCCCGCGACACGTACGTATCCATCCTCGCGTTCACGAAGCGCCGCCGCGAGGAGGGCAGGACGGCCTCCATGGGGCAGCGGCCCGGCGAGACCGCCGAAGCCTGGCTGACGCGACATCTGGAGCGGCAAAGGGAACGCATGCGGTGGATCCACGACGCGCTCGAGCGCGGGACGATGCCGGTGGTGCGGTACGAGGACCTGGTGCTCGATCTCGAGGGCGAGGCGCGCCGGCTCGAAGCCGTGCTCGATGTCAAGCTGGACGCGGCTGCGGTGAGCGCCGACTCGAGGATGCGCCGCGCCCACGTGAGCGCGGACTCTCCCGAGGCCTCCATCGGCCGGTGGCGCCGGGAGATGCGCCCCGGCGTGCTCAGTCGGTTCAACGACGAGCTGGGGGATGAGATGAGTGCCCTGGGCTTCGCTGTCTCCGAGCCCTCGCAGTCCGCCCGCGGCACGGCGAGCGCCTCCCAGAGCGCGGCGCCGAGCACGTGAGTGAGACGCGGGAGCTCGTGGAGGCGCTGGCGATCGCCAACGAGGATCGCGCGCACCTACGGGCCGCGCTCGAGAGGGCGAACCGGGAGAAGGCGAGGGCGGCGCGGGAGCGGCGAGAGGCCGAGCGGTTCCTGCGGGATCTGGAGGGCTCGCGCAGCTGGAAGCTCACCCGTCCGCTGCGCGAGGGGG
The DNA here is from genome assembly GCA_046728915.1 of Actinomycetota bacterium. Lineage (GTDB taxonomy): Bacteria > Actinomycetota > Thermoleophilia > Solirubrobacterales > 70-9 > AC-56. Next base: position 1,323 of record JBKPFQ010000017.1, on the reverse strand, counting down.
GAACGGCGGTGAGGTCGCTCGCGCGGCGCGTGAGCCCACGTTCCCGGCCCCGGACCTGAGCCGATGCCCGACGACGTGCGGAAGGTGCTCAGGGAGGCGCGAGAGGAGCACGAGCGAGCTCGAGAGGCGCTGGGAGACGGCGTCGGCCCCGCGGCTGGTCTCCCGCGTTCCATGGATGCGACGCCGGGCGGCGATCCGGCAGGTGAGCTGGGCGAGCTGGAGGGAAGGCTCGTCTGGATCTTCGGCTCGCCTCGGTCCGGCAGCTCGTGGGTAATGAGGCTGCTCGGCTCGCGGCGCGAGATCGCGTTGATCAACGAGTCGTACTTTCCGGCTCACCTGGTGCCGATCGGCGGCGAGGTCGAGGCGGGCGAGTACTACGAGCACGGCGAGCGGGCGGCGGACCCGAGCTACTTCTTCGCGCGCGACTACATGCCGGTGCTCCGGCCCCTCCTGCGAGAGCTGGCGTTGCGTGGATTCCTCAACCAGCTCCACCAGATGGGCCACGAGCCGATCCCCAAATGGGTGGCGATCAAGGAGCCGAACGGCTCGCACGCGGCGGACACGGTCGTCTCGCTGCTGCCCGGATCGCGGGTCCTCTTCCTCCTGCGCGACGGTCGCGACGTCATCGATTCGCTTCTCGACGCGATGCTCAGTTCCGAGAGCTGGTGGACCGAGCGCACCCGGTCGCTCGGGCGGCCGCCGCAGGTGCGCCTCGCGTTCGTCTCCCAGCACGCGAACCTCTGGGTCCGGCGCACGATGGCCACCCAGCGCGCCTTCGACAAGCTGCCGGATGAGCAGCGGCTGTTGGTGCGCTACGAGGAGCTCCTGGCCGATACGTCCGGTCAGCTTCGCCGGATCTTCGACTGGCTGGGCCTGCGGGTGGAAGGGCGCGCTGTCCAGGAGGTCGTCAAGCGCCATGCGTTCAAGAGCGTGCCGGGTGAGCGCCGGGGCCCCGGCAAGGACATGCGTGCGGCAACTCCGGGCCTTTGGCGCGAGAACCTGACCCAGGAGGAGCAGCGAACGATGCTCGAGATCATAGGCCCGAAGCTCGCGGAGCTCGGCTACGACGGCGGTTGAGCTGACCTGCGCAGGGCAGGCGGCTCAGAATGCGACCGGCGCGTACTCCTCGGGAAACTTCGAGGGGCCGAAGAACCAGCTCTCGATCGCGTAGCGAGTATCGGGCATCGAGGGGTCCGCGGCGGTCGCGTGGAGGAAGAGCTCGTCGAAGAGCATCACGTCGCCCGGCTCGAAGGCCGGCCTCTGAATCGTGACGTCCGCCGCGGACTCGTCCACCACCGCCTGGGAGACCGACCAGTCGAAGGC
>JBKPFQ010000016.1:0-39371 GCA_046728915.1 Actinomycetota bacterium | reverse complement strand
CCCGCGACGGAGCGACGGGTATCGAACCACGACTCGTCGCCGACGACGCCGCCCGTGACGTGGCGGATTCCGGCGGCCCGGACCTGGGCGGCGAGTGAGCGGAGACCCGCGCTGGAGAGCGTGGGGTCGCCGCCGCCGTGGAGGACGAGCCTCCCGCGCCAGATCGTCCCCTCGAGGTTCCCGTCCCCGAGGACGTCCGTCTCGATCCGGTAGGTCGGACCGAGAGTCGCCAATGCTGCATACGTCAGCGGGAGCTTCTCGTTGGACGCCGGCGCGAGTGGCCGGCTGCCGTTCTGGCTGTAGACCGTCGTCCCGGACGTCAGGTCGAAGGCGATCGCGGCCGAGCGCGCCGGCGAGACGTGCGGGACGCGGAGCGCCTGCGCGAGCTGACGCTGGAGCGCGGCGGACGGGGCGGGAGTGGCCGCGGCAGCCGCGGCGGGAACGGCCACGGCGGCTGCGGCAAGGACGAGGGCGAGGCGACGGCTCGACACGCGGTCTCCCATTTTTCGAAGGGGGTCGGTCGGAGTCAAGAACATGGGCCTGTGGGCCCGCGAAGATAGTCCGCGCGGCCCATGTGACGCGGCGACGCGTTCCCCGATACTTGGTCGAGCCGCTCCGGCTCCCCAGCCATGATCCACGACGAGATTCGCCACCTTCTCGATGCGCCGACCACTGGTGCCGGGGCTCCCACGCTTGCCACGATCGAGCACACGCTCACGGCCGGCTACGCCGAGGCGATGGCGCTCGAGGCCGAGCGCTGGCGGATCGAGCGTCGCATCACCGAGGTCGCCTCAGAGCTCGGCGACGGCGCCGCCGCGCGAGCCGACGAGCTCGCCGGCCTCGGTCGGAGGCTCTCCGCCGCCGACGCGGAGCTCACGGGTCTTCGCGGTCTGCTGGACGCCCTCCGCGACCGCGCCGCAGCGGCCCGCGCCGCAGCCGCCTAGACGATCCCGCTCCGCACCGCGTAGACGGCCGCCTGGATCCGGTTCTCGATCTGGAGCTTCATCAGGATGTTCGAGATGTGGTTCTTGACGGTCTTGGGGCTGATGTGGAGCTCCGCCGCGATCATCGCGTTGTCCTTGCCGTTCGCGATCAGCTTCAGGACCTCGATCTCGCGGTCGGAGAGCTCCGAGCGGATGGTGTTCGCGATCTCGGGCTGCGTGCTCGAGGCGCGGATGCGCTGAAGCACCTTCGCGGCGATCGTCGGCGAGATCAGCGACTCGCCGAGGGCGGCGGCGCGGATCCCGGCCATCAGCTCCTGGATGGTCGAGTCCTTGAGGAGATACCCGCAGGCCCCCGCGAGGATCGCGTCGATCACGTCGTTGTCCTGGTCGGAGATCGTCAGCATCAGGACGCGCGTGAGCGGCGCAATCGAGCTGATGTGCCGCGTCGCCTCGACGCCGCCCATCCCGGGCATGTTCAGATCCATGACGACGACGTCCGGGGCGAGCTCGCGGACGATCTCGAGCGCTTCCTGACCCGCGGCCGCCTCGCCGACGATCTGCACGCCCTCCTCCTCTAGGAGGTTGCGCAAGCCGCTGCGGAACAGGTCGTGGTCGTCGACGAGCAGGACGCGGAGGGCGTCCTGGGCGTGGCGCTCCACTGTCGCTTGCTGGGTCACGGTCCTGGGCGAACCTCCACCGCTGTGACCTCGAAAGTCTAGTGAAGCGCGATGGTCACGACACGGCGGCCCCAGGCGTTCGCCTGCGCAACCGTCGGGAACCAGAGGTCGATCGCCGCTCCCTGCACCGCGCCGCCCGTGTCCGCGGCGACTCCCTCACCGTACTCGGGGATCGTGAGACGAGTTCCGAGCGGAATCACCGACGGGTCGACGGCGACGACACCCCAGCCGACGGGAAGACCGGTGGCGGTCGTCCCGAGGATGGAGTACCCGGTTGCCGTGACCGTGATGGTGCCCGGGGCCGACGGCGCAGCCGCCGGCGCGGCGGCCGGAGCCGGTACGGTCGCGGCGCTCTGGGTCGCCTCCATCGCCTGCGACCGCTGAGCGCTACTGCGAGCCGTGGAGTCGAGCCGGACGATCTGCGCGGCCTTCAGGCGTCGCTGCGAGCGGAGCGAGGCGATGTAGCGGACCCGTTCGGCGCGGGCCGCCGAGAGGGAAGCCGTGGTCTGCTCGGCAGAGGCTTCGAGACGGCGAAGCTCCGCGGCACGACTCGCCAGTTTTGTGGCGAGAACGGCGAGTTGCGCGCGGGCCGTACTGCTGTCGTCGACCGCCTGGCGATTGAGGCGGGCGCTGCGCTGGAGCTCGTCGAGGCGGGAGACCGCGTCGTCCAGAGAGGTCGCACCGAGGAGGACGGCGATCGCGTCCGGATTGCCCTCCTCGTAGATCGTCCGCAGTCGCGCTCCGAGCTGCCGCTGGGACTCCCGCAGGACGTGTCGGGCGATCGTGATGTCGTGCGCCACGCGTGCGCGTTCGCGCTCGACCTCGGCCGCCTGGGCCCGCACCGCTGCGAGCTTCGCGCGGGCTCGCGCGAGTTGCGTGTCCAACGCATAGAGGCCGAGGACGGCGCCACGCGAACGGTCCGCCAGGTTCGACTGCTCGGCCCGCAGGACGCTTGCCTGACTGCTGGCGCCGGCGCCTGCACTCGCCGGCAGCACCGCGACGAGAACTGCGCCGACGGCCACCAACACGAGTGCCGGGCGGCTCTCCCTTCGCCCCCGCACGGCTCGGACCGTACCAAAGGGCCTCAGTTTGTGCGGTTCACGCGTTCCGAACTTTTGACAGTTTTGTGGCTCGGCAACGGCTTTGCAGGCGGTTGCCTTCGTCCGGGGACATTGCTAGGGTGCCGAACTTGTGACGCGCCGGCCCCTCCGGCGCGCCTCCAGGTCAGGCCCCCAGTCCCAGGTGTCCCCCACCCGAAGACGACAGGCGCAGGCGGTTTTCGCGGCTGTTTCCGTAGCCCTCTTGGCGGCCGCAAGCGCGACCGCTGACCCCGGCTCGGTCGCAGCGAAGGAGGCCCAGGCTCAGCAGGTGCTCGGGCAGATCCAGGCGATCGACTCGAGCCTCGAGGGGGCGATCGAGGCGTACAACCTCGCAAACGTCCGCCTCGACAAGATCGAGCGCGACCAGCAGGTGAACCGGCACCGGCTCGTCGTTGCGCGCTCGAACCTGAAGCGCTCGCAGGGGGATCTCGCCGCCCGGCTCGTCGACGCGTACACGTCCACGGAGGACAACTCGACCCTCGCTGTCCTGCTCGGATCGACGAGCCTCGAGGATCTCCTCAACCGCATGGAGTCGATCAGCTCGACGTCGCGCCAGGACACGCGGATCGTGCAGGAGGTGAGGTCCTTCAAGGGGGCCGTCGAGCGTCATCGCGTCGAGCTGGCGAAGGCGCACACGGAGCAGCAGCAGATCGTCGCCGAGAAGGCGGCTCAGCGCCAGCGGATCGAATCGCAGCTCGCCCAGCGGAAGCAGATCCTTTCCTCGATCCGCGGCGAGATCGCGCAGCTCAAGGCGCAGGAGGCGGCCCAGCAGCGCGCGCTGCAGGCGGCGGCGCAGGCTCGGCTCTCGAGGGCCGCGCCGCCCGAGACGTCCGGAATCGCCGTCGGCGCGGCCGCGGCGACGCCGGAGGGCTCGACCGTCGCGCCCCCGAACGTCCACGGCGGGGTCATCGGAGTTGCGATGCAGTACCTCGGCGTCCCGTACGTGTGGGGCGGCGCGAGCCCCCGCGGGTTCGACTGCTCCGGCTTCGTCATGTACGTCTTTGCCCAGATCGGCGTCTCGCTACCCCACAGCTCATACGCGATGATGGGCATGGGCACGCCTGTTTCGATGAGCCAGCTCCAGGCGGGCGACCTCGTCTTCTTCTCCGGCGGAAGCCACATGGGCATCTACATCGGCGGCGGCCAGTTCATCCACTCGCCGCACACCGGCGACGTGGTCAAGATCTCGTCGCTGAGCGGCTACTACTCGTCGGCCTGGGCCGGCGGGCGACGGATCTAGCACTAACCCGTCTCGCGGCGCAGCGAGAGATAGAGCACGACCGCGACGGCGGCCGGTAGGAGCCACCACGCGGGCACGTCCGTGGTCGCGAGCGCCGCGGCCGCTGCGAGCGCGACGACGACGCCGGCCGCGATCCGCCAGTCGTCGCCGATGATGAAGCCCCACCAGAAGCGCCCGAACCGGCGGAGGGCGTTCACGCCAGCGCGAGCCTTCGCCTGCGAAGCGCGGACACGAGGCCCAGCGCGAGCAGCGTGATGAAGGCGAGGACTACCGGCAGTGAAGCCTCGTCGCCCGGCCACTCGACGCCGGCGCCTTCGGCGCCCCAGAACGTCCCGAACGTGGTCAGCATCACGCCGACGGCGAACTTCAGCGAGTTCTCCGGTACGCGCGCGAGCGGTGCCCGCGCGACCGCCCCGAGCACGACGACGAGGACGACCGCGACGCCGGCGCCGAGCGCGGCGAGCGGGATGCTGCCCTGCGCGCTGCCGAATGTGAGGACGATGAACGCGACCTCGAGGCCCTCCAGCAGGACTCCCTTGAAGGCGATCGTGAACGCGTACCAGTCGAGCCCCGCCCGGCGCTTGCCGGCGGCGGCCCGCGCCTCCGCGGCCTCGCGCGCGAACACCTCCTCCTCGTCGTGGAGCGCGCGGTAGCCCGCCGCCCGCAGGATCGCCTAGCGCAGCCACTGGAGCCCGAAGATGAGCAGGAGCGCTCCGACGACCAGCCGGAGGTCGTCGATCGGGACCAGCGTGAGCGCAGGGCCGAGCGAGGCGATGACGGCGGCCAGCGCGAGCGCCGCGATTCCCGCACCCGTCAGCGCGGAGCGCCAGTCTCGCGTCAGGCCCACCGCGAGCACGATGGTCAACGCCTCCACTCCCTCCACGGCGCTCGCGAGGAATGCCGATGCAACGAGGAACGCGGCGCTCACGCGTAGAGTCGCTCGATCTCTTCCGCGAAGTGCTCCTGGCAGACCCGGCGTCTGAGCTTGAGCGTCGGCGTGACCTCGTCCTCCTCGGCAGAGAAGTCCCGCGGCAGGATCGCGAAGCGCTTGATCTGCTCGTAGCGCGAGCGGTCGCTGTTGACCTCGTCGACGAGCTCCTGGATGCGCTCGTCGACGCCCTCGTGCGGTACGTCCTCCGCGAGGGTGATCAGCGCCGTGACGTACGGACGTCGGTCGCCGATGACCAGCGCCTGCGAGACGAGCGGCGAGGTCTTGAGCGCGTTCTCGAGGTTCTGAGGGGCGACGTTCTTGCCGCCGGCCGTGACTAGGATGTCCTTCTTCCGATCGGTGATCGTCAGGAAGCCGTCCTCGTCGAGGGCGCCCACGTCGCCGGTTCTGAGCCAGCCGTCGCCCGGCAGCACCTCGCGCGTCGCGGCCTCGTCCTTGTAGTAGCCGCCGAAGATCGTCTCCGTCCGCAGCAGCACCTCGCCGTCCTCCGCGAGGCGGATCTCGACGCCGGGCAGCGCCGGCCCCACCGTCCCGAAGCGGAAGCGGCCGGGCCGGTTCACGGTCGCGGCCGTCGTGCACTCGGTGAGGCCGTACCCCTCGAGCACGAGGATGTCGAGCGTGTGGAAGAACTCGATGATCTCCTGCGCGAGCGGCGCACCGCCCGAAAGGCCGGCGCGGAGCCGGCCGCCGAGGCGATTCTTGACCTTCGAGTAGACGAGCCGGTCGGCGATGCGGTGCCGGACCGCGAGGCCGCGCGGGATGGGCCCGCCGGCCTGGCGGAGCTCGCTGACGCGCCGGCCGACAGCGAGTGCCCAGTCGATCAGGCGGCGCTTCACGCCGGTCTCCTCCGCGAAGGCCGTCGCGACCGCGGCGTGCACCTTCTCGTAGACACGGGGGACGCTCGGGAAGACGGTCGGGCGGACGGCGGGAAGCGCCTCCGCGACGGCGTACGGATCGGGGCAGAAGGCGACCGTGTAGCCGATGTGAGGAGCGAGCAGATGCATGAGCCGTCCGAAGTTGTGGGCGAGCGGGAGGTAGAGCAGCATCACGTCGCCCGGGAGCGCGAAGTCCTCGACCAGCCGCGCCTCGTCGGCCATCTCGTAGTAGTTGCGGTGGCTGATCATGCAGCCCTTCGGCGGGCCGGTCGTGCCCGACGTGTAGATCAGCGTGAAGAGGTCGTCCTCGTGGATCGCCGCCGCCGCCGCGTCGACCGCGCCGGGATTCGTAGCCGCGTGCTCGCGGCCGCGCGCGCGAAGGTCGTCGAGGTCGGCGAAGGACAGGACGTGGTCGAGCTCGACGCCGGCGATCTTGCCCCGATGCTCGTCGTCCTCGCAGAGGACGCCGACCGCGTCGGAGTGACGGACGACGTACGCGCAATCGCTCGCGGAGGCGTTTGCGTACACGGCGACGCCGACGGCGCCGATCAGGCCGAGCGCGAAGTCGAAGAGCGCCCACTCGAGCCGAGTGGAGGCGAGGATCGCGAACGCATCGCCCTTACGGATGCCGAGCGCGAGCAGCCCGTTTGCGATCTCGTCGACGGCACGCGCGGCGTCGTCCCGGGAGACCTCGCGCCACTCGTCACCGTCCTGAACGAGGTAGGCGGGTCGGTCCCGCTGCCCCGCCAGCGCGTCCTGCCAGAGACGTCCGATCGTGCGCGTCGGGGCTGTGGGGGTCGGCTCGTCGCGGGCCGCAGTCGTCTCGATCGCCATACGTCACAGATTAGTGCGGTGCGGTTTTCCGAACGCCAAGACGCGGGGTGACCCTCGCCGAGAGTCCGGCCTGCTCCGTTCCTCGCGTTTCTCGGGCGAATCACGCTTCGGCAGTCGAATCCCTCGCGAAGCAGCTAGGAGACCACAACCGATGATCCGAACTGGACAGACGATCGAGAACCCCGTCACCGGCGAGCAGCTCATCTTTCGCAAGACGTCGCGTGACACGAACGGCGAGTACGTCCTCGTCGAGACGATCCTCCGCCCCGGCGCGACCGTCGCGGCCGCGCACGTTCACCCCCTCCAGACCGAGCGCTTCGAGGTGCTGGCGGGCAAGGTCGGCATGAAGGTGGGCGGCAAGCGCGTCGAGGTCGAGGCCGGCGAGGTTGTGACCGTCGAGGCCGGCGAGGCGCACAAGTTCTGGAACGCGGGCGACTCGGAGGCCCGGTTCCTGTGCGAGGTGCGCCCGGCGGGCAGCCTCGAGCAGCTGATCGAGACGATGTTCGGTCTTGCGGCCGACGGCAGGACGTCCCGGAAAGGCATGCCGAACCCGCTTCGGCTGGCCGTGATCGCGAAGCACCACTTCGACGACGTTCGGCTGCCTCGCATCCCGCACGTCCTCCAGCGAGCCGCGCTCGCGCTGGGCGCCCCGCTCGGCCGGGCCGTCGGCTACGAGCCGACGTACGCGCCTGCGCCCGCAGGTGAGGTCGAGCTCGCGGCGGCGTGACGGAAGGGAACCCGCCGTCCGAGGCGAATGGGGCCGGTCCCACTAGACTTATCGGGAGCGGCCCCATGCGCACAATCTGGAACGGATCCATCAGTTTCGGCCTGGTCAACATCCCCGTTGGCCTGGCTCTGGCGACGACGCCGAAGGCGAAGCAGTCCGACGTCAGCTTCCGCACGCTGCACCGCGAGTGCCGGACGCCGATTCGCCAGAAGCGCTGGTGCCCCACGCACGAGCGGGAGGTCGGCCCCGACGAGATCGTCAAGGGCTGGGAGGTGGCCAAGGGCGAGTTCGTGATCGTCGAGGACGCCGACCTCGAGGCGATCCAGCTGCAGGACGATTCGCGCTCGATCGAGATCATGCGGTTCGTCCCGCTCGACGAGGTCGATCCCGTCTACCTCGACCGCACCTACTACCTCGCGCCCGCCAGCGCCGCGAACGCGCGCCGGCCGTACGTGCTCCTGCTCGAGGCGATGAAGCGCGCGAAGATGGGTGCGGTCGGCCGATTCGTGCTGCGGGGCGCGGAGTACTTCTGCCTGATCCGGCCGAAGGGGGATGCCCTAGCGCTGGAGACGCTCTACCTCGCCGAGGACGTGCGCTCGCAAGCCGAGATCGACGAGGCCGTTGCCGGCACGGAGGTGAAGGACGCCGAGCTCGAGCTCGCGGATCAGGTGATGCAGAGCCTCGTCGCCGACTTCGAGCCGGAGGAGCTCGTGAGCGACTACCGTCGCGACCTGCGTTCGATGCTCGAGGCCAAGCTCAGCGGTCAGGAGATCACGAAGCCGGAGCCGGTCCCCGAGACGCCGGTGGTCGACCTGATGGAGGCGCTCAAGCAGAGCGTCGCCGCGGCCCGGAAGCCCGCCAAGGGCGACGGCACGAAGAGAGCCGCCTCAGGCGGCGGCTCTCGAAAGCCCCGCGCGGCAGCCGCGCGGAAATCTGCTTAGCGGCCCCTAGTGCTTCGGTAGGGCGCCGATCGCCTCCAACTGGGCGGCGAACAGGGTCTTGTCGATCTTCCCCTGGTAGATGGGCACGCCTTCCTCGACGCAGACGCGGATGACCTCCTGGCGGTCGATCCCGAGCTCCTTCGAGAGCTCTTCGGGCGTGAGGTGGTTCGCCATGCGTTCTCTCCTTGTCCCACGAAAAAGCCCGCCTGCGCTGCGCGCACTGCGGGCTAGATCGAGCCTCCGAATGTCGTTGCCGGATTCAAAGGGCCGGCCCTCCCAAAGCATCCATCGTCAGAAAGCATAATCGGGGCCGGTGACGGACGCAAAGCTCGCCGAGCGTTGGACGGAGGTCAAGGGCGGGCGGATCCGCTATTTCGTCGCCGGCGCCGGCCCTCCGCTCGTGCTCGTGCACGGGCTCGGCGGGTCGGCTCTGAACTGGTGCGAGGTCGTCCCGATGCTGGCGCCCCGGCGGCGCCTCATCGTCCCGGACCTTCCCGGACACGGGGGATCCGAGCCGCTCCCGGCGGTTGCGAGCCTCGGAGCCTTCGCTGATCGCGTCGCCGCCGTGGCCGCACAGGAGGAGGCTCTGCCCGCGCCCGTGGTGGGACACTCGCTCGGCGGAGTCGTCGTCCTCCATCTTGCGGTGAGGCATCCGGCGGCGGTGACGAGGATGGTGCTCGCCGCGGCCGCAGGTCTCAGCGTCGGAACGCGTCTCCAGCGATCGCTCCTGTCGATCTCGATGACGATGCGGCCGGGACGCCTCGTCGCCCGACACGCCGACCGCATCACTCGCTCACCGCGACTCCGGCGTGCAACCTTCGGACGGTACTACGTCGCGGATCCGGTCGGAATGACCGAGGCCGCCGTCCGCGGCTTCCTCGCGGGGCATCTGCTGCACACCGACATCGCGACCGCGTGGCGGGCGTTGAGAACCGACGATCCCCGCGAGCAGCTCGAGTCGATCGACTGCCCGGCGCTCGTGCTCTGGGGGTCGCTGGACGCTCAGCTACCCCTCGACGACGCGTTCGAGTACACGCGGCGCCTGCGCGCGAAGCTACGCGTGATCGCGGAGTGCGGGCACCTCCTGATCGGCGAGCGCCCCGACGCATGCGCGGACGCGATTCTCGGGTTTGCCTAAGACGCAACCGCCGGCTCGAACGGCACCACCTCCGCGAGCTCCTGCGCCGGGGAGAGGAACTGCACGCTGCGGGCGTGCACCTCGACTGCGGTCCGCCGCTTGCCGTCCTCCTCCCAGGACCGGCTGCGGAGATACCCGTCGACCGCGACCCTCCGTCCCTTGACGAGGTATTGCGCGCAGAGCTCCGCCTGTTTGTTCCAGGCGTTGATGCGGACGAAGTCCGCGCCGCCCTCCTTCGACTGACGGTCCACCGCGAGCAGGAAGTTCGCCACCTTCCGCTCTGCGTCGAGCTCCTTCAACTCGACGTCGGTCGCCAGATTGCCGATCAGGGCCACGTTGTTCACGGCTGAGCTCCTCTCGTTGTCATCATCGACAACATAGCCGGGAAATCCGCAACGAGATGTCACGGAAGTGGCTAATCTGTGCGCCGACTCGGGGTGTGGCGCAGCCTGGTAGCGCGCTCCGTTCGGGTCGGAGAGGTCCCCAGTTCAAATCTGGGCACCCCGATACGAGGCCCCGCCGCGTGCGGGGCCTTTGCTTTAGGGTCGGCGCAAGCTGGAGAGAGGAGGACACGTGTACGCACGCGTTGCGACGTTCGAGGGCGGGGACCTCGAGCGGATTCGGCAGATGAACGAGGAACGGCGCGATCAGCCCGGCTGGATGCCTGAAGGAGTCAAGCGGGTGCTCGTCCTGAACGACCCGGCGAGCGACAAGCGCCACTTCATCACGTTCTTCGAGAGCCGTGAGGCGCTCGACTCTGCCAGCCAGCAATTCGAGCAGATGGGCAACGACATTCCCGAGGACGTGCGGGGCAGCCGGACAGGCGTGGACGTCTACGAGGTCCTCGCCGACGAGACCGTCTGATCCGGGTGGGCGGCGCCTTGGCGCCGTCCACCGTCAAATCTTCGGTGTCAACCGGCGCCGATGGACGATCGCGGTGCACTCGTCCTCGACGTAGTCGAGACCGGCGTCCTCGGCGATCTGCCGTGCCTCGGCGGACACGAGCCCGAGCTGGAGCCACACGGCCTTCGCGCCGACCTCGACGGCCTCGCGCGCATGGTCCGGGCACGCATCCGCCCGACGGAAGATGTCCACGATGTCGATCGGCTCATCGATCTCCGCAAGCGAGGCGACGCACATGACCTCGTGCACCTCGTCGCAGTCGAGCGGGCGGACCGGAATCACGTTGTAGCCCTGAGCGAGCAGGTAGCGCATGACGCCGTTCGCCGGCCGGTCGGGCTTCGGCGACGCACCCACGAGGGCGATCGTCTTCGCCTCCGCGAGGATCTGCGTCGGGGAGCGCATCGGAGCCACCCTAATCCACGCTGCGAACGTGGCGGCTGGTCGAGGCGAGCAGGAACGCCGCCGCACAGAACGCCGAGCTCGCGGCGATCAACGTCGACGGCGGGGCGACGTCGGAGAGCACCGCCCAGAGACCGAGCCCGGCGGGGAGCAGGCCGAGGGAGCCGAACCAGTCCATCGAGATCACGCGCGCCAGCATCTGCTCCGGAACGCGCTGCATGAGCATCGTGTCCCAGAGCGTGATCGCGAATCCGAGGCAGCCGCCGCGGAGCACGCTCAGCGCCGCGGCGGCCCAGAACCACGGAGACAGTGCGAGCATGGCCGTGGCGCAGCTGTTCACGAAGAAGAGCGAGTAGATCAGGGGGCCACGGCGACGGATCGGCGAGACCTGGCCGAGCACGATCGAGCCGATCACCATCCCAACGCCCTGGAGCGTGAAAAGCAGGCCGTAGGAGCCGACGCCGCCGCTCCACTCCTCCTGGATCAGCTTCGGCAGGAGCACCTGGAACGCTGCGTAGCCGACCATCACGACGAGCGAGAACATCCCGATCGTGATCCAGAGCCACGGCACCGAAGCCACGTAGCGGAAGCCCGAAGCGAGCTCGCGTCGCAGCCCTTCCGCCGGCGGCGGCTCGTACGCGCGCGGGCGCGCGAGCCAGACCAGGGCAGCCGAGACGACGAACGAAGCCGCGTCGACCGCGAAGATCGCCGCCGAGCCGGCGGCGCCGTACACCGTGCCCGCGATCGCCGGGCCGATCACGAATGCCGCCTGCCGCGAGATGCCGATCAGCGCGTTCGCCGACCCGAGCTGAGCCGTGTCGACGAGCAGCGGCACGATCCCGCCGAAGGCCGGCTGAAACAGTCCGCTGCCGAGGCCCTGCAGCGCGACGAAACCGATCAGGATCCCGAAGCCGAGATGGCCGGATGCGTCCACGGCGGCGAGACCGGCCACGACAGCTGCGCGGAAGAGATCCGAGACGATCAGGAGCGTCCGCCGCGAGTAGCGGTCGGCGAGTACGCCGCCGACGAGCAGCGTCGCGACGACCGCGGCGGAGTCGACGAGCAGGACGATCCCTAGCGAGCTCGCCTCGTGCGTGAGCGTGAACGCGCGCCAGCCGAGCGCGACCACGAACGCCGCGTCTCCGATCTGCGAGATCGTCTGGCCGGCGAACAGCAGCCGGAAGTCACGCTGCCTGAGCGCGTCGAGGATGCGCAGCCGGGCGGCGGAGCCGCCTGTCCGCGTCAGCGGACCAGTGGAGGGGGTCTCGGGGGAATCGGGAGGTTCCCCCGGCGCGGGCCAGTTCTCCACGGCGGCCAAAGCTATCTTTCGACTCATGCCCGAGCGGATCCGTGTCGCGTGCGTCCAGATGACGAGCCGTGCGGACAAGGCGGCGAACCTTGAAACGGCGGAGCGCCTCGTCGCGCAAGCCGCGGCGACCGGCGCCGACGTCGTAGTCCTCCCGGAGAAGTGGAATGCGATCGGGACCGTCGAAGAGCTCCACGCGGCGGCCGAACCCCTCGAGGGCGGCGAGTCGGTCGAGGCGATGGCCGAGTGGGCGCGGCGACACGGGATCACGCTCGTCGGCGGCTCGATCACGGAGCGCCGGGAAGGGCGCGAGAAGCTCTCGAACACGAGCCTCGTCTTCGGCTCGGACGGGGAAGTCGTTGCGCTCTACCGCAAGATTCACCTCTTCGACGTCGAGGTCGGCGGAGTCGTCTATCGCGAGTCGGAGGCCGAGGAGCCGGGCGAGAAGCCCGTCGTCGCGCACGTCGAGGACTGGGGGCTCGGCCTCTCGGTCTGCTACGACGTCCGCTTCCCCGAGCTGTACCGGATCCTCGCGCTCGAGGGCGCGGAGCTCGTGACCGTGCCGGCCCACTTCACGACCCCGACCGGGAAGGATCACTGGCATGTGCTCCTGCGCGCCCGCGCGATCGAGAACCAGCTGTATGTCGCGGCCGCCGCGCAGGTGGGCGAGACGCTGCCGGGCAAGCCCGCCTACGGCCGCTCGCTGATCGCCGACCCGTGGGGGATCGTCCTGGCCCAGGCGCCGGACGAGCAGACGGTGATCGCGGCGGAGCTCGACCTGGCGCGGCTGCTGGACATCCGGGCCAAGCTCCCGTCGCTGAAGAACCGGCAGCCCGACGCCTATCGTTGGCCGACGCGGGTCTGACGCCGGACGACTGGCGCGCGACCGCTCCCGACGTCGTCGTCGAGTGCGCCGAGGAGTGGGGGCTGCGCCTCGGCGAGCCGTATGTCCCCGGCGTCGTCGGGCACGTCGTCCGCGCCGAGCTTCCGGACGGGACGCCCGCAGTGCTCAAGGTGTTCTGGCCGCACCGCGAGGCCGAGCAGGAAGCGGACGCGCTCGAACGCTGGAACGGGGACGGCGCCGTGCGCCTGCTCGCCCGCGACGATGCGCGCAACGCGCTCTTGCTCGAGCAGTGCCGGCCCGGCACGCATCTGACGACCGCCGGGCCCGACGCGGCGCTCGACGTGCTGATCGGTCTCCTGCCGCGCCTGTGGAAGCCGACGGGCGGCTTCCGGCCGCTGGCCGACGAGGCGGCGTGGTGGGTGTCGTACCTCGAGCGGCACTGGGAGAGCTCGGGACGGCCGTACGAGCGGCAGCTCCTCGACGCCGCGGTCGAGGTGCTGACGGACCTGTCGCCGACGCAGGGCGAGCAGGTGCTGCTCCATCAGGACCTCCACGCGGAGAACGTCCTCGCGGCGGACCGCGAGCCGTGGCTCGTGATCGACCCCAAGCCACTCTCCGGCGAGCGGGAGTTCTCGGTCGCGCCGATCGTGCGCGGCGGGGAGCTCGGTCACACGAAGGCTGACGTCCTGCACCGGTTGGACCGGCTCACCTCCGAGCTCGGCCTCGACCGAGAGCGCGCACGCGGCTGGACGATCGGCCAGACGCTCGCGTGGGCCTACGACGCCGAGTGGCACGAGGATCACCTCGACGTCGTGCGCTGGCTGCTAGAAGCGCGCTGATGCTGCGGGCCGTCCTCTTCGACGTCGACTTCACGCTGTGCCGCCCCGGGCCCGAGCTCTCGCCGGAGCGCTACGCCCGCATCGCCGCCCGGCACGGCGTCGAGCTTGACACCACCCGCTACGACGAGGCGCGGGAGGGGGCCGTCCTGAACCTGAAGCGGCATCCAGAGCTGCTCCACGACGACTCGATCTGGCACGCCTTCACGGAGGAGATCTTCGTCGGGATGGGCGGCCCCGCCGGGATCGCCTCAGAGTGCGCGACCGAGATCGAGCAGGGCTGGGAGGTCGCCGAGAACTTCGAGCTCTACGAGGACGCGCTGCCGGTGTTCGAGGAGCTGCGCGCCGCGGAGCTCCGGATCGGCCTCGTCTCCAACGGCATTCGCGACCTGACCGAGTTCGTGGCGCACCACCGCCTCGACGTCGACGCGATCGTGGACTCGCGCTCGCACGGCCGGGTCAAGCCGCACCCGACGATCTTCCAGGCGGCGCTCGGCCTCCTCGGCGTCGCTCCGGCCGAGGCCGTGATGGTGGGGGACTCGCTCGAAGAGGACGTCGAGGGAGCGCGGGGGCTCGGGATGCGGGCGGTCCTGGTCGACCGCGAGGATCGTCACCCCGACGTGGAGGCGCGGCTGACCGACCTGTACGGCCTCCCGGCGGCGCTCGGAGTCGCCCGACCGACCTGACGGCGCAATACCATTCGAGCTGTGCCCGACTGGTTGATCTGGGCGATCGTGGCGATCGCGCTCGCGGTCGGAGAGATCGTCACGCCGGGGTTGTTCATCCTGGGGCCCGTGGCCGTCGCCGCGGTCGTCGCCGGCCTCCTGGCGCTCGCGGGCGTCGGCGCCGCGCTTCAGCTGATCGTGTTCATCGCCGGCTCGCTCGCATCCCTCCTCGTCCTGCGACCGCTCGCGAAGCGGCACCTCCACATGCCCGCAGCGCTCCGCACCGGCACGGCGGCGCTCGAGGGCACGAAGGCCGTCGTCCTCCAGCGCGTCGACGTACACGGGGGCCGCGTCCGCATCGGCGGCGAAGAGTGGTCGGCGCGAGCGTTCATGGAGGACGGCGTCTACGAGCCGGGCGAGCGCGTCGAAGTCATCAAGATCGAGGGCGCAACGGCGCTCGTCTACGAATAGAAAGGGATCGTCATGTCCGCCGCTCTCATCGTCCTGCTCGCCGTCGCGGTCTTCGTGCTCGTCACGCTCGCCCGCACGGTCCGGATCATTCCCCAGGCGCGCGCCGGCGTCGTCGAGCGGCTCGGGCGCTACTCCCGCACGCTGACGCCGGGCCTCGCGATCGTCGTCCCGTTCGTCGACCGCATCCGGGACATGATCGATCTGCGCGAGCAGGTCGTGTCCTTCCCGCCGCAGCCGGTGATCACGGAGGACAACCTTGTCGTCAGCATCGACACCGTCATCTACTTCCAGGTGACCGACCCCAAGGCCGCGACGTACGAGATCAACAACTTCATCTCGGGGATCGAGCAGCTGACCGTGACGACGCTCCGAAACGTGATTGGCGGCATCGATCTGGAGGAGACGCTGACGTCACGCGACCAGATCAACGGTCAGCTGCGCGGGGTGCTCGACGAGGCGACCGGGAAGTGGGGGATTCGGGTTAACCGCGTCGAGCTGAAGGCGATCGACCCGCCCGCAACGATCAAGGACGCGATGGAGAAGCAGCTGCGCGCGGAACGGGACAAGCGCGCGGCCATCCTCACCGCGGAGGGGGTCAAGCAGTCGCAGATCCTGACGGCGGAGGGAGAGAAGCAGAGCGCGATCCTGCGTGCGGAGGGCCAGCGGGAGGCCGCCATTCTCCAGGCGGAGGGGCAGTCGAAGGCGATCGATACGGTGTTCAGGGCGATCCACGAGGGCGACGCTGACCCGAAGCTGCTTGCGTACCAGTACCTGCAGGTGCTGCCGCAGATCGCGCAGGGCGAGTCGAACAAGGTCTGGATCATCCCGAGCGAGGTGACGCAGGCGCTCGGGCAGCTGACGAAGGCGCTGCCCGGCGGGAACACGCAGCCGCCGGCTGACGAGCAGGGCTAGCGTCCGCCGCTGCCCTTTCCGCCATGCCCGCAGTAGCCAGGGCCAAGGGTCAGGCCCTTGGCCCTGGCCGAATCGGGCAGGCCTGAGCCGTCGGTCCGCGGCCCCGTGGGAGCGCCCGGCGTAGCCGCGTTGTCCGAAACGGCCAGGGCCAGGGGCCTGACCCTTGTACCTGGCTCAAAGGGCCACGTGGCTCGCTACGCGCGGCCTTGGCTAGAGCCCCAGCTCGGCGCGCCAGGCCTCGGTGTGCTCGCCGAGCCGCGGCGCGCGCGCACGAGCCGGCGGCTGCCGGCCGAATTGCCAAGACGCCTCGGAGAGCGTCGCGACCGGCCCGGCGCACACGTCCTCGCCCTCGAAGAGCGCCAGCCAGTCGGCGAGCGGCCTCGCCCGGAAGATCTCCTCCAGCTCGGCATGGGCGTCGTGCGCGCGCTGCAGGAGGTCCGGCCGCTCCAGCAGCTCGCACAGCCGGCGCCAGAAGTGCGGCTCCAGTGCGGCGATCGTCAGATGGCGGCCGTCCGCCGTCTCGTAGATCCGGTAGCAGGCCAGTGCTCCGGTGAGCGGGCCGGCGAACTGCGCCAGCTCGTGCGCCTCGTGGGTCATCGAGACGACGATGCGGGCGCCCCGGCCGGTGCGGCCGCGTTCGAGCAGCGCCGCGAGGATGCGGGTGACGGCCGTCAGCGCGCCCGCCGCGAGATCGGCAACCGGCAGCGGCGGCATCGCGGGCGCGGTCGGCTCCAGCGCCCCCGCCCAGCCCATGTAGTTGAGGTCGTGCCCGGCCCGCAGCTCGCCCTCGCCGAAGCCGGTGATCGAGCAGTAGACGACAGAGCCGGGGACGGCGTCCGGACCGACGCCGAGCCGATGCGCGACGCCCGGACGGAACCCCTCGATGACCACGTCGGCGCGGCTGCACAGGGCAGGGCCTAGCCCTGGATCGTCTCTGGCATCCCAGAGCACCGACTCCTTCCCGGCGTTGAGCGCCTCGTCCCACTGCGGCGCCACCTCGCGCACAGGGTCGCCGTCTGGCGCTTCGAGCCGCACGACCCGGGCGCCGAGTCGAAGCAGCTCACGGCTCGCGAAGGGGCCCGGGAGGTTCCGGGTCAAGTCCACGACGACAACACCCTCCAAGGGCTCCACTATGCTCAGAACCTTGACTGAGCGTTCAAACGGGCACGAGGACAAGCGTCGCCTGATCCTGGAGGCAGCCGTCCGCGTGTTCGCGCGGAAGGGCTACCACACCTGTCGCGTGGGTGACATCGCCGAGGAAGCGGGTGTCGCGCACGGGCTTCTCTACCACTACTTCCGCTCGAAAGAGGAGGTGCTCGACTCGGTCTTCCGGGAGACCTGGACCGACATCGTCGGCGCCGCGCACCGGGTGGAGGAGACGGACGAGCCCGCCCGCGAGCGCCTGACCGGGATCGCGAAGATCCTCCTCCGCGCGTGGAAGCGCGATCCCGACCTCGTCAGGGTCGTCATCCGCGAGGGGCTGCGCAGCCCGGATCTGCAGCGCCGCGTGGCCGAGATCCGCCAGGCGTTTCAGGCGATCGAGCGGATCGTCGAGCGCGGCCAGGCCGACGGGGAGTTCCGCGCCGACGTCGACGCACGACTTGCGAGCGTCGTCTTTTACGGGGCGCTCGAGGAGATCCTCACCGCCTGGGTGCTCGGGACGCTGCCCGACGGAGAGGAGCAGATCGCCGCCGCCGAACGCACGGTGGTGGAGATCGTCTGCGGCGGTCTCGCTCCCGACCGCGCCGCCGCAGTCGCGTAGTGGCCCACGCGGTCGCCGAGCTCCAACGGCGCGCGCCGGCGACGAGCCGCTGGCTTCCTTGGGCGCTCGGCCTCGGCGCGTTCGGGCTTGCCTTCTCGATCACGACGACGGCTGCCTACCTCCCGCCGGTGCTCTCACGCTTCACCGACTCCGGGACGCTGATCGGGCTCGTGCTCGGCGCGGAGGGCATCTTCGCAATCGCGCTGTCGCCGGTGATCGGCCCCTGGAGCGACACCTTCCACACGCCGCTCGGCCGGCGGCGGCCCTTCATGCTCGCCGCGGTCGGCCCGCTCGCATTCACGTTGCTGTTGATGCCGTTCATGCCGAACCTCTGGACGACGACGCTGATCGTCCTCGCCTTCTTCTTCGCGTACTACGTCTACGAGCCGCCCTACCGCGGTCTCTATCCGGATCTGCTGCCGGAGTCGATGTACGGGCGGGCGCAGGGGATCCAGCACGTGCTCCGCGGGATCGCGCTCGGCTCCGCGCTCGTGGGCGGCGGCTTCCTGCTCAAGGCGTGGCAGCCCGGGCCGTTCGTGCTCGCCGCCTTCGTGACGGCGGGGGCGTGCGGCGCCGCGATCTTCCTGGTCAAGGAGGACGGGGGGCACGGTCGCGTCTTCGAAGGCGTCCGCGCGTACCTGCGGCGGAGCTGGAGCATCCTCCGCGAGGAGGCCGAGGTACGGCGTTTCCTGATCGCAAACGCGGCGTGGGAAGGGACGTTCGCGGCCGCGCGCACCTTCGTCGTGCTGTACGTGATCGACGGGCTGAACGAGTCGAAGGCGATCTCCTCGGCGATCCTCGGCGCCGTCGCCACCGGCTACGTCATCGCGGCGATCATCTCCGGACGGCTCGGCGACCGCTTCGGCCTCGCGCGCGTGATCTTCTTCGCATCGTTCGTCTACGGCGGCGGCTACCTCGTCGCCGGCTTCGCCACGGAGTGGCACACCTGGTACTTCGCGCTGATCGTGCCCGTCTCGGTCGCCGGCGGAACGGTGATGACGTTGGCCTGGGGGCTCCTCTTCAAGCTGATGCCGGCCGAGCATCGTGGCGCGATCTCCGGCCTCGCGACGACGACCAAGGGCGTCGGCCTCCTCCTCGGCGCGCCGATCGCGGGCGCCGCGATCGACCTCGCCCGGCCCTGGCTCGACGCGACCAACGGGTATCAGATCCTCTGGCCGGTCTGCGGCATCCCGATCCTCGCCGCGATCCCCCTCGTCTACCGGCTGATGGCGGTGGAGCCTGCGGGCCGCCGCCCTGAGGCGACGATCGGCTGAGCCGGTGACGGACGTCGTCGAGTCGGTCGAGACTGCCGTCGTCGGCGCCGGTCAGGCCGGGCTCTCCATCAGCCATTGCCTGAGGCAGCGCGGGCACGAGCACGTCCTCCTGGAGCGCGGCCTCGTCAGGGAGACCTGGCGGAGCGAGCGCTGGGACAGCTTCCTGCTCAACACGCCCTGCTTCTGGCTCCAGCTGCCGGGCCACGAGTACCGAGGCGACGACCCCGACGCGTTCCTGACGCGGGCCGAGACGGTCGAGTATCTCGAGCGGTATGCGGAGTCGATCGGCGGGACGATCCGAACCGGCGTCGAAGCACGCTCGCTGCGGCGCGACGCCGACGGGGGCTTCCGGCTCGAGACGCCGGACGGGACGTACCGGGCCGCAAACGTGGTCGTCGCGAGCGGGTCGTTCCGCCGCCCGACTGCGCGCGCGACCGGCGACGTGGCCGGGCTCTTCCAGCTGCACGCCTCGGAGTACCGCAACCCGGAGCAGCTCCCGGACGGCGGCGTGATCGTCGTCGGCAGCGGCCAGTCCGGTTGCCAGATCGCTGCGGAGCTGAACCGAGCCGGCCGCGACGTCCACCTGTCCGTCGGGCGCTGCCCGTCGCTGCCTTTCTCGTACCGGGGCCGCACGATCTACGACTGGCTCGTCGACGCGGGCGTCGCGGACGACACCGTCGACACGCTTCCCTCCCCGGCCGCAAGGCTGAGCTGCAACCCGACGGTTGCCAGCAGCTACGTCCCGCATCTCGTCGGCCCGCGGCGCCTGGCCCGCGAAGGCGTCACGCTCGTCGGCCGCCTCATCGCGCTCGAGGACGGACGTGCCGGGTTCGCAGAAGACGCCAATCGCCGTCTGGCGGAGGGAGACGACTTCGTCGCGACGATCGAGCAGCGGTTCGACGAGCATGCGCTGACAAGCGGCATCGAGCTGCCGCCGGACGACGCCGAGCCGGAGGAGCCGCGCGAGGTACCCGAGGTCGCCGAGCTCGATCTCCGCAAGGCCGGCGTCGGCACGATCCTCTGGGCGAACGGCTGGCGACCGGACTATGGCTGGATCGAGCTGCCGATCTTCGATGAGCAGGGCTGGCCTCGGCAGTCGCAGGGGATCGCGGAGGAGCCGGGGCTCTACTTCGTGGGGCTCCACTGGCTGCGCAAGCGGAAGTCCGCGTTGCTCCTCGGTGTAGCGGAGGACGCCGAGCACGTCGCGTCGGCCGTAGCCGGGAGGGTGGAGGCGTGACGCTCTGGGACCGGTTGGCGAACCTCGAGCTCGTGCTCGAAGAGTTCGCCACGGAGCGTCGCAGCGTCGACGTCTCGACCGAGTTCACGCGGGTCACGACGGTCGTCTCACTGCGGGGGAACGGCCGGGAGGGCGTCGGCGAGGACGTGACCTACACCGCTGAGGACCATGAGTGGTTCCCGCAGGTCGATCCCGCCGGCCGGACGACGCTCGCGGACTTCTCGCACAGCCTCGACGGCATCCGGCTCTTCGACGGAGAGCCGAAGATGGGAGCGTCGAAGGACTACCGCCGCTGGGCCCTCGAGAGCGCCGCGCTCGACCTGGCGCTGCTGCAGAACGACCTGAGCCTCGGCGCAGCCGTCGGTCGCGAGTACCGTCCCGTCCGCTTCGTCGTCTCGACTCGTGCCGACGCGTTCGCGTGGCTCGAGCACGATCCCGAGCTCGAGCTGAAGCTCGATCCCGAGAACGACTGGGATCGGCTGTTGATGGAGCGGCTGGCGGCCACCGGGCGTGTCCGCGTGCTCGACCTCAAGGCGTACTACCGGGGCACCGTGGTCGATCTCGAGCCCGATCCGGAGCTGTACCGCGCCGTCGTCGAGCTCTTCCCGGAAGCCGTGATCGAGGACGCCTGGCTGGAGGGCGAGTGCGGGGAGGTGCTGCGCGGCGAGGAAGGACGGCTGAGCTTCGACGCCCCGATCCATTCGGTCAACGACCTGCTCGCTCTTCCGGTGCGGCCGGGCCGGCTCAACGTCAAGCCGTCGCGCTTCGGGACGATCGGGCGGCTGCTCGAGTGCATCGAGCACTGCGACGGGGACGGCATCCGCATGTACGGAGGTGGCCAGTTCGAGCTCGGCCCGGGGCGCCGTCAGATCCAGGCGCTGGCGAGCCTCTTCTACCCCGACGGCCCGAACGACGTCGCTCCGGCGGACTACAACATGGGCGCCCCGCGGCCGGGCCTCCCGCGGAGCCCGCTCCCGGCGCCTGTTGCGGCGACCGGGTTCGGGCTGTAGAACCCACGCGGGGTGCAGCACGATCAGCGGATGACGCGCCGCGAGCTCGTCGCGGCCGCGGGGGCCGGGGGAGCCGCGCTCCTGCTCCCGGGCGTCGCCACCGCCGCGGGCAGGTTCCGCCACCGTGCGCGAGCGTCCGCAGACAGCGTCGTCCTCCAGTGGAACGCTGCCGCGCTCCAGGCCGTCCGCGAGTCGAGACTCGGGCCGCCGATGGTCGCGCGCGCACTGGCGATCGTGCACACCTGCGCCTATGACGCGTGGGCTGCCTACGACCGCACCGCGGTCGGGACGCAGCTCGGGGGATCGCTGCGGCGGCCGCCACGGGAGCGGACGCTCTCGAACAAGAACGCTGCGATCACCTTCGCGGCCTATCGCGCGGCCGTCGATCTCTTCCCCGGCAGCAAGGCGACGGCCTTCGACCCCCTGATGCAGCGTCTCGGCTACGACCCCACGGACGCGAGCATCGACACGTCCACGGCGGTCGGGATCGGGAACGCGGCCGCGGCCGCAGTGCTTGCCTACCGCCATCGCGACGGCTCGAACCAGCTTGGTGACGAGACCGGCGGCCGGGCCGGCGTCGCCTACTCGGACTACACCGGCTACGCGCCCGTGAACGCGCCGATGGACCCGGTGCTGCCGTTCGACCCCTCACTCGTCCGCGACCCGAACGCCTGGCAGCCGCTCACCTTCGTGGACGCGACCGGGACGAAGGTGACCCCCGGGTTCATCGCGCCTCACTGGGGCCTCGTGGAGCCGTTCGCGCTGGGATCCGGGTCGCAGCTTCGCTCCCCGGTCGGGCCGGCGCGTCACGGATCGGCGCAGTACACGGCGCAGGCCGAGGCGGTTGTCGCGCTGAGCGCGGGGCTCACCGACGAGCAGAAGACGATCGCGGAGTACTGGGCGGACGGGCCCCGCTCCGAGCTCCCGCCGGGCCACTGGAACGTCTTCGCGCAGTCCGTCTCCCGGCGTGACCACCACGGCGCGAACGAGCACGGCGTCGACCTCGACGTGAAGCTGTTCTTCGCGCTGACGAACGCGATCTTCGACGCGGGTATCTGCTGCTGGGACAACAAGCGGGCGTTCGACTCGCAACGTCCGATCACGGCGATCCGGCACCTCTTCAACGGGCGCTCGATCCGCGCGTGGGCCGGGCCCCTCCAAGGGACGCAGACGATCGACGGCGGCGCTTGGCGTCCGTACCAGCCGTCGACGTTTCCGACACCACCGTTCGCCGAGTTCAGCTCGGGGCACAGCACGTTCAGCGCGGCCGGCGCCGAGATCCTGCGGCTGTTCACCGGGAAGGACCGGTTCGGCGCGACCGTTGTTGTTCCCGCCGGCAGCTCGAAGGTCGAGCCGGGAGCCGTTCCCGCGCGGGACGTGACGCTCACCTGGCCGACGTTCTCGGACGCGGCCGACCAGGCGGGCCTGTCCCGTCGTTACGGCGGCATCCACTTCGAGCAAGGTGACCTCGAGGAGCGCGCGGCCGGCCGCACCGTCGCGCGGATCGCGTGGGGCCGGGCGCAGAGCCTGTTCCGCGGCTCGGCCGACTGACGGGAGTAGTCGGTTGCCGCGGACGAGAAAGAAGGCAACGGCTCTCGCAGCCGAGAACGAGCGGCTCGCGCGCGAGCTGAGCACGCGGATCGAGGAGCTCGAGCGCGAACGGGAGTTCACCCGGACGGTCGTCGACAGCACACCGGCGCTCTTCTGCGTGCTCGACGCCGACCTGCGGATCCTCCGCTACAACGCGGCGCTCGAGATCCTCTCGGGACTGCCCGACGACTCCAACACGCGCGGCGAGCTCTTCCATGAGGTCTTCATAGCGCCGAGAGAGGCCGCCGACGCCAAACGCCGGCTCGTCAGCCGGGACGAGGACGTCGAGCACGAGACCGCATTCCGGCGTCCCGACGGCTCGACCGCGCTGGTGTCGTGGATCAAGCGCCGCGTCGCGAACTCGGAAGGGCGCGAGTGCATCTTCTTCTCGGGCGTCGACGTGACGGCCCTGAAGCGAGAGCAGGAGCAGCTTCGGGCCTCGCGCGCGCGGATCGTCGAAGCCGCCGACACGACGCGGCGGCGGATCGAGCGTGACCTGCACGACGGCGCGCAGCAGCGCCTCGTCAGTGTCTCGCTCTCCCTCCGCATGGCACGGAAGGCGTTGAAGGACGGTCGCGCGTCCTCTGCCGAGAAGCAGCTGGCTGCGATCGAATCGGAGCTCGACGAGGCACTGGAGGAGCTGCGCGAGCTCGCGCGAGGCATCCATCCGGCCGTGCTCACCGATCGGGGGCTGCCGGAAGCGCTCGAGATGCTCGCGGTGCGCTCGACGGTGCCGGTCGAGGTCGAGACGGCGCCGAACGAGCGTCTGGCTCCGCAGATCGAGGCGGCGATCTACTACGTCGTCGCCGAGGCTCTGACGAACGTGGCGAAGTACGCGCGGGCTCGTGTCGCCAGCGTGCGGGTCTTCCAGGAGGACGGGCTCGTCGTCGCCGAGATCGAGGACGACGGTGTCGGCGGCGCCGACGCCGCCAACGGCTCGGGTCTCAGCGGCTTGTCGGACCGCGGCGAGGCGCTCGACGGCGAGCTGTCGATCGAGAGCCCGAGAGGCGGGCCGACGATCCTCCGCGCGACCATCCCGGTCTAGCCGTCAGCGCCGTCTAGCGAAACGCGTCTTCGCCGGTCAGGGCCTTCCCGACCGTCAGCGTGTGCACCTCGTGCGTCCCCTCGTAGGTGAGGACCGACTCGAGGTTGTTCATGTGCCGGATGACCGGGTACTCGAGCGTGATCCCGTTGCCTCCGAGGACGGAGCGCGCGGTTCGCGCGACCTCGAGCGCTCCGCGCACATTGCCCATCTTGCCCATGCTCACGTGCTCGGGTCGCAGCGTCTCGTCGTCCTTCATCCGGCCGAGATGGAGTGCGACGAGACTTCCCCGATTCACCTCGAGCGCCATCTCCGCCAGCTTCTCCTGCGTCAGCTGGTACGCCGCGATGGGCTTGCCGAACACGAGCCGCTCGCGCGCGTACTCGAGCGCCGCCTCGAAGCAGGCTCGGCCTGCGCCGACGGCGCCCCAGACGATCCCATAGCGCGCCTCGTTGAGGCAGGACAGCGGGCCGCGCAGCGTCGACACCTCTGGGAAGCGGTTTGCCTCGGGCACGCGTACGTCGCGCAGGACGAGCTCCGACGTGACCGACGCGCGCAGCGACAGCTTCCGTTTCATCTCCGGCGCCTCGAAGCCCGACATGCCTGCTTCGATGAGGAAGCCGTTGATCGCGCCGTCGTCGGTGCGTGCCCAGACGATCGCGACGTCGGCAACCGTGCCGTTCGTGATCCACATCTTTGCCCCGTTCAGGATCCAGTCGGACCCGTCGCGGCGCGCACGCGTGCGCATCGACGCCGGGTCGGAGCCGGCGTCGGGCTCGGTCAGGCCGAAGCAGCCGATCGCCTCGCCTGCGTGCATCGGTGGGAGCCACCGCTCCTTCTGCTCCTCCGTCCCCCAGCGCCAGATTGCGAACATCGCCAGCGATCCCTGGACGGAGACGAGGCTGCGGACGCCCGAGTCGCCTGCCTCGAGCTCGAGGCAGGCGAGGCCGTAGGCGACTGCGCTCGCGCCGGGTAGGCCGTAGCCCTCGAGGTGCATCCCGAAGAGGCCGAGCCGGCCGATCTCGGCTGCGAGCTCGCGCGTCGGAAAGGCGCCCTCCTCGAACCAGTCGCCGACCTCGGGGAGGATGCGGTTGCGGACGAAC
Organism: Actinomycetota bacterium; assembly: GCA_046728915.1. Lineage (GTDB taxonomy): Bacteria > Actinomycetota > Thermoleophilia > Solirubrobacterales > 70-9 > AC-56. The sequence goes on along the minus strand of JBKPFQ010000016.1, from coordinate 14,592 downwards.
TCGCGCACCGTGTCGCGGATCGCCCGCTCCTCGTCGTCGAGCAATGCGTCGAGCGCAAGGAAGTCGTAGGGGTCGATCGCGGCCGGTTGCTTCGTGATCGCCATCGCTGGATCGTACCCCCGGTACGGTTCGGCGATGCTCGGCGCGCTCTTCACCGCCGCCGCGCTGATCGGCTTCACGCCGCAGCAGAAGGCGGGCTTGCTCGTCGTCTCCGGCCTACCCGCAGCGCCCTTCGCGGGCGGCGTGATCGTGCGGCAGTGGGATCGGGAGGAGCCGCGTCCTCCCGGCGCGCTCGTCTACGCGGACCAGGAGGGCGGCGTCGTCAAGACCTTCCCGGCGGTGGCGCCGTGGCGGGCGGCGGCGGAGATCCGCAGCCGGCAAGAGGCGTACGCCGCAGGCGTCGAGACTGCCGGCGGACTTCGCAACGCCGGCGTCGACGTCGACCTCGCGCCGGTGCTCGACCTCTCCGACGGCCCGCTCGGCTCCCGCCAGTTCCCATCGCCGCTCGCCGGCGACGCAGTCGCCCGCGGCCTCGCGGCCGCGGGAGCGGGAGCGTGCGCCAAGCACTTTCCCGGTCTCGGCTCGCTGCCGATCTCCACCGACGAGCGGCTCTACGTCCGTGGTCGGATGCGCGACTCCGACCTCGCGCCGTACCGCGCGGCGATCGAGGCGGGCGTGCCGTGCGTGATGGTCGGCCACGGCATCTACCGGAACCTCGGCCGCCGCCGGGCCGTGCTCGATCCGGCGGCCTACCGGCTCCTTCGCGGTCTCGGCTTCGACGGCGTCGCGATCACGGACTCGCTCGGGGTGCTCGGCAGCGAGATGGCGCCGCTCTGGGCGGTGCAGGCTGTCCGCGCGGGGGCCGATCTCGTGCTCTTCCCGAAGGCTGCCGATGCGGCGCGCGCGATTCACGCGCTCGTGCCGCTCGCCCGTCGGGGCGAGCTCGACCGGCACGTGCTGCGCGTCCTGCGGTTCAGGGCGCAGTACGACGATTGACTGACCAGTCAATCAAGCTATTCTTGGGCTCGGTGGCGGTCTTCGAGCAGCAGACGGCAACGGGCGTCTCGTTCGCCCTGACGGAGGAGCAGAAGGCGCTCCGCGAGCTCGCGCACGAGTTCGCCGAGCGCGAGATCCGGCCGAAGGAACGCGAGTACGACGAGCACTCGACGCACCCAGCCGACGTGATCGCGAAGGCGCACGGGCTCGGCCTGATGAACCTGCACGTCCCAGAGGAGTACGGCGGCCTAGGGCTCGGTGCGTTCGAGGGGATGCTCGTCGGTGAGGAGATTTGCTGGGGCTGCGCCGGGATCGGCACTGCGATCGGCGTCAACGGCCTCGGCCACGGCCCGGTGATCATCGCCGGGACGGACGACCAGAAGCGGGAGTGGCTGCCGCCCCTGCTCGAGGAGCCGATCCTCACCTCGTTCGCGCTGTCCGAGCCGAACGCGGGGTCGGACGTCTCGAGCATCCAGACCACCGCCGTCCGGCATGGGGACGACTACGTCCTCAACGGCTCGAAGATGTTCATCACGAACGCCGGCCACGCCGACTGGTTGACGGTCTTCGCGTCGACCGAGCGCTCGGCGGGCCACCGCGGCCTCAGCTGCTTCGTCGTCCCCTCCGACGCGGACGGCGTCACGGTCGAGAAGCACCTCGACAAGATGGGCCAGCGCGCGACAGACACATCCGCGATCGCCTTCCAGGACGTCAAAGTTCCTGCTCGGAACAGGCTGGCGGAAGAGGGCGACGGCTTCAAGATCGCCATGAAGACGCTCGACTTCACCCGCCCGGGCACAGCGGTCGGTGCCGTCGGCGTTGCACGCGCAGCGTTCGAATACGCCGTCGACTATGCGCGCGAGCGCGTCCAGTTCGGCCAGCCGATCGCGATGAACCAGGGTGTCAATTTCCTTATCGCGGACATGGCCGCAGAGATCGAGGCGGCGCGGCTGCTCGCCTGGCAGGCGGCGTGGCTGATCGATCAGGGCAAGCGCGCCACGCTCCAGTCCTCGTTCGCGAAGCGCTTTGCCGCCGACACGGCGATGAAAGTCACGACCGACGCCGTGCAGATCTTCGGCGGGTACGGCTACATCAAGGAATACCCGGTCGAGAAGCTGATGCGGGACGCAAAGCTGTTCCAGATCTACGAGGGCACCTCGCAGATCCAGCGGCTCGTGATCGCGCGCGAGATTTTTCTGCCGCGAGAAGAATCGTGAGCGCCGTCGATTCATTTCAGACTGACGGGCAGGCGGAGCCTGCCCGTCATGAAGTCGGCATCGCAAGCGACGCCTCAGTATCTCGACCCGAGTAGTGCCGGTCGAGATCGACCTGTCGGGACGGGTTGCGCTCGTCACCGGCGGGGCCAGAGGGCTCGGTCGAGCGCACGCGGAGACCTTGCGCCGCGCCGGCGCCGACGTCGCGGTCGCCGACGTGCTCGAGGCCGATGGCGTTATCCCCTGCGACGTCACCGATCGGGCGCAGGTGGAGGCGACGGTCGGTGACATCGGCCGAATCGACATCCTCGTCGCAAACGCGGGGATGCTCGACCACATAGCGCGGCTCGAAGACCAGTCGCCCGAGCTGTGGGAGCGCGACCTGCGTGTCAACCTCACGGGCGCGTTCAACTGCGCGCAGGCCGTGTGGCCGGGGATGGTCGAGCGTGGGTGGGGGCGCATCGTGACCATGGCGTCGGTCGCAGGCACGCTTGGCGGCTTCGGTCAGGCGAGCTATTCCGCGACAAAAGCGGCGCTGCTGGGCCTGACGAAGACGCTTGCGCTCGAAGGCGCGCGGCACGGCATCACCGCCAACGCGCTCGTGGCGGGCATCGTCGCGACCGAGGCGTTCGGGCTTCTTCCGGAGCAGAACCGAGAGCGGCTCGTCCGCCGTACGGCGCTTCGCCGCCCCGCCGAGCCGCAAGAAGTGTCGAACGTGGTCGCGTTTCTCTGCTCCGACCTCGCGTCGTACGTGACCGGCGCCGAGGTCAACGTGAGCGGCGGAATCGAGCTCTTCACCTTCTAAAGACGGCGGACGGCGGCGCTAGACTTCGCCGCTTGCGAGCGGAGGTTTACCGGGGCCGGAGCCTCGCCGCGCGCCGTCGACGACGGCAGCGGTTGTTGGTGCAGTGGACCGTGCTCGTGCTCACCCTCATCGCGGTCGTTGCCGCGGTGCTCGGCTTCGTGTACGCAGGCTCGTCGAAGCGCCTTGCCGAAGGCGTCCGGATCGCCGGCCTCGATGTCGGCGGTCTGACCCCCGGCGCCGCGAAGAGGCAGCTCGATCGCAGGGCGGCCGCCGTCGCGAACGTTCCCGTCGTATTCGCGGCCGGTGACCGCCGATGGACGATCAGGCCTGCGCAGCTCGGCGTCCACACGGATTGGAACGCCGCGGTCGAGGCTGCGCATCGGCAGGGCGGGGGGTTCGGCCCCATTCGCGGCTTTCGCCGGATCGGCGTGCGCGTCTTCGGCGCTGACGTGACGCCGCCCACGACGGTCTACGAGGCGGCGCTGAACTATGAGCTGAACGTCATGGCACGTGCTCTCGGCCGCCCCCACCGCGAGCCTTCGCTTCACCTGAACGGGCTCCAACCGGTCGTCGTCTCGGGCAGGTCGGGCCGCAGGCTCGATCGCGATGCCGCTGCGCATGTCGTGGTCGACGCGCTCGCGAGCTTCCGGCGCGATGTCCCGGTGGCACTCCCCGTTCGCCTCGATCGCCCCCACGTTACGAACGGCCAGATCGAGACTGCGGCGGCGAAGGCACGGACTGCGCTGTCGGGTCCGGTGCGAATGAGGATGGGCTACGCGAGCTGGTGGCTGCCTCAGTCGGAGCTCGCGCACATGCTCCTCCTGCCGCGCGGCGGCCGGAGTGCCGTCCAGATCGGCGGCCCCGGCGCAAACAGATACTTCAAGGGTCTGTCCACGGCAATCAACAGGGCGCCGCGCGACGCGGGGTTCGCCGTCGCCAGCGACGGAGCCGTCAGCGTTACCCCGGCTCGACCAGGGCGTATCCTCGACGTGCCCGAGACGGCGAGCCGCGTTCTGCGGGCGGCACTGGGCAGGAGGCGCGTGGCGACAGTGGTGCTCGTCCGAAGGCAGCCCGGCCGCTCGACGGCCGAGGCGCGCGCGCTCGGGATCAAGCGCCTCGTCGGCGGCTACGAGACCATCTACGGCGGCGATCCGAACCGGATTCACAACGTCCAGCTCGTCGCGCGGTTGCTCGACGGCCACTTGATCGCGCCGGGCGCGACCTTCTCCTTCAATGCCACGACGGGGGCCCGCACCGCGGAGAAGGGCTTCCGCGAGGCGCCCGTGATCATCAACGGTGAGTTGCAAACGGGGCTCGGCGGCGGCGTCTGCCAGGTCTCCACGACGGTCTTCAACGCCGCTTACGAGGCCGGGCTGAAGATCACGTCGCGCACGAACCACGCGCTCTACATCAGCCACTATCCGACCGGCCGCGACGCGACGGTCAACTACCCCGACACCGATCTGCGGTTCGTGAACGACACCGCGCACTGGCTGCTGCTGCGTACCTTCGTCGGCCCCTCCGCGCTCGTGGTGAACCTCTACGGAACGCCGGTTCACCGGCGCGTGGTCACGAAAACCGCCCCGCTCGTCGAGCGCGCGGCGCCCACGGTCCGGTACGTCCCCGAGCCGGATGTGACACAGGGGCAGACGGCGATCGAGGACTTTGGCGAGCCCGCCCGGTCCACGAGCGTCGAGCGGCGGGTCTACTCCGCCGCCGGAAGGCTCATCTACAACGACACGTGGTCCTCGTACTACCGCTCCGAGCCGAAGATCGTTCACGTCGGTACGAAGCCGAAACCGAAGCCGAAGCCGCCTCCGCCCCAGCCGAAGAAGAAAAAGAAGCCGCCGCCTCCGCCGCCGCCTTCGACGGCGCCGCCTCCGCCGCCTAAGCAGCCTCAGCTCTAGCGATCTCCTCGACGAGCCATTCCGGAACCCGCGTCGGCCGCAGCGTCCGCGCGTCGGCGCAGGCATGGCCGGTCGAGCCATCGGCGATCAGCTCCGTACCGCGTTCCACGCGGTAGTCGAACCGGAAGCGCGCGCCGCGAAGGCCGCCGCATCGCGCATGGATCGTGAGCGTGTCGTCGAAGCGCGCGAGCGCGCGAAAGGTGACCTGCGCATCGAGCGTCAGCGCCTCGATTCCCTGCTCCTGCAGCGTCCGGTAGCCGCCCTTGAAACGCGCGAGGTAATCGATCCGCGCCACCTCGAACCACACGAGGTAGATCGCGTGGTGGGCGATTCCCTGCGCGTCGGTCTCGGCGAACCGAACCCGCACCTCGGTCGAGAAGTGAAAATCGATGGGTGAAATCTACGGCGCTCGCGGAGTTGATTCGGAAGCGCCAGCCTTGCGTCGTTCTCACCGGCGCAGGTGTGTCGACCGAGAGCGGGATCCCCGACTTCCGCTCCCCGACCGGCCTGTGGGCGGAGTTCGATCCGATGGAGTACGCCTCGCTGCCGGCGTTCCGCGCCGACCCGGTCAAGGTCTGGAGCTTCTACGCGCCCCGCGTTTCGATCCTGACCGAAGCCGAGCCGAACGCGGCCCATGCTGCGATCGCCGAGCTCGAGCGGCGCGGGCTCGTTCAGGCGGTGATCACGCAGAACATCGACCTGCTCCACGAGCGCGCGGGAAGCCGCGAGGTGATCGAGGTGCACGGGTCGATCCGAACGTTCACGTGCCCGCAGTGCGTCACGGCTCACGAGCTGTCCGAGGTTCTCCAGCTGCTCGAGCAGTCCGATGCGCCCACCTGCCGCGAGTGTGGAGCGGTACTGAAGCCCGACGTGGTCTTCTTCGGGGAGCTGCTGCCCGAGGCGGCGATCGACCGTGCCTTCGAGCTCGCCCGTCAGGCGGCGCTCATGCTCGTCGTCGGCTCCGCGCTCGAGGTACACCCGGTCGCGGGGCTACCGCAGGAAACGCTGGCCGCGGGCGGCGACCTCGCAATCGTGACGAAGGGGCCGACGCCCTACGACCGGCGGGCGACACTCAAGATCGACGGAAGCGCCGGAGAGGTCCTCTCCGACGTCGTGGCGACGCTCAGCGGCTAGGCCGCGGCGCGGCGCAGCGGGCGCTCGTCGAGCACCTGCCTGCACTCACTGCACACACGCCGTTCGACCTCGTACGGAACGCCCTCGCGTTGCCGGAGCGCGTGCATGGCCACGACGTTGTGCTTGTGCTGAGTCTTCGGGTGAAGCGCCAGCTTCTTCATCTCCTCGAACCGTAGCGACACGTTCGGAAACTACGACGCAAGAAAGGGTGAAGAAGTTGTGAAAATTCGGAGGTGCTCTTCGGAGTCGTCGGCCTCCTCGCGGCGCTCGCCGCAGGCTCCCCGTGCGCGGGGCCGCACGCGCTCGGCAACCAGCGCGTCGCATACGCGGCCGCCGTCCGCGAGAGCGCAAAGGTGTACCGCGCGCCCGGGCTGCAGCCTTTCGCGCGCTTCGGCCGCTTGAACGCGAACGGCGCCCGCTCCGTTTTCGGGATCCTCGGCGCCGCCGGCGATCGCCGCTGCTCGCGGTGGTATCGGGTGCAGCTGCCATTGGAGCCGAACGGGATCACCGGCTACGTTCGCGAACGCGACCTGCTCGTCGGACGGGTCGCGACGCGCATCGCGGTCGACCTCTCGGAGCGGCGACTCGTCCTCCTGCGACGCGGGAGACCGGTCCTGCGGATCCGGGTCGGAATCGGAGCGAGCGCGACGCCCACGCCCGTCGGTCGCTACTACATTGACCAGCGGATCCGGCCGGCTGAGCCGACGGGACCGTACGGGCCGGGCATCCTCGGCATCTCCGCGTTCTCGCTCAACCACACCGGCTGGCTGGACGGCGCGCAGGCGGCAATCCACGGCACGAACGCGCCGTGGACGATCGGACGCGCCGCCTCGAACGGTTGCCTGCACGTGCGGAACGACGTGCTAGAGCGTCTGTATCGGTCGACGCCGCCCGGCACTCCCGTTGTGATCCGCGCGTGAGGCTCGCGCTCCTCGCGGGCGCACTCGCGGCCGCCGCGGCCGTCAGCGTCTTCGCGGCCGGCCGGCCGGATCCGAACCTTCAGGCGATGCAGGACGGCTGCGTCCGCGATTACCTGGCGACGGTCCGGCGCGAGTCGCCCACGTGGGTCTACGTCAACGACCGCGACACCAAGCCGAGCGAGGCGCCGCCTCCGCCGCGCTGGCTGCGCGGCGTCGTCGACGGCTATTACCCGAAGGACCTCGGCGTCCATCCGACGCCGGAGGACGTGCCGTTGGTCCATCATTCCTACGACTTCAACTTCGACGTCAGGCCCGACGCGTCGGACGGCTACCTCCTCGGCGTCGGCAACTTCGCCGGGCGCTCACCCCTGTCGAGGCGGATCCATGTGGAGCGCGAGCAGCTGGCGCTGCCCATGTTCGCGTGGCCGGAGCTCGGCGACCGGGTGGCGCTGCTCGGCAACTGGGTGTGGGACTGCGGCCATTGGTCGGGCGGAGGCGAGCGCACCGAGATCCACTCCTACCGTGCCCTCTGGCTCCAACGGAACCCGGGCGCCCCGTCGCCGAACAGCCGGCGCGGCGAGGCGGAAGCCGACCTCTTCGCGTCTACGGAAGAGACCTACGCCGGCGTCCAGGCGGATTGCGCGCACAAGACGCGCAGCGAGAAGATCGCCTTCCGCGCCTGTCTCGACCGTGAGCGCGACTGGCAGGACGTTGGCGGCTTGTACCAGTTCACGGTCCTCGCTCCGCCGAAGCCGTCCCCGCGAGCGCGGCTGACCTGGCGGGTCGTCGACCGAGGCAGCCGCGGCGGACCGGCTCCGGTTCTCGGCGTGCACGGGGCCGGGCGGCGGGCGGTCGTCGACCTCATGATCAAGAGCGCCCTCGGCCGCCCGAACGTGGTGGCGAAGCAGATCTTCGTCGGCTGGACCGTGCCCCCGCGCCGACGGCTCCTCCACCTTCGCATGACGTTTCCGCGACTGCTCGTACGTCGCGCGATGGACCCCGGCTGTCCGCGCACCCGCCCCCGCTGCCCGACGAAGCAGACCATGCACAAGGAGCAGGTGACGAGTGCCCCTGGCGAGTGGAACGTCTACTGGGACATCGCCGGCGTCTGGGGAATGTGGCCGCCGGGTGTCCTTCGCGCGCGCGACGGGAGCGTCTTCCGCAACCGCCGTGCGATCGACTTCTACGTCGCGCGGGGAGCGCCGTGGAGGCTCTTCGTGTTCACACGCGAGTGCGACTTCGGATTGCTCGGCAACGCCTCGGGCCCGAGCCGGCCTCTGGCGCCGTGCCCGCCCACGAGGGAGTTCGGCTCCTTCGAGGGCGACGACGCTCCGGGCATGGTCGTGCGCCACTTCCGGGGAGCGCGCGAGCTGGGAACGCGAACGCTGCGGCCGTCGTTCGTCAACTCGACCTGTCCGCCCCTGAACCGCCGCGGCTGCTACGCACTGACGTACTCGTTGAGACGCCTCAAGGGTTAGCCCGCCGAGCGGGACGGTATACATCCAGCATGGCTCAGCGAAAACCAGACCTGATCGGTCGGCTCGCCGACCGGGGCGAAGAAGTGATCGGCCGGATCGTCGATCTGCCGGGCGCGAAGAACGTGCTCGACAGCGTCGGCTCGATGAGCAAGCGCGTCGACGATCTCCAGAAGCGCGTGCGCGAGCTCGGCGCACTCGAGCGGCGGGTGAAGGCACTCGAGCGCAAGGTCGACCAGCTTTCCGCCCAAGGGACCGGGACACGGAAGCGGACCTCGGCGGCCAAGTCGGCGACGAGGCGCACGACGGGCTCGGCTGCGAAGGGAAAGGCGGAGGCCGGCAGGCGAAGCGGGACCACACGCCGGACCACCTCGCGACCTTCCAGTAGCGGCCAAAGCTAGCGCGGGACCCGTAGCCGCAGTGCGCCGGGCGCGACCTCGAAATGCGCCGGCGTCGTCCCCGGCTGCTCGCCGTCGAGCTGAATCGGCAGAGAGCCCTCGGCCTCGATAGAAACCGTGCGGCCGCGAAGGACCTCGCCCTTCGGGTGCGGCAGGTGCGTCCCGCGGTAGATCTTCGGCATGACGCGGACGAGCTCCGTCTTCGTCAAGTCCCCGATCAGCAGCACGTCGAACAGCTCGTCGTCCGGCTCCGCGTCCGGCGTGATCATCATCCCGCCTGCGAGATATCGGCCGACCGCCACGATCGTGTCTTCCATGAGCCCGTTGCGCTCCTCCTCGTCGACGCGAACCCGGAGCTGGACGTTCTTCCAGCGGGCGAAGACCGTCCCGAGAGCGACCAGGTACGACGTCTTCGCTCCCAGGGCCTTGGTCGTCGAGTTCGCCTTGGCGGCGACGGCGCCGCTCATTCCCACGCTGGCCATGTTCGCGAACCACGCCGTCTCCTCCGAGCCGTCGGCGAGGTATGTCGCCCGGCCGAGGTCGAACGGGCGCGCCTGACCGTCTCGCGCGATCCGCAGCGCCTCTTCCAGCCGCTTCGGAACGGAGTGCGTGCGAGCGAAGTCCCAGCCGGTTCCGCGGGGAATGAGCGCGAGCTCGACGCCGTCGCGGCCGGCGATGCCGTTCACGACCTCATGCACCGTCCCGTCGCCGCCGACGACGACGAGCAGCGTCGCGCCTTCGTCTGCAGCCTCCCGCGCGAGGTCGCCCAGCTGGCCGGGACGCTCGGAGAAAATCGCCTCGCCCCGCAGCCCAGCAGCATGCGCGGCCCGCGCGATCTCGGGCCAGCGCCTCCCCGTCTTCCCGTTCGCCGACGCCGGATTGACGAGAAAGACGGTCTTAATGAGCCGCCACCGTCGCGAGCGCGATCCGCGTCATCCGGTCGACCGCGGCGCGGAGCTCGTCGTCCGAGATACGCGTGAACTCGCCCTCCACGACGACGTCGCTCACCGTGAGCAGGCAGCCGGCCTGGACGCGGCGCAGCGCGCCCAACGTGAACAAGACCGCCGCTTCCATCTCGACGGCCAACACGCCGCGCGACGACCAGCGGTCGTACTGCCCGTCGTCCGGGTTGTAGAAGAGGTCGCTCGAGACGATCGGGCCGACGCGCAGCGGCTGGCCGACCTCCTTCGCGTGGTGGACAGCCCCGTGGACGAGGTCCCAGTCGGACGTAGGGCAATGGACGTCCGTTCCGACGAGGTGGCGGGCGGTCGAGTCGGCGGGGATCGCGGAGAGCGCGACGATCAGGTCGCCGAGCGCCATATCGGGTTGCAGGCCGCCGCAGGTTCCGACCCTGACGAAGCGCTTGACGCCCAGCTGAACGAGCTCCTCCATCACGATCGCCGCAGAGGGACATCCCATCCCGGTCGCCTGGACTGAGACCGGCTGGCCGTCGAAGGTGCCGGTGTAGCCGAGCATCCCGCGCTCGGCGTTTGTCTCCTTGGCTTCGTCGAGGTAGGTCTCGGCGATGTAACGCGCGCGCAGGGGGTCGCCGGGCAGGAGGCAGGCCTCCGCGTAGTCGCCCTCGTTTGCCCGGATGTGGATCGGCACGGGAAGAGCCTAAAGTTTCGGCGGGTGATGGCCACGCTCCTCGAGCCGCGGCTCGACCAGGTCCTCGCGTTCTGCGCCGAGGACCCGGTCGAGCGTGTGTTTCTCGAGGACGTCGCGAGGCGCGGGCTCGGCCGCTTTACGGCGGTCGAGGGTGACGGCGGTCTCAAGGCTTTGTGCCACGTCGGCGCGAACGTAGTGCCATCCGGCGAGCGTTGCGACGAGTTCGCGCGCGCGACAGTCGAGGGCAGAGCGCGGATGATCATCGGCGAGGAGCGCGCCGTCTCGGAGCTGTGGGCCGCCGCGCGCGAGGACATGAGAGAGCCGCGTGAGGATCGGCCGGGCCAGCCGGTCTACGTTCTCGACGAGCCGCCGGAGCCGGCCGGCACCGGCCTGCGGGATGCGACCCCGGACGACTTCGAGCTGCTGCTGCCGGCGTGCGCGCAGGCGCACGAGGTCGAGCTCGGGATCGACCCGCTGCGGCGCGACCCCGACGGCTTCCGCTGGCGGACGCGTTCGCAGATCGACGACGGCCGCTCCTGGGTCTGGGAGGAGAACGGGACGATCCTGTTCAAGGCCGAGGCTTCGGCCTGGACACCCGCCGCCGTGCAGATCGCGCAGGTCTGGGTCGACCCGGAGGTCCGAAACCGTGGCTATGGGAAGCGAGGGATGCGCGACCTCTGCCGGCGCCTGCTCGAGGTCGTCCCCGTCGTGACTCTGTTCGTGCGGCGCGAGAACGCGACGGCGATCCGGGTCTACGAGGCGATCGGAATGAGGCAGACCATCACCTACAGGAGCCTGGTCTTTTGAAGCGGCTGCTCGTGGCGGTGGCGGTGTTGTGGGTCGCGCGATGGCTCGCGCTCGAGCTCGCTTCCTATGCCGGGCACCGGTTGCTGAAGCCGAAGCGGCGTGCGGAGCGACTCGACGCCTAGGCGCTGATTCCCTGGAACGGGGGAGGCGGTGCGCCCGTGGAGCGCCCATTCTCCGTATCGTGCGGCGGATTGGCCTTACTGCGGCGGGCCTGGTCGTGGCGTTCACGGTTGCGCTGTCGCTTGCGACGGCGAGTCGTGCCCGACCTTCGCTCACCCATACCTGCAGCGTGACCGACCGTCAGTTCATCGAGGCGGCGCGGACGAACATGACCGCGATCGGGCTTTGGGGCCAGCAGTATCTGAGCGGCGAGTCGGGTGCCGACGAGGTGGTCGCGCAGGCGAAGCAGGCGGCGAAGATCGTCGCGGGCACATCGCCGACGGATCCGTCGCTTTCGCGGACGCGCCGCCTGATGGTCGGGATGTTCATCGAGTACGCCAAGGGCGTTCAGCTCCAGGCCAGGCACAAGGACGGCGGCAAGCACGTGTACCGCTCGTACGGGCTCGCCAACTACGCGCACGACGCGCTGGCGCAGGCCGAGCCGGCGCTGCGTGAGCGCGGCTGCGACGTCGCGCCGCTGCTGTAGAACGGCGGCGCTCCCTCGCCGGCGGCGATCGCAACAATAGGCGCATGGATCCGCGCCAGTTCCGCAACGGCGTCGCCGAGTTCATTCGCGCGCATGCTTTGATCCCCGAGGGGGGTTCCGTCACCTGCCTGGTCTCGGGTGGTCCCGATTCGACGTGTCTGTGGCACGTGCTGCGCGAGCTCGATTACGACGTCGCCGCCCTGCACGTCAACCACGGCCTGCGCGGCGACGAGTCGGACGAGGACGCGCGCTTCTGCCGGGACCTGATGGGCGCCGAGGTCGTCGACGGGCGCGGGGGCCAGACGGAGGACGAGCTCCGGCGGATCCGGTACTCGTTCGCGATCGACCGACTGCGCGCGACAGGGCACACGGCCGACGATCAGGCCGAGACCGCGCTGTACCGCGCGGTCGCGAGCGGCGCGCCCGGGGGTATCAAGGTCAACCGCGAGGACGGGATCGTCCGCCCACTACTGTCGTCGTGGCGCGACGAGATCGTGGCATATCTGCGCGAGGAACGCGTGCCGTTTCGCGTCGATGTCTCGAATGCCGACACGAAGCGCGGCCTGATCCGAGATCAGATCCTGCCCCTCCTCGAGCGGCTGCACCCCGGCGCCCGCACGAACCTCTGGCGCCTGGCGGAACAGCGAACGATGCCGCCCGCGCTCGTCGAGCTGCTCGAATCCGGCCCCGGCTCGACGCGGCTCGACCTCGGGAAAGGGCTGCAGGTCGTGCGCGAGTACGACCGCCTCTGGCTCGAGGAGGGCCCGATCGCGCTCGAGGGGCGCGTGCGCTGGGGCCCGTGGTCCATTGAGTCTGGGCTCGGAGGCCTTAAGGTACGCGGGTGGCGGCCCGGCGACCATCTCGCCGGGCGCAAGAAGAAGATCCAGGACGTGTTCGTCGACGCCAAGATCCCGCGGTCGGAGCGTGAAGCGTGGCCTCTCGTCGTGCGGGGAGACGAGGTCGTTGCGGTGCCCGGAATCGTCGACCACCCCGATGTGAGGGCCGAGCGTGTCCCAGACTGAGCTCGAGCGCGCGGTGGGCGAGGTCCTCGTCGACGAGGACGCGCTCGCTACGCGGATCGCGGAGCTCGGCGCCGAGGTCTCGGCCGACTACGAGGGCCGGGAGCTGCTGCTCGTCGGGGTGCTCAAGGGCGCCGTCTTCTTCATGGCCGACTTCATGCGGCACCTGACCGTCCCCTGCGAGGTGGACTTCATGGCGATCTCGAGCTACGGGGCCTCGACGGACTCCTCCGGTGTGGTGCGGATCCTCAAGGACCTCGACATCAACATTGAGGCGCGCCACGTGCTCGTCCTCGAGGACATCATCGATTCGGGTCTCACGCTCTCGTATCTGATTCGCAATCTCGAGGCGCGCGAGCCGGCGACGCTCGAGGTGTGCGCGCTCCTGACGAAGCCGGAGCGCCGCGAGATCGAGGTCCCGGTTCGCTACATCGGCTTCGAGATTCCCAACCGCTTCGTGATCGGCTACGGGCTCGATTTCGGCGAGCGGTACCGAAACCTGCCGTACGTAGCGGCATTGAGCGCCGACCTAATGCCCGAAGCGGGCTAAGGCGACGCTCAGGTCGGGTGGTACCCTGCCGATAAGAGGTCACGTTGAATCGATTCTTCCGTAGCGCACTCTTCCCGCTCTTCGTGATCGTTTTGCTCGTCTACCTGGCGAGCCAGACGCTGATCCCGCATCAGAAGAACGAGCAGAAGCTCACCTACTCGGGGTTCAAGCAACAGGTCATGGAGCGCCAGATCGACGGGCCCGTCGTGTTCAACCCGGGCAAGCGGTCGATCTCAGGGAAGCTCGACGACGGCAAGAAGTTCTCGGTGCACTACCCCAGCGACGAGTCGGTGCCGCCGCTCGAGAACCTGCTCGAGAAGAACAACGTCGCGTTCGATTCCAAGGGAACCGGCTCGTGGTCGTGGGTCTCCTTCCTTACGTCGCTGCTCCCGTTCGTGCTGCTGTTCGGGTTCTGGATCTTCCTGATGAACCAGGTGCAGGGCGGCGGCTCGAAAGTGATGAGCTTCGGCAAGAGCCGGGCGAAGCGGATGGCCCCCGACTCGCCGAAGATCGGCTTCAAGGACGTTGCAGGCGTGGACGAGGCGGTCGAGGAGCTTCAGGAGATCAAGGAGTTCCTCGAGAACCCGAAGAAGTTCCAGGCGCTCGGCGCGCGCATCCCCAAGGGCGTGCTGCTGTACGGGCCGCCCGGCACCGGTAAGACGCTGCTTGCCCGCGCAGTGGCGGGCGAGGCCGGCGTTCCCTTCTTCTCCATCTCCGGCTCCGACTTCGTCGAGATGTTCGTCGGCGTCGGGGCGAGCCGCGAGCAAAGCGGCCTCGTTCACCAGGTTGGACAGATCGGCGCCCGTGAAGCCGGGAGTGCCGGCGGCCAGCGTGTCGAGGTCGATCGTCGGGTCGAGCGGCTTGCCCTTCGCGTGCACCTCGAGGATCTTGCGGCGGCCGTTCCTGTCGGGCCGGTCGACGACGATCTGCCGGTCGAAGCGGCCCGGGCGAAGCAGCGCCGGGTCGAGGATGTCGGGCCGGTTCGTGGCCGCGATCAAGATGATGTTGTCCTTCAGCTCGAAGCCGTCCATCTCGACGAGGAGCTGGTTGAGCGTCTGTTCGCGCTCTTCGTGACTGAGAGAATTGCCTCCCCGGCTGCGGCCGACCGCATCG
>JBKPFQ010000015.1:0-27625 GCA_046728915.1 Actinomycetota bacterium | reverse complement strand
GCGCCGGACTGGTCGAGCGGCACGCGGATCGGCGAGGCGCTCCGGACGTTCAACGAGCGGCACGGTCGCCCGGGCATGGCCCGCGGGGCGGTCGTAGTGATCATCTCCGACGGCTGGGAGCGCGCGGACCCGGCGCTCGTCGGCCGCGAGATGGCGCGCTTGGCCCGAATGGCGCACCGGATCGTCTGGGTCAACCCGCGGGCCGGGGCCCCCGGCTTCGCTCCCGGGACCGGCGGCATGGCCGCGGCGCTGCCGTACTGCGACGCTCTCGTGAGCGGCCACAGCCTGAGCGCGCTCAACCAGGTCCTGGAGGCGATCGCCGCCAGGGATCCCGAGTCGCCGAACGCGGGCTGGGTGCCCCCGCCGGCTGCGCCGTCCGCCGACGAGGTCTCGTGGCCCAGCGCCGAGCCCACCGAGGCGCAGAGGCCGGTTCCCATGCCCAGCGGATACGGCCCCAGCCGCGGCAACACCACGGCGTGAATGCTCGCGGTCGCGTCTGCTTGCCGCCCCGGGCAGCCTCAGCCGGAACGCTACGCTACGACCAGGGGAGGACACGGATGAACGACACCGCTCCAAGGACCTGCGCTTACCCCGGGTGCGAGAACGTGGTCAGCTCCGATCCCCAGCACGGCGGGCCTCCATCGGGCTACTGCGACCTGCCGGAGCACAACGCCCACACCATGTTCCTGGCCCTCAAGCGCGGTGAGGGCAACCCGCCGCCGGACACGGCGGCGAGGCTGGGGCTTCGACCCAAGTCAGAGCATGGCTGACCACTTCGTCTACCGCGCCGCGTTCATTCGCATGCACCCGACCGGTAAGGCGGTGCTCAGCCTGACCGAGGCGTCGCAGGGCGAGGAGGCAATGCTCGCCCAGGTCGCGGCGGGCGAGCTCGGCATCCCGCCCGAGGACGTCAAGGTCGTGCATGAGGACACCGACCGCTTCGGAGTGGGCCACAGCTTCAGCACCAGCCCAAGTGGGCTCGTCGGCGAGCACGTCGCGGTCACCGCGCGCAAGCTGCGGGCCAAGGCGCAGCTGATCGCGGCCATGATGCTCGACGCTGCCCCCGACGAGGTCACCTGGGACAACGGCCTGTTCACGGCGAGCGGTGAGAGCGTCAAGATCCAGGCGGTCTCGCTCCGTGCGTTCGGGGGCGACGCACTTCCGGACGGAGTCGAGGGCTCGATGGATGCGCAGACCACATACCGGGCCGACGCTGGCGCGCCGGAGGCGGCTCAGGGCGCGACTGCGCCCGCCGAGTAGCGGGATTGGGGCTTCGGATGATCAACCGAGAGCCCGTCCAACGCGCCGCCAACGAATTGATCGCCGCTGGTGTTCCCTTCGTGGCGGCCACAGTGGTCCGCGCCCAGAGCCCGACTAGCGTCAGGCCGGGGGATGCCGCGGTCGTGTTAGGCGACGGCAAGATCGAGGGGTTCGTCGGCGGTGCCTGCGCCGAGACCTCGGTCCGCCTGCACTCGCTGCGCGTGCTCGAGACCGGCGAGCCCCTGCTGCTGCGGATACTGCCGGGCGAGGACGAGCGTGAGGCGGGCGCCAGCGAGGGTGCGATCACGGTCAAGAACCCATGCCTCAGCGGAGGCGCGCTTGAGATCTTCCTGGAGCCACACCTTCCTCCGGCGACGGTTCGGGTCGTCGGCCGGAGCCCGATCGCCCTCGCCTTGGCCGACCTGGCGAAGCGGTTGGGCTACGCCGTCGAGCTGCGCGCTCCGGCGGACGCCGAGCCGCGGCCCGACGACACCGCGGTCGTGGTCGCATCTCACGGATACGAGGAGGAGCGCACCATCACCGCCGCATTGCGCGCGGGGGTGCCCTATGTGGGGCTGGTTGCGAGCGAGGTCCGCGGGGAGGCCGTCCGGCAGTCGCTCGACCTGCCCGGCGAGCTGCGGGCGCAGCTGCACACCCCGGCCGGGCTGGACATCGGTGCCGAGACGCCGGAGGAGATCGCCCTCGCGATCCTCGGCCATATCGTCGCCCTGCAGCGCGCCGGCGATCGCGAGGTGCACGCAGAGCTGGCGACGGCCCAGGCCGAGGTTGCCACAGACCCCGTCTGCGGCATGGAGGTCGCGGTCAGCGACGCCAGCATCCAGGTCGAGGTGAACGGCGAGCGCCACTACTTCTGCAGCGAGGGCTGCCGCGACAGCTTCGTGGCCGAGGCGGCTCCTGATGTCAGCGTCGGCTGAGCCCTTCGCCACCGGCCTCGTGCTGGCGGCGGGCGGCTCGCGGCGGCTGGGGACAGCCAAGCAGCTGCTTCCCTACGGCTCCGGCACTCTGCTCGACCACACGCTGGGGACGGCTCGCACGAGCGGCTTCGACCAGTTGATCGTCGCCCTCGGCGGCAGCTCGGCGGAGGTCCGTCGGCAGGTCGACCTCTCCGGAGCCGAGGTGGTGGAGAACCCGGACTACGGCGAGGGCTGCTCCTCGTCGATCGCCGCCGGGCTGGGCGCAGTCGACCCGCGCTGCGAGGTCCTGGTCCTGATGCTGGGCGACCAGCCGGGGGTGAGCCCGGAGACGGTGCGGGCGCTGCTCGCCGGCCGGGGGGAGGGCACGGCGCTGGCGGTGTGCCTGTACGACGACGGGCGCGGACACCCGCTCGCGTTCGGGCGGCGGATGTTCGACGAGCTCGGTGACCTGCACGGGGACAAGGCGGTGTGGAAGCTGCTCGACCGCCATGCCTCGGATGTGGTGGAGGTCCAGATCCCGGGGCCGATTCCCAGGGATGTCGACACGAGGGAGGACTACGAGGCGGTCCTGGCCGCGGCAGGGGTATCCCCATGACGACCCCGACGCGTCCGGGCGCGGAGCCGCCGATCGGCGAGGCCGTCGTCGACATCGACTCGCTCGGGCAGCTGCTCGACGGGGTCGACTACCTGGCCGACCCGGGCCTCGCGACGGCCCTCTTCCTCTCGCTTCGCCTGCCGCAGCCGCTGCTGCTCGAGGGCGAGGCGGGCGTCGGGAAGACGGAGGCGGCCAAGGCGCTGGCGACCGCGCTCGACACCAGGCTCATCCGCCTGCAGTGCTACGAGGGGATCGCCGCCGCCGAGGCCCTGTACGAGTGGAACTATCCCCGCCAGCTGCTGCGTATCCGGGCCGCGGAGGCCACGGGCTCGAAGCTGAGTGAGGACCAGCTCTTCGAGGAGGAGTTCCTGCTCCCGCGGCCGC
Source organism: Actinomycetota bacterium (assembly GCA_046728915.1). Taxonomy (GTDB): domain Bacteria; phylum Actinomycetota; class Thermoleophilia; order Solirubrobacterales; family 70-9; genus AC-56. Next base: position 24,451 of record JBKPFQ010000015.1, on the reverse strand, counting down.
TGCTGGAGGCGATCCAGCACCCCGGGCCTCTGCCCGCCGTGCTCCTGATCGACGAGCTCGATCGCGCCGACGACGACTTCGAGGCCTTCCTGTTCGAGCTCCTGGCCGAGTTCACCGTAACCATCCCCGAGATCGGGACGATCCGAGCAACGCACCCGCCGGCGGTGATCCTGACCTCGAACCGCACCCGGGACCTGCACGACGCGCTCAAGCGCCGCTGCCTCTACCACTGGATCGACTACCCGAGCCCTGAGCGCGAGGTGGAGATCGTCCGGCGCCGCGTCCCGGGGACGGCGCGCGGCCTGGCGACCGAGGCCGCCGAGGCGGTGCGGCGCCTGCGGGAGAGCGACGTCCAAAAGCCCCCTGGCATCGCCGAGACGATCGACTGGGTGGCCGCCCTGCGGGTTCTCGGTTTGGACCGCCTGGATCGGGCGGCCGCCGAGCAGACGATCGGCTCGGTGCTCAAGTACCGTGACGACCAGGAGGAGATCGAGGAGCGGGGCCTCGACTGGCTGGTCGGGGTTGGCGATGGCTGACGGGAACGCGCTGGGAAAGGAGTCGGCGTGAAGGACGTGCTGGAGACCGTCTCCGATTGGGTCGGGAAGGGGAGCGGGGTCGCTCTGGCCACGGTCGTGGACACGAGACGCTCGGCGCCCCAGCCCACCGGGACCAAGATGGCGGTCAACGACGACGGCGCACTCGTCGGCGCTGTCTCGGGAGGCTGCGTGGAGGGGGCGGTCGTCCAGGTTGCCGAGAGCATCCTCCGCGGCGAGGATGGCCCCCAGCTGCTCGAGTACGGGATCGCCGACGAGGACGCCTGGGACGTGGGCCTGCCCTGCGGCGGTGAGATCTCGATCTGGGCGGAGCCGTATGAGGCGGGCGGGCCGCAGGCTCGCTTCACCGAGGTCGGGCTGAGCGGAGGCCGGGCTGCCATGGTCACCGTTATCGACGGTCCCCACCCGGGCTCGAAGCTCCTGCTCGTCGACGGGGAGGAGGGCACCACGGGCAGCCTGGGCGATCCCCAGCTCGACTCCGCCGCCACTTCGCTGGCCGAGGAGGCCATGTGGGTGGAGCGCAGCGAGCTCCGGGAGGTGGCCGGCGCGACGCTGTTCGTGGACGCGGTCGCGCCGCCGCCGCGCCTCGTCATCTTTGGCGCCGTGGATTACGCCGCCCAGCTCGCCGCCTTCGCCTCGCTGGCGGGGTGGCGGGCGTTCGTCGTCGACCCGCGCAAACGATTCGCGACGCCGGACCGCTTCCCCAGCGCCGAGCGTGTGATTGCCGAATGGCCGGACAAGGCATTCGAGGAGATCGGGGCCATCGACCGCGCGACCTCGATCGCGGTGCTCACGCACGATCCGAAGCTCGATGACGCCGTGCTCGAGATCGCACTGCGCTCCGATGCCCCCTACATTGGGGTGATGGGCAGCCGGCGGGCGCAGAAGAAGCGGCGGGAGCGCCTGCTGGCGGCGGGCATGACCGACGAGGAGCTCAGCCGCCTGTCGGCGCCGATCGGCCTGGACATCGGCGCGGCGACGGCTGCCGAGACCGCGCTCTCCATCCTCGGGGAGATCACCGCGGTTCGCAACGGGCACGAGGGTGGCCGTCTCGCCAGCGTGAAGGGACCGATTCACGACCCGCCGGCGAAAGAGCAGACGGCGGCGGCACGAGAGGGCTCGCGGTGACCCGGCGTGCCCACCTGCGGGACGGACACGGCCGGACGATCGGCGACCTGCGCGTGTCGGTCACCGACCGCTGCAACTTCCGCTGCCAGTACTGCATGCCGGCCGAGGGGCTGCCCTGGCTGGACCGCGCCGAGATACTCAGGTTCGAGGAGATCCAGCGGCTCGTCCGGCTGTTCGCCGAGATGGGCGTCCGCGACGTGCGCCTGACGGGGGGAGAGCCGCTCGCCCGCCGCGAGTTTCCGAAGCTGGTCGCGATGCTGCGCGAGCTGGATCAACTGCACGAGATCTCCGTCACCACCAACGGTTACCTGCTCGAGCGCGACGCCGCGGCTCTCGTTCGAGCCGGGGTCGACCGCTTCAACGTCTCCGTCGACTCGCTTGCGCGCGACGCCTTCTTCCGGCTCACCCGCCGCGACGCGCTTCCGCAGGTGCTTCGCGGCCTCGAGGCGGTCGCCGCCTTCCCGCAGCTACGCCCGATCAAGGTCAACGCGATCGCGATGCGCGACTTCACCGAGGACGAGGTTTTGGGGTTCTGCGAGCTGGCGCGCTCGAGCGACTACCAGATTCGCTTCATCGAGTTCATGCCCTTGGACGCCGATCGCAACTGGCGACCGGAGGCCGTGCTCACCGGCCGGGAGATCAGGGAGATCATCGAGGCCGAGCACCCGCTGGAGGAGCTCCCCCGCGAGCCGCACGCGACGGCGAGGGTCTACCGGTTCGCCGACGGCAGCGGCGAGATTGGATTCATCAGTCCGGTCTCGGAGCCCTTCTGCGCCGATTGCAACCGCGTCCGCATCACCTCGGACGGCAAGCTCCGAACCTGTCTGTTCTCGATCCACGAGACCGACCTGCGCGAGCCGTTGCGGGCCGGCGCGAGCGACGGCGAGATCGAGCGGGTGATCCGCGACGCGGTTTGGCGGAAGGAGCTGAAGCATCGCGTGAGCGAACCGGGCTTCCGGCAGCCCCCGCGCACGATGAGCCAGATCGGCGGGTAACACCGCGAGCCAGCGGCGCGCGCTGGGCCTATGATCCAACGAGAGGAGGATGGGAGCTAACGGAGATCGCGTTGGAGCGGCGGTTTCATCCACCGCCGACGGTCGCGATCACCACGCGGGGCATGCGCGCAGCCCCTGGGTTGCCATCGACGGGCAGATGGATCCGATCCGGTGGGCGCGGCTCCTGCGGCGCGCGCACGAGCTGGCACTCGAGAAGGGCGCCCATCCGTCGATCCTCCGCGAGGTGGTCGCACGATCCTGGCGGCGTGCGGCTAGCGCCCACGTCGACCCGGACGCGGTGGCGCCCAGGGTCCTGGACGGCGCGGCGACGCGGAGGGCGCTCGCGGAACATCCCGTCTCCGACCTGCTGCCGCTGGTCGAGAGCATGCTCGCGGAGGCCACGGAGGATGCCCGCTACTTCGCGGTGATCAGCGACGCCGAGGGGGTGCTCCTCTGGGCCGACGGACACCCCAGGGCGTTGAGCATCGCGGTCGGACCGGGCTTCCTTCCCGGCCACCTCTGCAGCGAGCGGGCCGTCGGCACCAACGCGATCGGCACGGCGCTCGAGCTCGACCATCCGGTGCAGATCTTCTCCGCCGAGCACTTCAACCGCCGGCTTCACGGCTGGACCTGCTCCGCGGCGCCGATTCACGATCCGGAGAGCGGCGAGCTCCTTGGGGTGCTCGACATCTCCGGGGATTTCCGCACCGGCCATCCGCACAGCCTGTCGCTCGTCTCCGCGGTCGCGCGCGTGGTCGAGGGCGAGCTCTCGCGGCGGGCAACGATGCGGAACGAACGCCTCAAGGCGCGCTACCTGGAGCGCATCGCCAGAGGCGTGAAGGCCCGCAGCGCGCTCATCAGCCCGACTGGGCGCGTCCTGGCCGCCTCGCCCCATGGCTGGGCGGGGTCCCACGTCGAGGTCCCCGGCGGCCGCGAACGCCTCACCCTGCCCAACGGCGTTACGGTGAGCGCCGAGCCAATCGGCGAGGGCGGCGCGCGGATCCTGTGGCAGGCCGGTGCGCGCCGTCGCTCGACGCGCCGACCGAAGCTCCTCATCGATGCGCTCGGACGAGACCGCCTTCGCGTCTCGCTGGACGGCGAGCTCACGGAGCTGAGCCCGCGCCACGGGGAGATCGTGCTTGTCCTGGCGCTGAATCCCGAGGGGCTCGGTGGCCACGAGCTGGGATCGCATCTCTACGGCGACGACTGGCGACCGGTCACGGTGCGCGCCGAGATGTCGCGCCTGCGGCGACTTCTGGGGCCAGCGCTCGCCCGGAATCCATACCGGCTCGACGCCGAGGTCAGCGCGGACTTCCGCGAGGTCGAGCAACTGCTCGAGCGGGGCGAGGTCGGCACGGCCGTGGAGCGATACGGCGGCAAGCTCCTCCCGACCTCGAACGTCCCTGCGATCGCCGCGGCTCGTCAGCGCCTGGAGACCGAGGTGCGCTCGTGCGCCGTGGCCGACGGTGACGTGGGTCCGCTCTACGCCTGGGCGTGCGGCAAGGGAGGTCGCGACGATCTCGAGGCCCACCGCCGGCTGCTCGAGCTCCTGGACCCGATGGACCCGCGGCGCGGGCTGATCTCGACCCGTCTCGGCGCCCTCCGCGCACAGCGCTGAGCGGCGGTCGCTGCAACCCACCTGCAACCCCTGCGACGACGCGACATCCGGCGTGCCCGGCGGTAGCGTCGATCGCGTTCCAACAAGCGGATGGAAGGAGGAGTCGTGGCGGAGAGCGTGACCCTGGACGCCGCACAAGCGGTGGTCGATGCGGCGCGAGCGAAGGCGGACGAGATCGGCGTGCCGATGAACATCGCGGTCGTCGACGACGGGAACAACCTGACGGCGTTCGCCCGCATGGATGGTGCGTGGCTGGGCTCGATCGACATCGCCCAGAACAAGGCCTACACGGCACGGGCATTCGACATGTCGACCAAGGACCTGGCGCCGCTCTGCCAGCCGAACCAGCCTCTGTTCGGGATCAATGCCTCGAACCAGGGCCGGCTGATCATCTTCGCCGGCGGCATCCCGCTCACCACCTCCGGCGACGCCGTCGTTGGCGCGATCGGAGTGAGCGGCGGCAGCGTCGAGCAGGACCACGAGGTCGCCGAAGCGGGCGTCGCGGCGTTCTAGCCCAGGAGGAGACCATGGCCGACAACAGAGGCGTCGCCTACATCGAGCCCGGCAAGGTCGAGGTCCACGACATCGACTTCCCGACCTTCGAGCTGAAGGACGGGCCCGGGGTGAACCCCGCCAACGTGGGGCGCAAGACCCCGCACGGGGCGATCCTTCGAATCGTCTCCACGAACATCTGCGGCTCCGACCAGCACAGGGTTCGCGGCCGCACGACGGCCCCGCCGGGCCTCATCCTCGGCCACGAGATCACCGGCGAGGTGATCGAGACCGGCCCGGACGTCGAGTTCATCAAGGTCGGCGACCTCTGCTCGGTGCCCTTCAACATCGCGTGCGGCCGGTGTCGCAACTGCAAGGAGGGCAACACGGGCGTCTGCCTGAACGTCAACCCTGATCGTCCTGGTTCCGCGTACGGCTACGTCGACATGGGCGGCTGGGTCGGCGGGCAGGCCGAGTACGTGATGGTCCCCTACGCCGACTGGAACCTCCTGAAGTTCCCGGACAAGGAGCAGGCCATGGAGAAGATCCTGGACCTGACGATGCTGTCCGACATCTTCCCGACCGGGTTCCACGGCGTCTACACCGCGGGCGTCGGGCCCGGGTCGACCGCCTACGTCGCCGGCGCCGGGCCGGTGGGGCTCGCGGCCGCGTACTCGGCGCAGCTGCTGGGCGCCGCGGCCGTGATCGTGGGCGACCGCATCCCGGAGCGCCTCGAGCAGGCGCGCTCCTTCGGCTGCGAGACCGTTGACATCACCAAGGGCGACCCCAAGGACCAGATCGGGGAGATCCTCGGCGTCCCCGAGGTGGACGCCGCCGTCGACGCTGTCGGCTTCGAGGCCCGCGGGCACGGATCCGGAGCCGACCAGGAGGCGCCGGCCACCGTGCTCAACAGCATCATGGACGTCACCCGAGCGGCCGGCAAGCTGGGCATCCCGGGGCTCTACGTCACCGGCGATCCGGGAGCCGTCGACGAGGCCGCCAAACAAGGGTCGCTCTCCATCCGCATCGGCCTCGGCTGGGCCAAGTCGCACTCTTTCGCGACCGGACAGTGCCCGGTGATGAGGTACCACCGCGGGCTAATGCAGATGATCCTCAACGACCGGGCCCACATCGCCGATGCGGTCAACGCCACGGTGATCACCCTCGACGAGGCCCCCGATGGCTACAGGGACTTCGACAAGGGCGCGGCCAAGAAGTTCGTCCTCAATCCGAACGACCTGATCGCAGCCTGATCACAGATGGACTACCGAAAGCTCGCCGGTCTGGAGGTCTCGGAGATCGGGCTCGGCTGCATGGGGATGTCGGCCTTCTACGGGACCACTGACGAGGACGAGTCCGCCGCGACGATCCAGCGAGCACTCGAGCTCGGCGTCGACTTCCTCGACACGGCCCAGCTCTACGGGCCGTTGACGAACGAGCTCCTCGTCGGGCGCGCGATCAAGGGTCACCGCGACGAGTACGTCATCGCGACCAAGTTCTCGCGCCGAATGGACGACGCAACGCCCGGCGACATGTCCACCGTTGGCCCGCCCGACGGCTCCCCGGAGCACGTCCGCTCGTCGATCGACGGCAGCCTCGAGCGCCTCGGCACCGACCACGTCGATCTCTACTACCAGCACCGCGTCGACCCGAACGTCCCGATCGAGGAGACGGTCGGCGCGATGGCCGACCTCGTCGAGCAGGGCAAGGTGCGCCATATCGGCCTCAGCGAGGCCGCCCCGGAGACGATCCGCCGCGCCCAGGCGGTCCACCCGATCACCGCGGTCCAGACGGAGTACTCGCTGTGGACGCGTGACCCCGAGGCCGAGATCGTTCCGGCCTGCCGCGAGCTGGGCATCGGCTTCGTGCCCTACTCCCCCCTCGGGCGCGGGTTCCTCTCGGGCCGTTTCACGTCCCCCGATGAGCTCGACGAGGGCGACTTCAGGCGCACCGGCCCGCGCTTCACCGGCGAGAACCTGGAGGCGAACCTGGCCCTGGCCGCCAAGGTCAAGGAGATCTCGGCCGAGGTGGGCGTCACTCCCGCCCAGCTCGCGATCGCCTGGGTCCTCGCGCAGGGCGACTACCTGGTGCCCATCCCCGGAACCAAGCGCCGCGCCTACCTGGAGGAGAACGTCGGGGCCGTCGACGTGGAGCTGACCGACGAGGACCTCACGCGCATCAACGCGGAGCTGCCCGAGGCGGCAGGCGCCCGCTACGACGAGGCCGGGATGGCCACGGTCAATCTCTGACCGGCGCGCGCGTTCGCTCAGGATCGGGGCGAGCAACCGTCTTCAAGGAGGGAGACCGGTGAACTCGATCAAGTACCCGGCGGTCGCATCGATGCTCGGCATCGGCCTCGCCCTGGCCGGCTCGGCCTGCGGCGGGAGCGACGAGACGACGACCGTCACGCAGACGCAGGCGGCGCCAACTCAGACGGCGACGACCACCACGCCGACGAACACGACCAGCACGACGAGCACGGCGACCACGTCGACCAGCACTACGGCCACCACCAGCACAGCGGCCGGCCCCGCATGACTGCGGTCCCGACCAGGCCTTTTCCCAGGTCAGCCACACCTGCGTGAATACGCGGTCGGGCAACAACCCGTGCCCGCCGAGTGAGGTTCCGTTGGCTGATCGTCCGGTGTGCGTCGCGAAGGACGAGGGCTAAAGACACCTCGGCTAGATTCCGCGCATCGGAGAGCAGATCAGGGAGTTCGCGACGGATCGGGGGCTCGATTACGCCGAGCGCAGGGAGCTGCGCGCGGTCACGCCGGCCCTTCTGACCGGGCCCGACGGGTACGACTCGGACGTCGCGGAGGGCCAGCTGGCCGATGGGCTCGAGGGCATGGTCGTCCACCACGTGTTCGCAGACGGCCGCGCCCGCGCCGATTCGACGGTCGTCGTCACCTCGGTCCCGGAGATCGTGGCGTTCGTCCGGGCGCTCGTCTGCCGAGATCGAGCGGAGCTCGGCCACGCCGATCTGGCTCAGCTTCCGGCCGAGCACTGGGAGCGATCGGAGTTCGAGAGCGTCGAGTTCAACCGTCGCTACCAGCTGTTCACCCTCGTCGGACAGGACACGACGTTCATGTACGAGCTGTTCTCGCCCGCGCTCATCTCGTGGCTCTGCTCGCGGGTGCCAGCCGGCTTCGGCTTCGAGCTGAACGACGGAAACCTCGCTGTGTTCCTGCCGGGTCATCTCGAGGATCCCGGCGAGCTACAGGAGCTGTTCGCGCTCGCGGCATCGCTCGCGGACCGCATTCGGGCCGAGGCCATGGAGGAGGGCCCGGACTCCCAGCTGTTTCGCCAGGACGAGGTGCTTCGCGACCTCGATCGCGGGATCTCCGCCGTGAGCTGGGAGGAGCCGCCGGGGAGCGTGAGCGAGGCCGTGTACGCCTACCGGGAGGTCGCGGCGCGCCGGCCGTGGGTGCTCGGCGTCGCTGCCCTTTGGGGCGTGCTGGCCGCTGCGGTCGGCGGCGCGCTCGCGGCCCTGTTCGCGGGCCCCATCGCAGTCGCCGGAGCGGTCCTCGTCGCCGGCGCGGTCGCCATCTACCTGGCTCGCCTGATCGCGTCGATCCGCTACCGCTTCGGGAGCGTGCGGATGCAGCGCGTGGCCATGGAGGCATTCATCCGCGAGTACGCGCGGTCCCGCGGGCTCGAGCTGCGGGACCGGTGGGCCTTCCATTCCGAGATGCGCGGCCTTCCCATGCCGGGGGTCGCCGATCACGTCCTCACCGGGAGGCTTCCCGGCACCGACATCGAGGGGCGGTTCGTGATGTTCGGCAACGCGCCCGAGATGCGCTCCCGGGGGCAGGAGATGGCGTGGACGACCGACCGGCCGCTCGCGGCCAGCGGGCTTCTGGCTCGCCTGGCGGTCGAGCCGGAAGATGACGCGGTCGCCGCCACCGAGCTTCCGGAGCACTACCGGCTCGAGGCGCGGGGCCGTGACGTGCTCGTCTGGCGTCCGGTCCAGGGCAACTTGATCCGAACCGCGGAGGGATCCGACCGCTTCTGCGCGACAGCGGGCACGGTCGTGGATCAGCTCGCTTCGCGCAGTGCCGGGACGACCCGCGCCTGACGTCCGGGGTCGCCGGTGAAATGAGGGCGTGACCGGCACCGAGCGCCTGGGCGACTATGAGCGCCGCTTCCGCCGGGCCGGCCTGCCCCTCCTGATCGAGGACTACTCGGCCTCGACCGACGTGTTCAACCGGGCGGCACCGCTGCTCGCGCTCGTCTTCCTCGGCGAGATGCTCGGCGCCATCAGCCTCAACTGGTCGCTCGGCGCCAACATCGCCGCCGCGCTCGGCGGGCTGGCGATCCTGGTGCTCGCCTTCGCGGTGGTGAACCGCCTGCGGGGTCGCCCATGGCTGGCGGTGCCCGAGGACGTGGGCCGGACCGAGCTCGGCGCCTTCGTCCTCGTGCCGGCGCTGTTACCGCTGGTCTTCGGCGGACAGTGGCGCAGCGCGCTGGTGACCGCCGGGGCCAACCTCGCGCTGCTGGCGCTGATCTACGCGGTCGTCGGCTACGGCCTCCTCTCGATCCTGCGGTGGGCGTTCGCGCGACTGCTCAGCCAGCTCGCTTCCTCGCTGGCGCTGTTGACCCGCGCGATCCCGCTGCTCATGATCTTCTCGGTCGTCCTCTTCCTGACCACCGAGATGTGGCAGGTCTTCTCCGAGGCCTCCGCGCCTTCGCTCGGCATCCTCGCGGGCCTCTTCATCGCGCTGGGCACGTCGTTCCTGGTCGCCCGGCTCCCGCGCGAGGTGCGCTCGCTCGAGCGCGACGCCGGCACGGGTAGCGCCGAGCTCGACCGCCGCCAGCGCCTCAACGTGGGCCTCGTCCTGTTCGTCAGCCAGGCGCTTCAGGTGTTGCTGGTGAGCCTGGCCGTCGGCGCCTTCTTCGTCGTGATGGGGACGCTGCTGATCGACGCGGGCGTCCTGGAGTCGTGGATCGGCTCCGGCGGCCACGTGCTCCTGAGCATCGACTTCCTCGGCCACGAGGGGATCGTCACCGAGGAGCTCCTGCGGGTCTCGGGCGCCATCGCCGCGTTCACCGGCCTCTACTTCGCGATCTCGATGCTCACCGACGACGTCTATCGCCGCGAGTTCCTGGACGAGCTCACCGCCGAGATGGAGGACACCTTCCGCGCCCGCGCCGAGTACCTCCGGCTCCGCGGCCGGGCGAGCTCGCCCGCGCGTGCATAGGGCGCCCCTGCCCGAGCGAGCGCCTGGAAAGATGTGGCCGTGGGCTTCGACCAGTACCACGAGCCGGCCGCCGAGCTTCCGGAGGAGACGCGGACCTTCGCCCGGCTCTGCGCCTCGCTGACCGAGGAGGCCGAGGCGATCGGCTGGTACGAGCAGCGCCTTGCGATCGAGCCCGACCGCGCGGCGCGGGACATCATGCGCGACGCCCAGGGGGAGGAGTTCAAGCACTTCTCCATGGACCTGGAGTTCCTGTTGCGCCGCACGCCTCTGTGGCGCGAGATCGCGGAGGGCATCCTCTTTCAGGAGGGCGACATCGTCGAGCACGGCGAGGAGGCCGAGGAGGAGGCCGTCGAGGGGGAGGCAGCACGCGGCGCGCCGCTCAGCGGCAGCGAGTCGCTGGGCATCGGCGGGCTCACGGGAGGAGCGTCGTGAGCCACCTGCTGCGGGAGCTCGCGCCGATCACCCAGGCTGGCTGGAGCCTGCTCGACGATGAGGCGCGCGAGCGACTGACGCCGGCGCTGGCCGCCCGTAGGCTCGTGGACTTCGCCGGGCCGCGCGGTTGGGAGCATTCGGCCACCAACCTCGGGCGCGCGGACGGGATCGCGGATGCGCCCGACGGCATCCAGGCAGCGACGCGCCGGGTGCTGCCCCTCGTCGAGGCCCGCGCGCCGTTCTCGGTCGCGCGCTCCGAGCTCGCCGACGCGGACCGTGGCGCCGAGGACATCGACCTCGCCGAGCTGGACGCTGCCGCCCACCGCCTCGCGGTCGCCGAGAACGCCGCCGTCTTCCACGGATGGAGCGCGGCGGGCATCGCGGGCATCACGGAGGCGACAACTCACGAGGCGACGGCGCTCGGCGAGGACTGCGAGCGCTATCCACGCCATGTCGCGGTGGCCGTCGACACGCTGCGGGAAGCCGGGATCGAGGGCCCCTACGGGCTGGCGCTCGGCCCCGAGGCGCACACCCGCGTGCTCGAGACGAGCCAGCACGGCGGCTACCCGCTGCTCGAGCACCTGCGCGAGATCCTCGGTGGACCGCTCGTGTGGGCGCCGGGAGTGGAGGGCGCCGTCGTCCTGAGCGTGGGGGGCGGGCACTTCCTGTTCGAGTCCGGCGAGGATCTCTCGATCGGTTACGAGAGCCACGACGCCGAATCGGTCCGGCTCTACCTGGAGGAGAGCTTCAGCTTCCGCATCGCGACGCCGGAAGCCGCGGTCGCCCTGACGCCCTAGGGCGATCCGCCGCCGGCCATCAGACTCCAGCCAATGAACGACACATGTCAGTGCCGGCGCCGCACGGCACCGGCCTAACGCACATGGCGGCGACCGACGCAACTCGCTTCTCGGGACGGACGGCGTGGGCGCGCAGCCTCGAGACCCCGCTCAGCTCGTTCCTCCGCACCGAGACGGGGAGCGCGACCGTCCTGCTCGGCGCGGCGCTCGCCGCGCTGGTGTGGGCGAACGTGGACTTTCCCTCGTACGAAGGCGTCTGGGGAACCGACCTGTCCATTCGGATTGGCGACGCCGGGATGTCGCAGAGCCTCGGGGAATGGGTGAACAGCGGCCTGATGGCCTTCTTCTTCTTCGTCGTGGGGCTGGAGGCGCGTCGCGAGTTCGACCTCGGGGAGCTGCGCGAACGGCGAATGGTGGCCCTGCCGGTGGTGGCCGCCCTCGGCGGTATGGCCCTCACCGTCGCGATCTTCCTGGCCATCAACGCAGGGGAGTCCTCGGCGCAGGGCTGGGGGGTGGCGATGTCCACGGACACCGCGTTCGTCCTCGGGGCCCTCGCCCTCGTCGGCCCGCGGTTCTCCGATCGCCTCCGGGCGTTCATCCTCACCATCGCGGTCATCGACGACCTCGTGGCCCTGTGCGTCATCGCCATCGCCTACACGGACGCCGTCGACCTCATGGCGCTCTTCATCGGAGTCGGCCTGTTCGCCGCGGTCATCGCCGCCGCGCGGCTGCGGATCCATTCCGGCGCGTTCTACTTCGTCCTCGGGGTGGCGGCGTGGGTCGCCCTCTTCGAGTCGGGCGTGGAGCCAGTCGTGATCGGGCTCGCGATGGGATTGCTGACGTACGCGGCGCCGGCCGAGCGTGGAGACCTCGAGCGGGCGACCGATCTCTTTCGGAGCTTTCGGGAGCAGCCGACCCCCGAGCTGGCGCGCTCGGCACGCATCGGGCTCGAATCAGCCGTATCGCCGAACGAGCGGCTCCAGCACGCGTACCACCCGTGGACGAGTTACGTGATCGTGCCGCTCTTCGCGCTCGTCAACGCCGGCATATCGATCGACGGGGACTTCGTCTCGAGGGCCCTAGGCTCGCCGATCACCCTGGGCATCATCGTCGGCTATATCGCCGGCAAGCCCATCGGCATGGCCGGGAGCACGTGGCTCCTGATGAAGCTCACCGGCGGCCGGGTCCGCCCGCCGGTTGGCTGGGCGGGCGTGATCGGCGCCGGTGCCGCCGCCGGCATCGGCTTCACCGTCTCCCTGCTGATCGCATCGCTGGCGTTCACCGGCCCCGAGCTGGAGGAGGCGAAGTTCGGCGTCCTGATCGCCGCGGTCGGGGCGACGCTCCTCAGCGCGATCGTGTACCGCGTCACGCTCCTGCTGCCTCGGCGACTGCGGATGCGCGCGACTCTGGGGCCTCCGGAGACGACGATCGATCTGGCCGTCCCCGTCGATCCGGACGTCGACCACTTCCGCGGCCCGAGGGAGGACGCCCCGGTCACGATCGTCGAGTACGGGGACTTCGAGTGTCCATACTGCGGGCAGGCCGAGCCGGTGATCCGCGAGCTCCTCGGGGACTTCGGCGACATTCGATACGTGTGGCGCCACCTGCCGCTCAACGACGTCCACCCCCACGCCCAAATCGCGGCTGAGGCCTCGGAGGCGGCGGCACGGCAGGGCAGGTTCTGGGAGATGCACGACCTACTGCTCGATCATCAGGACGCGCTTCGCCCCAGCGATCTGATCGGATACGCGGAGCGGATCGGCCTCGACGTCGAGGTGTTCACGGACGACCTGCGCAGCCACAGGGGCGCCGCCCGCGTCGCCCGCGACGTCGACAGCGCCGACCTCAGCGGGGTGACAGGCACGCCCACGTTCTTCATCAACGGCCGCCGCCACTACGGCCCCTACGACATCGACACCCTGTCGAAGGTGGCGCGACTCGCCGGCGCGAGGGTGGTCGCTAGGGCGAGCTGACGAGTCGCCGGGATGAGATCCATGGCCGGGTCGCCTCCGGCGGCCGCGCTGGGCCGGGGCTTCGCGCACACGCTCATCCCGATCGCGCTGGCCTCTTTCGTGGCCCATTACTTCAGCTACTTCGTCCTCGGCGAGCAGGCGCAGTTCCCTACCTGCTCTCCGATCCGCTCGGTAACGGCTCAAACTACTTTGGCACCGTGGGCGAGAGGATCGACTACACGGCCCTGAGCGCAACCGCGATCTGGTACGTCCAGGTCGGAGCGCTCGTCTGCGGGCACGTCACCGGCCTGGCGCTCGCGCACGATCGGGCGATCACCGTGTATGGAGACCCCGACCGGGCGTCGAGATCGCAGCGGTGGATGCTCCTGGTGATGGTGTGCTTCACCTGCCTCGGCCTCTTCCTCCTGTCGCAGTCGAACCGATGATCCCCCTGGACCAGATCATTCCCTTCTTGCCCCTAGCCCATCTGGGCCACTGGTACTTCATCCCTCTGTACGTGGCTCCAGTCGTCATCATCCTCTTCTCGGCGATCCGGACGACGCTCAAGGAGCGGCGGAAGGCACGCGACTCGCATCGGCCGGGATGACGCTTAGAGCGATTGGACCCGATGGCCCAGCTCGCGCCACGTCCCGACTCCTCCATGGCCGACGTGGATCACCTGGTCGAATCCCTCGCGCTGGAGCAGTGAAGCTGCGAGTCCGCTGCGCTTGCCCCCGCTACACATCGCCGCGATTGGGCGATCCTTCGGGAGTTCCGAGAGGCGATCGATGAGCTCGCCGTACGGGATGTGAAGCGCTCCCGGCACGTGGGCCGAGGCGAACTCATCGGCATCGCGGACGTCGAGGACGAGGACGCCCGCGTCATCCCGTAGCAGATCAGCCAGCGTGTCGGGGCCGATCAGCATGATCCTGGAGACCGGTCGTTCCTCCGAGCGCCAGGACGTCATCCCGCCCTGGAGGTATCCCCGCACGCGCAGGCCGACGGACGCCAGCAGCTCGGCCGCCTCGAGCTCGTAGCCATCGGACGCGGCGACCACGATCAGCTCCACGTCGGGCTCGGCGACGCGCGCGACCTTCGTGGCGAACCCGGTGTCGTACGCGGAGGCGCTGATCGCCCCCGGCACGTGGGCCTCGTCGAACTGCTCGTTCGTTCGAGCATCGATCAGGATCGCCCCGTCCGCGATCGCCACCTCGACCGCGCGGGGAGACAGCGGCGTCGGGGCCCCTAGCTCCTCGATCAGGGGTCCCTTGTTGAGCGCGACGATGTGCTCCACGTGGGGCGGCTGCTCACCCAGCGAGGCGAGGGATGCCTCGACGAATGACTCGACGCTGGAATGTCCGAGCGCCTCGTTGTGCCGCCGCTCGATGCCGATGGTCGACGCGGCTGCATTCTCGATCGCCGATGACCCGCAGAGCGAGCCGCCCAGGTGCCCCGGGAACACGGCGACGTCGTCATCCAGGCCCAGGAGGCGATCGTGCAGGGAGCGGAAGATCTCGGCCGCGCCGGCGCGCGGCTCGACCGCCAGATCAGGCCGGGCCACGTCGCCGATGAAGAGAGAATCCCCCGTCAGCACCGCCCAGGGACGCCCGCTCTGGATGTCGCGGACGGCGAAGGAGGTGTGCTCTGGCCGGTGTCCCGGGGTGTGGATCGCCTCGACCTCGACCCCACCCAGGCGCAGGGTCCAACCGTCGCGGATCCGCTCGTGTGGGTATTCGGCCTCGGCCAGCTCGTGGATGTGGATCGTCGCGCCGGTGGCTCGGGCCAGGCGTCCGTGTCCGGACACGTGATCGGCGTGATTGTGGGTTTCGAGCACGTGCTCGATCCGGACACCGTGGAGGCGGCTCAATCGCAGGTAGGGATCGATGTCCCATTGGGGATCGACGACTGCGGCCACCCCGGCGGAGGTGTCCCCGAGGAGGTAGGAGCCGCACCCGAGGTCTTCGTGGATGATCTGGCGAAATAGCGTCGACACCGCCCAGATTCTCCCTACTCGCCGCCTACCGCGACTCCGGGACGCGCAACACAAGAATCGTGATGTCGTCCCTGGGCCCGCGGTCGCCGCCGTTCAGCGCCACCTCCCGGACACCCGACGCGATCACCGCCGCCCCGCGGCCGGCGCACCGCCCGAGCGCCGCGACAAGCTCCTCCTGGCTGACGATCCTGTCCGGCGCATAGGCGTCGGTCAGCCCGTCCGTGTACAGCAGGACCGCGTCCCCGGGCCCGAGGTCGGCTCGGTAGTCGGCGAGCATCGGATTCGGCACCGCTCCGAGGAGCGTCCCGGCCCCGCCGAGCTGCTCCACTGCTCCGCCGGCCCTGACGACGAGCGGTAGCGGGTGTCCCGCCACCGACAGGATCACGCCGGCGCCTCCGCCTCGGCGGGGCGCGATCCGGCCGTAGGCGACGGTGCACGTCTCCCCCGGGGCCTGCCGTAGGATGGCGCCGTTCAGCAGCTCGAGGATGCGGCTCGGCCGATCCTCGTGTACGGCATCCGCGCGAAGCGTGTAGCGAGCCAGCGCAGTGGTGCGCGCCGCCGCCGGCCCCTTTCCACCGATGTCTCCGAGCATCACGTCCCAGCTCCGGACGCCGCTCTCGAACCAATCGTAGAAGTCGCCGCCGACGAGCTCGCCCTCGCCCGCGGGGCGGGATTCCACCGCGGTCTCGATCCCCGGGATCTCCGGCATGCTCGCGGGCAAAAGCCCCCGCTGGAGGGTCTCCGAGATGTACCGGGCCGCGCCCTCGATCCGCTGGCGCTCGGTCATGACGGCCGCGAGGACCAGCGCCGACATGGCCGCCACGCCGAGGAAGGTCTGCGCGAGCTGGAGCCGTTCGTCGAGGTCGAATCCCGCGAACGAACCGTGGTCGTTGGCGGTGAGCGGGATCGCAAAGGAGGCCACCACGAGGCTCGCAGCGACCGCGCCCGGCTGCCAGAAGCGCAGCGCCGCCCAGATCATGAACGGGAACACGAGGAATCCTCGCGGGACGTCGTCGTAGAAGACGAAGAAGGACACGCCGGCGAGGGCGATGCCCAGCAGGACGGCCTCGAGCGCCCGCCCGGGTGCCCGACGATAGGGCCAGTGCGTGATCGCGACCATGATCGCCGGGGCGACCAGCAGGTCGCCGCCCAGGTCGCCGAGCCACCACGTGCGCCACGCGTCCCAGATGCCGCCCGTGCTCACATCGTCGGAGGCGAGGAGGCTGGCGACGCCGACCGTGGCGCTCACCATCGTGCTCAGGACCCCGGCGAACACTGCGAGCGCGATGACGTCCCGCACGCGCTCCAGGGAGGGACGGAAATCGGCGACCTCGCGTAGGAGGTAGGCACCGACCAGGGCCTCGCCGGTATTCCCCACCGTGATCCCGAGCGTGCTGTAGATCGGGATGCCGGTCCAGCTGTTCGCGAGCAGCGCGCCGATCGCAATACCCGGCCACATCCTGTACCCCCAAAAGACCAGGGCCGCCAGCGCGATCCCGGTGGGCGGCCAGACCGCGCTGATGCTCGAGTTCATGAACGCGAGGCTCAGGCCAAGCTTCGCCGCGCCGTAGTAGACGGCCGCGAGTCCCAGGACCTTGAGCGCGTACCGGCCGCGCTCGTCCTCGGAGAGGAGTCGTTCCAGGAGCGACCGCGTGCGCCCGGTAGCCGATGCCGCCGATTCCACGCGCGCATCCTCCCATGCGCCGCGACCGGCGCGAGCAGCGTTCCCGCCTGTCGCCATGCCCCGCACCTATGCCGCTGCCGGCTCGGGCGTCGAGCGCGCGGGCTCCTCCGGCTCCTTGGGGCGATCCCGGCGCAGGCGCAGGCCGAGCAGGGGAAACGCCAGCGTCGAGATGATCGCCGCGCCGACCAGCGCGGAGGCGGTCGACGCCCGCATCTCCCCAGCGTCGAGCGCCAGGGTGGTGATGGCGACCACCAGCGGCAGCTCGGTCGCGCAGAAGACCCCGAGGGCCACCCGGTCGTGGAGCTCGAACACGCGCCGGTAGAGAAGCAGCGCCGGAACGCCGCGCACGACGAGGAACAGGGCCACGAACAGAGGCAGCTTCAACAGCGCGACGGGATCCGTGAACAGCTCGTCGACGTTGAACGCCATGCCGCTGGTGACGAAGAAGAACGGGATCAGGAACCCGTAGCCGACCGCGGTCAGCTTCGACTCGAAGACGTGGAGCTCGCGGCCGCGGAGCGCGAGCCTGGTGATCATCCCCGCCACGAAGCCCCCGAGCAGCAGGTCGAGGCCCAGCTCACTCGCCAGCGCCACGAGCGCGAACACCAGGACGACGGCAAGCCTGACGCCGAGCTGGCTCGACGCCTCGAAGGTCCGCTCGATGAGCGGCCACCCCCGCCATGCGGAGCGCACCGCCAAGATGCCGGTCATGACCGCCAGCGCGACGAAGAACACCAGGATCAGCGCCTCGTGCAGTGGATGACCGGTCGACAGCACGAGCGTCACGAGCAGGATCGGCCCGAATTCCGCCGTCGCGCCCGCCGCGAGCAGGTGGGTGCCGAAACGCGTGCGGAGCTCGCCGGCGTCGCGCAGGATCGGAATCAGGGTCCCGATGGCCGTCGTCGCCATGGCCGATCCCGTATAGAGGCCCGAGACCACCACGGCCGTGGCGGCGAGGAGCCCCGCAAGGGCATAGGCGAGCGCCAGCGAGATGAGCCAGCCCGCGCCCCCGAGCTTGAGCGGTTTGCCGGCGATGCGCTCGAAGTTGATCTCGTACCCGGCGAAGAAGAACAGCATCCCCAGGCCGAGATTCCCGAAGAACTGGGTAGCCGGGTCGAGCTTTGCGATGCCGGCCACCTGCGGGCCGATGAGGATGCCGAGAATCAGCTCGACGACGACCACCGGAATCGCCACGCGGGGTCCCACGATCGTCACGAGCAGTCCCGCGATCGCCGCCGTCGCGACGATGACGAGGAACGACGTGGCGTCGACGCCGATCACCGGGTTCCCTCCTTGGTGGCGATGACGATGAATCTACGCCGAACGACGGGCGCTCCGCGGGCGCTTGGTGTCTCTCCGGGAACTCCGCGTGTGTCCGGGGGCGTTCAGGACCGAGCGGGACCGGCTCGGCACGGCTTCCGCATAGACATGCCTATGTGGGAGCCGGGTCGAGCCCGTAGCGCGAAGCGTCCTGGGCGTCAGCCGCGCGCGCGGGGGGTTTTCGGATAGACACCTACTCCAGATCGCGTGGCTTCACCAAGCCCACGAGTCGGGCTCCGTCGGCGTCGAGATCGATCCAGGCGATGCCGAACTCCAGGATCGCGAGCGCCCCGGTCGGGTACTTGGCCGCGAGGTCGGCGAGGGCGGGGCCGCCGCTCGCGAGATCGAGGGCAAGCTGCTCCATGGCCGGGTTGTGGCCGATGAGCATCGCCGAAGGCACCGCGTCCGGTATTCGCTGAAGCCTCGACCGAAGCCCCGCGGCCGAGTCCTCGTAGAGCTCTGACTCGATCCGAACCTCGGGCGAGGCCCCGAGCGCGGGCGCGACGCCGTCGAGCGTCTGGCGAGCGCGCAACGCCGAGGAGCAGAGGACGAGCGCGGGCTCGATTCCATGCTCGCGAAGGTAGGCAGCCATCAGCTCCGTGGCGCGACGCCCGCGGGAGGCCAGCGGGCGCTCGTGGTCGGCGAGGCTCGAGTCCTTGTGACTGGACTTCGCGTGGCGCAGGAGGAACAGCTGCTTCATGGCGGATGATCTCGACGGTGACGGCCGCCGACCGATCGCGTGGACACCGGCAGAGTAGGCGAGTCCTGGTCGCGCCGGATTCCTTCAAGGGGACTCTGAGCGCGCCGAAGGTCGTAGCCGCGCTGTCGGCGCCGCTCGAGCGCGCCGGGTTGGAGGCCGAGGGGTGCCCGCTCGCGGACGGCGGGGAGGGCACCGCGGAAGCCTTGCTCGCGACGCTCCGCGGCCGGTGGGCGGAGGCCGACGTCCACGACCCGCTCGGGCGGTCGCTTCGTGCGTCGTTCGTCATCCTGGGTGACGGCGAGACCGCGGTGGTCGAGACCGCCGCGGCCAGCGGCCTGGGCCTCGTCGCCCCCGCCGAGCGCGATCCGGAGGCCGCATCGACAAGGGGAACCGGTGAGTTGATCGTGGCCGCCTCGAGAGTGGCTCGGCGAATCCTGGTGGGCATCGGCGGCAGCGCCACCACGGACGGCGGCGGCGGGGCGCTGGAGGCAATCGCCGCGTCCGGCGGGCTCGGCGGCGTGGCCCTCGTCTGCCTGTGCGACGTCTGCACGCCGTGGGAGCTCGCGGCGAAGACCTTCGGTCCCCAGAAGGGCGCGGACGATGCCGCCGTGGGGAGGCTCGCGGCGCGGCTCGACCGGCAGGCCGCCACGCTTCCGCGCGATCCCCGCGGCGTGCCGAGGAGCGGCGCGGCGGGTGGGCTCGCGGGTGGGCTGTGGGCGGCTTGCGGAGCCGAGCTCGCCGACGGCGCCTCGTTCGTGCTGGAGACGGTCGGGTTCGAGGCTCGCCTGCGCCGGGCGGCGGTTGTCGTCACGGGCGAGGGACGGCTCGACGCGACGACATTGGAGGGAAAGATCGTGAGCCGGGTGGCCGAGCGGGCGCGCTCGGCCGGCCTGCCGGTACACGCGGTCGTCGGGCTCGACGCGACGACGCCGGCTGACCGGCTCGCGCTCGGCCTGGACTCGATCCGCGAGGCCTCGACGGTCGAGGAGATCGCGAGCGCCGCGGCCGCGATCTCGCGCGATCTCGCACGGACATGACGCTAGATTGGCTCGATGCCTTCGAATGAGGATCGGCCGCCCACCCTGTATGAATGGGCCGGGGGAGGGGAGGCGATCGAGCGCCTGATCAACGCCTTCTATGACCGCGTCGAGCGCGACGAGCTGATCTCTCCGTTCTTCCCGGGAGGAGTCAGCGCCGAGCACCGGGACCACGTGGTCGCGTGGTGGTCGGAGGTGTTCGGAGGGCCCGACCGCTACACGCGGGAGCTCGGCGACTATGAGCGGATGGTCGGCAAGCACCGCGGGCTGGGGATCAACTCCGAGCAGCGGCGCCGCTTCGTCTCCCTGATGAGCGTGGCGGCGGACGACGCCGGGCTGCCCGACGATCCGGAATTCCGCTCGGCGCTCATGGCCTACCTGGAGTGGGGGACCCGTCTCGCGTTCCAGAACTCCCAGCCCGGGGCGGAGGTCGTCGAGCACGCTCCGGTACCACGCTGGGGCTGGGGCGAGGCGCCGCCCTTCGAGGGCTAGCCGCCCTCCGGGGGCAGCTCGTCGAAGGCCTCGAGCTCGAAGCGCAGGACCTCGACCAAGCGGCTTCCGGGGATCACCTGCTCGAGCATCGCGAGCGACTTCCGGTAGCGCTCCCGCTTCACCTGGACCTCCTCTTCACCGACACCCCTCGCCATCATGGCCCGGAGCTCCCTGACCTTTGAGATCTTGTCGGCCGCGTAGACGGCGGCTGCGTAGCCGCCCGCTCTGCGGACCCGCTCGCGCACGTCGTCCTTCCGCAACTCGACGTCCTCGATCGAGGGATCGTCGCTCACGGTCGCCACGAGCTCCGCCACCTCGACCCCGAACCGAGCCTCGAGCTCGGACCGCTCCACGTCGGTGTCCTCCAGCACGTCGTGCAGCACCGCCGCAGCGACCACGTGATCGGGATAGCGTGAGCGCTCGAGCAGCGAGGCGGCCTCGATCGGATGGAGGACGAACGGGGCCTGGTCGGCACGGCGCCGCTGGTCGGCATGGCGATCGCTCGCGAACCGGATCGCGGCCCGCGTGAGCGGAAGGCGATCGGCGAAGCTCAGATCCGGCTTGACCCCGGCTCCCTCGGACACGCTGTCAGTGTGACGCGACTGCGCCGGCATACGTGAACGACCTGAGAAGCGACATGACAGCGACCACGCTAGTCCACGAGCCGTCGCTCCACGGCCCAGCGGCCGAGCTCGTGGCGGTTGGAGAGCTGGAGCTTGCGGAGCACGGCGCTCACGTGGGCCTCGACGGTCTTCGGGGAGATGCTCAGGCGAAGGGCGATCTCCTTGTACTGGTAGCCGCGAGCGATCAGTCGCAGGACCTCGCGTTCGCGCAGCGTCAGCCGGTCGAGCTCGGGATCGACCTCGGCTTCGGGAATCTCCCCCTGAAAGGCATCCAGGACGAACCCGGCAAGCCGCGGGGAGAACACCGCGTCGCCGTCGCGCACCCGCCGGATCGCGTCGGCGAGCTCGTCGGGGGAGATCGACTTCGTGACGTAGCCGCGGGCGCCGGCCCGAATGATCGCGATCACGTCCTCGGCCGTGTCCGAGACCGAGAGCGCCAGGAAGCGCTGGCTCGGCCGGTCCCGAGCCACCTGGCGGATCACCTCGACCCCGCCACCGCCGGGCATGTGCACGTCCAGCAGCACGACGTCGGGCTTCTCCCGCATGGTCGCGAAAGTCGCCTCCTCGACGGTGCCCGCCTCCGCGCGGATGTCCACGAGGCCCTCGAGCTCGGCGCGCACGCCGGCCCGGAACAGCTCGTGGTCATCCACCAGCACGACGCTCGGGAGGTCCGGGGTCACGTCGATCCATCCTCCCTTGAATCGGACCGGGCGATGAACAGCCCCACCTCGGTGCCGCTTCCAGCGCCAGACCGGATCTCGGCGCGCCCGCCGGCGCGTTCCATCCTCCCGGTGATCGACTCGCGCACCCCACGCCGGTCGGGAGCGACGGCCGCCGGATCGAATCCCGGTCCGAGATCACGCACGAAGAGCTCGATTCCGGCGGCGTCCATCTCCGCGTAGACCCGGATCGGGCCGGCGTCGGCGGCGTGCTTCGCCGCGTTCAGGAGCGCCTCGCGGGCCGCCCCCAGAACCGCCTGTCCCGGCGCGTCCAGCTCGCAGTCGCCCACGACGACGACCTCGATCGCGACCCGGTGATCGTCCTCGATCGATTCGGCGACGGAGCGCAGCTCCGCGGCGAGGCTCCGGGTCTCGTCTCGCTGATCGCCGCCCGCGAGCCAGTCCCGCAGCTCCCGCTCCTGACGTCGCGCGAGCGCCGCGACCTCGCGCGGATCGTCCGCTCGCTTCTGCATCAGCGTGAGTGTCTGGAGGACCGAGTCGTGCAGGTGGGCCGCGAGCTGCGCGCGCTCCTGGGATCGGATGCGCTCGGCGCGCTCCGCCGCGAGATTCCTGCCGAGTCGCCACAGGAACGGAGCGAGGATCAGCGCCACGGCCACCATGACGACCACGGCGGTCAAGGCCGCGTCGCGAAGGCCCCCCAGGATGTGATTCGACGAGAGGAACAGGAGGGCTGCGCCGACTACAAGCAGCACGCCGAAGACGCCGGTGTACTGCTCTACGAGAAGCGATGTGGCGCGCGATCCGTCGGCATCCGCGGAGGGCGTCGCCGGACCTGCGCCCTCGGGCGTGGGTGCCGCCGCAGCTACATCGGCCTCCGGCGTGCCCCCTCGCTGCCATCGTCCCCACAGGAGCGCGGCGCCGAAGGCGGCGAGGACGAGCGGCCACACGAGGGCGTCGCTCCACCAGATCCCGAGCTCGCGAAAGGCCAGGAGCGCCGACAGCGTGAGTAGTGCGGCGCCGATGGCCACTCGCCAGCCACCGGGGGCCCGCGCCACGCGGCCGAACCGCACCAGCGGAGCCGAGCCACCTTCTGCGGCGGGCAGCGCCGCCCACGCCACCAGGTAGGCCAGCAGAACCAGGCCCCCGGTCGCCACCGCGGCGACGACGAATGCGACGCGCAGGAGCGTGGGGTCGATGCCGCTCCGGCGGCCCAGTCCCGCGAGGACGCCGGCAACCAGCCCGCGTCGCGTGTCGCGCAGAAGGGGGGTTGGTCCAGCGGTGGCGCTCATGAGCACTGACTCAATCGTGACGCCCGCCGCCGTTCACGAGACCGCTCAGCACGAGGATCGCCCCGACCGCCCCGGTCAGCGCCACCGCCATCCAGCCCAGCGAGAGATCCAGAGCCCCGGCGGAATCGATCAGGAGCAGCGCGCCGAGGACGGCGACCGCCGCCCCCGACGCGAGCGATACGGGGTCGAAGCTCATTCCGTTCCGCACGCCCTCGCTTCGGCTGCTCGTTGCGGCGCGGTGTCCTCGTGGAACGGCCCGGGCCCGTATCCGGGCGTGTCGACGTTCGCGGTATCGCTGTTGATGACGCGGAGCTGCCCGACGTCCACGCTTGCATCGATCTCCAGGCGCGGCGTCGCGGTCGCGTCGACTCCGGCGGCATGGTCCACGTCGACGCCGTCGTTCCGCTCGCCGGCCACCTCGCTCTCACCGACCCCGGTATGGGTTGAGCCGGAGACGCAGACGCGCGCGGGGACGAAGACGTTGGCCTGGCCCATGCCGAGCGAGACATCGAGGTCGACCACCCGATGCTTGCCCCAGTCGAGGTCGCGAAGATCGACGATCAGCCGACCCACGCCCAGACGGTAGCCGTCCGCCGGAATCTCCCGAACCGACACGGGGTGGTACTCACGCTCCCCGACGCCGCCCCTGAGGTCGAGGTCGGATGCCGCCGCCACGCCGCCGCCGATGGCCAGCGCAACCGCGGGTGGGATCAGCCAGCGCGCTCCGCCCCTGAACGCGGCCAGCACGAGCAACGCCCCGATGACGATGATCACGATGGCAGTGGGCACGCCCCACCCGAGGCCGACCGCGAACGCCGCGGTGCACGCGAGGGTGAGCAGGCCACCGACGACCAGGATCCCGATCGCGACGAGCCCGACGCCCCGCCAGAAGCCCGTGGTCCGCAGGCGGCTGCCGAAGCGCTGGACAGCGTCGGGGTCGCCGTCGGTCGGGACGAACACGGCCAGCAGCAGGTAGGCCAGCGCCCCGATGCCTCCGAAGAGGATCGAGAGGGCAAAGCCGATCCGGAAGATCACGGGGTCGACGCCGAAGTAGCGACCGAGGCCCCCGGCCACCCCGGCGATCACGCGATCGCCGGAGGAGCGAAGCAGGCGGTGAGGGCGCCCGCTCGCATCGCCCGGCTCGTCGGGAGCCGAGCCCTCGTCTTCTGGCGGCCCTTCGATGGTGGGAGTGTCGTCGTTCATGTCGTTCGTCTCCTTGTTCGACTGCTTGCTTGCACGCCGAGGCTCGCACGGCCGAACGCCTGCGTCTATTGGGGATGTGCCCTACCGACCCCGAGACTTCCCCGGATCCGTTCACGGCTCGTTCACAACAGGCGGTTGCCGGCGTGGTTCGGTTGCGGAAATCGGGGAAGTGATGCTCTTGACGGTGAACGGAGGCCTCGGAGCGACGGATTGCCGAAGGTGAACGAATGACGACGCCGCTCACGCCTCAACGCTCGACGC
>JBKPFQ010000014.1:0-4665 GCA_046728915.1 Actinomycetota bacterium | reverse complement strand
CAACGGCAAGCAGGGCACCGAGCTCGCCGACCTGATCGTGCACAAGATCACGGAGGCGGTGAACGCGGTCGCCTTCAAGTAGCGCGCGCGTTCACGAGGCGGCCCCGCGGGGGCCGCCCGGTGGTCGCCGTCCGCCCCGATCCCGGCACCTTTCGTCGGGAGGAGAGCGGGCGGCGGTCAGCCCTACCGCCGGGCTCGCGTCGAAGCCTTGCGGTCGGCGGCGGGCGGGTGTAGGTTCGTCCGACGCGCACCCTGCGCGGCTAAAAAGGGAGGACAGGGATGTCAGCCAAGCTTCGCGTCCATGCCGCCCCCGCGACGGTGGTCTTCCTCGTTGTGATCGTGGCCTTGGTCGTGGTTGGCCTCGTGGTGTTGAGCGGCGCTGAGGCTGCCGACGAGCAGCCGAAGTGCGGTGACACGATCACCACCGACACGACGCTCCACCGCAACCTCGTCAACTGTCCGAACAACGGCATCATCATCGGCGCCGATGACGTCACACTCGACCTGAACTACCACCGGATCGACGGCGACGGCACCCCAGCTGGCGGCTGCAACCCCGAGACGGAGTTCTGTGACATCGGGGTGCTTAGCGACGGCCACGACGGGGTCACCGTGATGCACGGCTCGGTGCGCGAGTTCGACGTCGGCGCCGTCGTCGGTGAGGCGCGCCACAACCGCCTGCTGGGCATTTCCTCGTCGAGGAACCTCTCCTTCGGCATCGTGGTCTTCGACTCCGCGCGAAGCCTGGTCCGCGGCAGTTCGGGAAACCGAAACCTCCCTCCCGAAGGGGACGGGATGGGCTTGTTCAGCTCGCATCACGTCCGCATCGTCCACAACTCATTCCGGCGCAACCCCCAGTTCGGGCCCGGACTCCATGTGGCCGACTCCAGCCACAACTTGATCAAAGGCAACGTGTTCTCGCGCAATCCCGACGTCGCAATCTCCCTCGAGAACGCCGACCGCAATCGGGTGAAGGGCAACCGCTGCGTCCGAAACGGTGCCTGCATCGGCGTGGGCCCCGGCAACCGAAACGTGATCGCCCGGAACCGCGTGGCCCACGCCCGCCCCAGCGAAAGCGCCGAGGGAGTGGCGATCGTGGTCGACGGCGGCGATCGCAATGTGATCGCGAACAACTCGGTCCGCGACGTCCCGGGGAGGGCAATCAGCGTGGGGTTCATCGCGGCGGTGGGAAACGTGGTACGTGGCAACGACATACGCGGAGCCGGCGAGGACGGCGTGCATGTCGTCGCAAAGGCCAAGCACACGCTGCTCCGTCGCAACCGTGTGCGCCACGCAAAGGACGACGGTTTCGACGTCGAAGGCCGCAGAAGCAAGGTGACCCGCAACGAGGCGAGGCGCAACGGAGACCTCGGCATCGAGGCCGTGCGCGGGGTGATCGACGGTGGCGGGAACAAGGCGAGCGGCAACGGCGACCCCCGCCAGTGCACGCACATCGCGTGTAGCTGACGTCCGCTGCATCGGGTCCCGCCTCAGCCGCGGGCCGGGCGCAATTACAAACTCTGAACGGCAAGCAGCGACTTGCCCTATCGAGGCGCCTTCTTACCGCGTCGCCTCGCTACTTCACGACCCGGAACCGGAGATCGGTGAGCTGCTCCGCCTCGCCGAGGGAGATGCGCTCCAGCTCGATCTGCCCGCCGCCCTCGTCGCCAAACAGGCGGACGCCTCCGCCGAGGAGCACGGGCGCCACGTGGAGCACGATCTCATCGAGCAGGCCGGCCTGAAGGCACTGCCGGCTGAGGCTGGCACCGAAGATCCCCACCTCCTTGTCGCCCGCGGCGGCCTGCGCGGTTGCCACGGCCTCCTGAATCGGATCCGAGGTGAGGCTGATCCGCGGGTCCCCGCTCTCTTCTGGTGGGCGGTGGGTGAGCACGAAGACCTGCCCCTCGTAAGCCCCGTGGTAAATCCCGTCGACGCCGTCCAATCGCTCGGTTGCCAGCTCGTACCAGCGTCGTCCGGCGAGGATGGCCCCGATCCGGCGCATCGTCTCATCGCCCAGCGAGGTCGGCTCGCCATAGCCGAAGGCCCAGTCCATCGAGTCGTCGGGACCCGCGATGAAGCCGTCCAAGGAAATCGTATGGTGACTGATCGCGCCCATCGTGTCCTTCGCTCAGTTCGGCTACGGCGCACAGTAGGTTCCTGCGGGCAACCAGCGCCCCCAGAGCGCCACCAGCGCCAACCCTACCCTTGCCGCGAAGGAACGTTGGTGGTTTCACCAGCACCCAAACCGGGCGGGCATGCGGCTCCTTGCGCGATGAGCGGTAGCGCGGAGGGAGGGCGCGGTCAAGTCATCGCGCAACCGGGGAGCTACCCGTTCTTGGCCACGAACTTGCTCGCGCTGAATGTCGCGCCCTGCGGGTCACTGATGACGGTTATCCGGATGGTGTAGGTAGCTGTGGACCACGGAGCGTCGA
Source organism: Actinomycetota bacterium (assembly GCA_046728915.1). Classification (GTDB taxonomy): domain Bacteria; phylum Actinomycetota; class Thermoleophilia; order Solirubrobacterales; family 70-9; genus AC-56. The sequence continues at coordinate 2,233 of JBKPFQ010000014.1, read as the reverse complement.
ACGGCGGGACGATCACCTCTCCGCCCAGCTCGCGGGACTTTGCGGCGGTGGCGTCGGCATCGTCAGTCGCGAAGGTCACGCTCCAATGTGCCGGCGTGTCGAGTTGGTCGTCCGGGATCGGGATGATGGCCGCGACGATGTCCTCGAACCCTTCCGGCGCGCCTGCCGCCGCCATCTGCTTGCGGAGCTCGGGATGGTGCTCGTGCTCGAGCCAGTCGCCATACCCGGGCAGTGTCCACCCTTCGGCCCCGCCGCCGATGGACCCCGTCCGCCACCCGAACACCGATCCGTAGAACGACTTCGCGCCTTCGACGTCACGGGTGTTGAGGCCGTTGAGGACCGGTGCCCCTGGGTCGTTGACCAGGCGGGCGCCCTTGTGCTCCTTCGCTTCCCACACTCCGAAGGCCGCACCCTCGGGATCCGTGAAGACGGCCATCCGGCAGGCATCCAGGAAGTCGAACGGCTCCACCATGACGGCTCCGCCGGCATCGCGGACCTTGGACGCGGCTTCATCGGTACTGTCGACCCAGAGGTAGGTGTTCCACATCGCCGTCGGCGGCGCCCCCTCGGGGATCGACCGGACGGCCGCAACGTCGCCGCTGCGCAGAGCGCCCGACAATTCAAAGATGGACGAGCTTGCCGCCTCGTGCCGGGCAATGAAGTAATTCCCCTCCGAGCCCGGCGGCATTACATCCTCGAACCTCCAGCCGAAGAGCCCGCCGTAGAACTGGATCGCACTCTCCGGGTCAGGTTCGCTCGCATCCACCCAGCAGGGAACGCCCGGAATGTATCCGTCGCGTTCTGGCATCGATGCTCCCCCTTCCGTCGTCCTAACAGGTCAGGCGCGACCCTAGCCGCTGATGCCGGAGGCATAGGATGGCCAAGGTCAACGATCGAGGGACGCGTACGTGGAACGGAAGCCGATCAACCCTTGGCCTTGGTCAACCAAGTTGGGGTTCGATCAGGCCGAACTCATCGAGGGGCACCAGCGGCTGCTTGTCTGCAGTGGACAAGATGCGGTCGATTCCGACGGTAACCCCCAGCATCCGGGCGACATGGCTGCGCAGCTCGAGCTGGCCCTCGACAACCTCGAGGCCGTCCTTGCCGGCGCGGACATGACCTTCGCCAACGTCGTTCGCCTGAATGCCTACACCACCGACGTCAGCGAGCTCTTCAAGCACTTTCCAACCATCAACGACCGCTTCGCGAGCTCCGGCAGTCGCTTCGCGACCAGCGTGCTCGGGGTCGCGCAGCTGCCGGGGCAACTCCTCGTGATGCTTGAGGCAACCGCGCTCGACTGATCCGTAGAAGTCCCTATCGCCAGCTCTTCCAGTACGCCCGAATCCGCCGCTCGAACGCCTTCGGCTTTTTGGCGTAGACACGCTTGCCGAGGTCGAGCGCGTCCGCGGCGAGCTCGCCCTGGCGCTCGGAGATCGACGCGAGAAGCTTCTCAAACGCCCCGTCGGCGAACAGCTCGCGGCGCTCGATCGCGTCGTCGCGAAGCACCGCGAGGTCGTGGTGGTCGCCGAGCAGATCGGAGAGGCGGTGGAGCTGGTCGGCCATCTCGCCGAGCACCGAGCCGTTGGCTTTGCGAACGAGGCGCACGTCGTACCAGAGGTCCTTGACGCGCTTTCGCCATTCGTGGATCGCCTCGTCGCTGGCCTCGGAGCGGACCTCCGCGAGGCGATTGCGACCACGACGGTAGCTGCGCCGCAGCCCCGGGCCGATCAGCGACCAGTCGTCGCCGTGAAGCGGCCAATCGGCGATCGCGTCGCGCCCTGCGTCGATCGCGTCCGTTGCGCGATCGAGGGCCAAGGCGTCGCCACCGGGGTCCGCGAGGCGCTCGCGCTCGGCTTCGAGCGCATGCACTAGCAGCGCCAGGTCATCCTCTGTGAACCGCTCGTCGAAGCGCTCGCGAAACGCGGCCAGCGTCTCGAGCTTCACCTGCGCATCGCGGGCTCCGGACAGAGCCCTTCCGGCATCGCGAAAGCGAACGTTCTCGCGCTCGTAGAGATCTTCGCCGATATCGTGGCGCACCAGCCGCAGTACCGAGCGAAGCTTCTTCAGGTCCTTTCGCGCCTCGTGCACCGCCGCGCCGGGGTTGTGTTCCACTCCGTCGTGAAGCTGATCGAGCGCGTCGTCCGCGCGGCCCTCGGCGACCCGCCGGATCCCGGCGATCGGACTCTCCTTGCGCCGCAGGCGATAGGTGCGGGCCTGTCCGTCGTCGGTGTCT
>JBKPFQ010000013.1:0-19913 GCA_046728915.1 Actinomycetota bacterium | reverse complement strand
ACCCGCGCGAGATCGAGGAGAAGGGCTGGCTCGGCGACCGCCTCGTGCGTGAGCTCGGAGACCGGGGGCTCTGTGGCCTGTACGTCCCCGAGCGGTACGGCGGGCAGGGGCTCTCCCAGACCGGCTACGCGCGCGTGTTCGAGACGTTCGCCCAGATCGACGCGACCCTCTCGATCGTCATGGGGGTCCACCAGTCGATCGGGTTCAAGGGCATCCACCTGTTCGGCACCGACGAGCAGAAGGAGCGCTTCCTCCCGGACCTCGCGTCGGGCCGCAAGCTGGCCGGCTTCGCCCTCACCGAGCCCAACGCCGGCTCGGACGCCTACAACATCGAGAGCCGCGCGGTCCAACAGCCCGACGGCTCCTGGGTGCTGAACGGCGAGAAGCGCTACATCGGCAACGGCGGCACGGGTTCGGTCTTCACCACGTTCGCCCGCTGTGAGATCGACGGCAAGGATACCCACCTCGCGCTGATCCTCGAGCGCAAGATGAAGGGCTTCGAGGTGGGCGAGCGGTTCGACACGATGGGCCTTCGCGGCAACGATCTCCGCCGCCTGTACTTCCACGACGTGCGCGTGCCGCCCGAGAACGTGCTCGGCGAGCCGGGCGAGGGCTTTCGGATCGCCATGCACGTCCTCAACAACGGCCGCATCGGGCTGGGGACGGGGTCCGTCGGCGCGACCAAGGGGCTGCTGGACCGGGCGATCCACCACGTCAAGGACCGCCGGCAGTTCGGCCACCCGCTCGCGGACTTCGAGCTGGTGCAGGACAAGATCGGCTGGATGGTCTCGTACCTGTTCGGGCTCGAATCGATGTGCTACCTCACGTGCGGGCTGGTGGACGCGGGGGTGCCCGACTACTCGCTGGAGTCGGCGATCTGCAAGGTCGCGTCGACCGAGTTCCTCTGGTACGCGGCCAACCGGGTGATGCAGCTGAAGGGCGGGGCCGGCTACATGCGCGACGAGCCCTACGAGAAGATCCTCCGGGACATCCGCATCTTCCCGATCTTCGAGGGCGCCAACGACGTCATGCGCGCCTTCATCGCGCTATCCGGGATGAAGCCGGTCGGCGAGAAGCTCTCGGAGCTCGGCGAGGTCGGGCTGGGCGACCCGATCGGATCGATCGGCGTGCTCGTCGACTACGTCAGCGGGCGGATCCAGCGCGAGGTGCGGCCAGACCGGATCACGGCCGCTCACCCGGAGCTCTCCGACCTCGCCGCCTCCGCCTCGGATCAGGTCAAGCAGCTCCGGGACGTGACCGAGTCGCTGCTACGCGAGCACAGGAAGGGCATCGTCGAGCGCCAGTTCGCCCAGAAGCGGGTCGCCGACTCGATCGCCGATATCTACGCCCAGATCGCGGTGCTCTCGCGGGTCACGCGGATCTTCGAGGACCAGGGGGTGGAGCCCTCGGGCCAGGAGCGCTACATCGCCGAGACGTTCTGCACCCGGGCGGCCCGGCGGGTGCGGAGCCGGTTCGGCCACGTCGAGGACAACGACGACGAGCGGATGTCGGCGATCGCCAAGCTCGCCTACAAGCGCGGCGCCTACGGCTACGCCCTGTTCGAGGACTGACTACGGTCGGTAAAGAGGCAGCCCGCGCTCGCCCGCGAACAGGTCGAGCACGGCCCAGTGGTCCGGGTTGCCGCTTCCGGCTACCGGCGACGTCTGGTTGGTGATGAGGAGACGCCGCCCGAGGAAGGCGGCGCTCGCCGGGCCGTCGAATGGCACCTCCATCATCGCGTTGCCCGCGGGCGTGGCGGGAACCCTGGCGAGCTCCTCGCCCGTCGGCGAGAGAACCAGGATCTGATTGGCGACCGCGAGCGCTACGTACACGCGTCCCGAGCGCGCCACCGCGAACCCGTCCGGGCCGTCCAGCGGCCGGCTCCGCCAGAAGAGGTGGAGTGGCCCAGCGCTTCCGTCGGGGCGGATCCGCGCGGTGAACAGGGCGCCCGAGGTCGGATCGCCCGTGGACGGGGAGGTGGCGCTGCACGCGAACAGGATCCGGTGAAGGGAGAGGAGCTGGATCCCGTTCGGGCCGAACAGGTTCTCGAGCCGCGGGTCGGTGAGCCACACCCTCGCCTCGCCGCCTCGGGCGGGGACCCGCCAGATGAGCGCCTGCTGCAGGTCGGTTACGTAGAGGCGCCCGCCCGCGTCGAAGGCCGGATAGTCGGGCGCGGGCTCGCTGTCCGCCGCGGTGGCGGAGCAGCCTCGCTGGCCCGGCTCGGTGCACGGCGGCACGTCGCGGAATGTGGCGTAGTCGCGCTGGCGTCCGCTGCGGAGGCCGATCCGAACGACGCGCGGCGTGGCCGAGCGGTCGAGCGCGTAGAGGTGGCGATGGGAGTCGAAGGCCAGTCCCTGGATGCCGTGGTCATCGCTCAGGTCCTGGCGCCGCAGCTCGATGTCCCGGAGGAGCCTGCCATGCCGCGAGTAGACGAACACCTTCGACGGGACGTCGGCCTCGCCCTTTCCCTGCTGGTTGGTGCCGACGAAAATCCGGCGGCGATGAGGGCCGATCGCGATCGGCTCGGGCTGACCGGGGTTCGGCACCCGCGCGAACAGCCGGACGTCGAGCGGCGCGCGATCCGCGGCCGTGCTCGTCGAAGCCACGCTCACGGCGACGCCGGCGCACATGGCCAGCGCCGCGACGATCCTCAGGCTGTCCCGACGAGGGGCCACTTCGACCCCTCACATCGTCCTCAATGAGGGCCGGGAGCGCGTCGGTTCTTAGGCGATCCTGAAACGCAGCGAGTAGAAGTCGAGCATGTGGGGCATCGGGCGGTCGGGGTCGAGCGGTGAGGTTGCCTCGACCGCCCGCGACCCAAGCAGCGACGAGAGCACCGCCTTCCCGAGGAACAGCGCCAGGCCGGTGCCCGGGCACCCCTGGGGGCCCCGGCTGAAATGGTTGAGCTCCCAGCGCTCGGGCGCGTCCCCGTCGGTCCAGGCCTCCGGCAGGAACCGGTCGGCATAGTCAAGGCGCTCGCGGTCCCGGTGGAGGAAGGTGTTGACGATCAGGACCTGGGTGCCGGCGGGGACGGTCTCACCCTGCCAGTCGGTGTCCGACAGCGTCACGCGCGAGAGCATCGGGGTGGTCGGCCACAGGCGCATCGCCTCCTGTAGGCAGGCCTCGAGGTAGCCGAGCCCCGGGACCTGCGATCCGTCGGGCTCGTCGCCCAGGCCACCGATCTCCTCGAGCACCCTGCCGTGCGGCCCAGGATGCGCCAGAATCGCCGCCAGCGCGCGGAAGCTGTTGATCGCCAGGGTGTCGTGAGTCGCGAACAGCCAGTGGGGAAGCTGACCCTCGCGCCTGGTCCGCTCGTCGGCGGGGCCGTCGTCGAACAGGCCCACCAATGCGCGCTCGTCGCCTGCCTCGACATAGCGGAGAAGGCGTTCAACGAAGGCCGGGTAGCGGTCGGACGTCCTCCCCGGCATGCCGTTGCCCTCGTCCATCATCGCCGCGAGCTCGTCCGTCAACGCGTCGTCGTCCCGCGCCGCCTCCCCCAGGATCACCCGGCGGGCCAGGCGGCGGAAGGCGGCCTGCCATTGGTCCCAGGTCAGCTCCCCCGCGCTCTCGTCCGCCAGCGCCCGCGCCTCCTCCCGAGCCGCGCCGGCGAAGCCGTCTGCGAGGCGGTGGACGGGCGCGCCGGTCTCGAGCACCGCCTCGGTGAACCCCCGACGGTTTCGCCACTCCTCCCCGCGGGAGATGGTCAGCGCGTCGGGCTGGAAGGCGACCATGCCCTTCCGCTTGCCGTCGGGGTCCGGAGCGAAGGGGTCGGGCGAGCCCTCGAGCGCCCGGTGTGCGTCCGCGGGCGTGAGCAGGAGCAGGGCGCGGTCGGTCATCACGCGAACCCAGACCGGGCCCCCCGAGTGCTTGTTCCGCATGCCGGACAACAGGTCGACCGCCCAGCCGTCCACGTTGGCCACGGTGGCGGCCCGGACGGCCGCGCGGCGCCGGCGAAACAGCCCCTGCAGGGCGTTGGGGACGATCACCGTCGAGTTGAAGCGCGCGTTCTCGACGATTGAGGCGCTGGCCAGGCTCACGCCAGCTTGCGCCACGGACCGAATGCGTTCTCGACTCCGTCAAGAGCCGGCGCAAGCTCCGGGTGATGCCGCAGGAGCACGTCCGACATCGTGCTGTTCTCCACCCAGGCGAGGCCCTCGGGCGTATAGACCTCGGGCGAGTAGTCGTTGGTGAAGAACCGGTCCGAGCGCAGCCTTCGCGACGCCATCAGGATGAAGATCCGGAACGCGGTGTCCGAGAATCCGAAACCCGGCGGCAACGGCTCGGACAGCAGACCCACCTGGAGGTCCACGCGATCGATGTGGCCGTCGTAGACGTCCTCGATCTCCCGGGCCCAGTCGGGGTTGTCGGTGAGCTCGTCGAACGAGCTCACCCGCGACTTCCGCAGCTTCTCGCGGAAGTCGTTGTAGCGGGCGACGCCGCGCTCGCGGTCACGCAGGATGTCGATCGTCCCCAGGTCGACGCGTTCGCCGGTGAGGCGCACGTGGTTGGACAGGGCCCGAGGGTGGTTCTTGAGACAGATCGCCCCCGGGTTCGCGACGCCGAACGAGTACAGGAGGTTCGACATTCCGTACTCCTCGAACTTCGCGCGCGTGCCCGCTCCCTGGATCGGCTCGAAATCGGTCGCCTCGATCAGCCTGCCGCTGCCGCTGTCGCGAATCTCGTAATCGTCCGGCAGCAACGGGTGCAGCCTGTAGACCGAGACGAACTCCTCGGTGATCGCGTATGGCGCCGCGTGGTGTGCCTGGTCCGATCCGACGACCCCGCCGATCATCTCGGTGCCCACGTGCCCGAACTTCTGGCGGACCCACCGCGGCAGGACGCCGTACCAGTTGGCGTTCATGGCCCGCTCGAGCACCGGGTTGGCGAGAATGCCGGGCGTCCACTCGACGGTGTGGATCTTGGCGGACAGCGCCGAGTTCACGAGCCGCGCGGTGAGGAAAAGCCGCTCGTCGTCCCAGGTCGGATAGGCGCCCTTCAAGTGGTCGCAAATGGCGTTGTGCTCCTTCGCGAACAGCGTGTGGAGAAGCGAGAGCCCGATCCAGTAGTTGTCCGAGAACCCCGTGAGATCGATGCCGTCGAGGCCGGGCTTGGTCTCATTGGGAAGCCGGCCGTCCTCCATGGCGAGCTTGCCGTCGTCCCCCGAGCGCAGCTCCCGGTTTCGCTCCTCGGTCGAGCCGTAAAGCTGGGAGAGGTCCCACCAGTGGGTGACGGTGTTCACGTAGGTCGGCGAGGTGTCCCCCTCCTCGACGCGGGTGCGATCCGGGTGGGTGCGGCGCACCTGCATCGGGTCGCCGTCGGGCCAGTCGTCCCCCTCCGGGAGCGGGACCTCCAGATGATGATCCGGGTCGTTCTCGCCGTGCCCGAACCAGTCGTGGTTCTGGAATTGGATCCAGCACGCCGCCAGCACGTTCAGGGTCGTGGCGGGCTTGAACGAGTCGCGTCGGAGGAGCCGCAGGCTGACCTCGCGGGGGTTTGGGTCGAGCCTCTCGGTCGGCGATTCGGGCGGCGTTGCGTCGGGGGCGATGTTGCGCCCGAACCGCGTCCCAACCATCCCCATTCGTGGATCGGTCGGGTCCTGGGCCGCGCCGTCGTAGGTCCGGTACTTCGGCAGCTCGGGCGGAGCCTCGGTGGTCGTGCCTCGATCCTCGGTGTCGTAGAGGTTGAGCTGGCGCATGTCGTCGCGGTAGGCGCGCAGGTTGAGCAGCGCGACCGGAGTCGGCAGGTGCCACCAATCGCGCACGCGATTGACCTGCCGGAACGCGGTGGAGTTGATGCGCGAGAACGCGCCCTCGATCGTGTCCATGACGTTCACGACGCCACCTCCACCCTCGCTTCCGCGGACGCACCGACTCTATTGATCGACGCGCCCGGCGGCAAACGCCAACCGAGGTCCGCGCTCGGTCAGATCGCCGAGCTCTCAGTCCCCGAGGTGCTCGACGGCGCGGCCGAGGATCCCCCGCAGCGCGCGCTGGTCGTCCAGGGAGAGCTTGGCGATCGCCGGCGGAGGCTCGGCGAGGCGCTCGCTGATCTCCTCACGAAGCTTGCTCCCCTTCGCCGTGAGCACGAGCAGCCTCACGCGCCGGTCGTGCTCCGCCTGCGTGCGGGTGACGAGGCCGCGCTCCTCGAGCCGATCAGTGATCCAGGTGACATTGGAGTTGTCGCAGGAGAGCTGCTTTGCGAGCTCCCCCATCGGCTTGGGCTCCTCCAGCGCCTGGAGCGCGATCCAGTGTGGCGGGATCAGGTCGTATTCGCGGATGACCGCCATCCACCGCGGGCGCTGCGCGAGGACAAGCTCCTGCAGGAGCGACCACGTCTCGCGGCCGATGCTCTCCACGCGAGCCCCGTTCTTGGTCGTTGCAGTCGTCACCAGACCCATAATACTCCACCGGCTAGACATTTGATACATTCAACAATCGTGGCTACCAACGAGCAACTCAAAGCTCCCGAAGGGAGGCGGATGACGTCGAGCAACGGCATCGAGGTCAGGGGGCTCGTTCGCGAGTTCAAGAACGGTCCCCGCGCGGTCGACGGGATCGACCTCCAGGTGCATCCCGGCGAGATCTACGGGTTCCTCGGACCGAACGGAGCCGGAAAGTCGACGACAGTCCACATGCTCACCACCCTGCTCCCACCCACCGCGGGCTCCGCGACCGTCGGCGGCTACGACATCGTCCGCGATGGGGCGGCGGTGCGCGACGTGATCGGCGTCGCCCTGCAGGACGCCGCGCTCGACCTCCTGCTCACGGGTCGCGAGCACATGAAGCTTCAGGGCGGCCTGCACGGCCTGTCCTCAGAGGAGATCGCGGAGCGCGGGGATGCGCTGCTCGCGCGGGTCGGGCTGGCGGAGGCCGCTGACCGCCGGGTCGGCGGTTACTCCGGCGGCATGAAGCGCCGGCTCGACCTGGCGCTGGCCCTCATCCACTCCCCGCGCATCCTCTTCCTCGACGAGCCGACGACCGGCCTCGACGTGCAGAGCCGCGCGGCGCTGTGGGACGAGGTCTCCCGTCTCGCGCGGCGCGACGGCGTCACCGTGTTCCTCACCACGCAGTACCTGGAGGAGGCCGACTCCCTTGCCGATCGGGTCGGGATCATCCACCGCGGCAGCCTCGTCGCGGAGGGAACCCCTGCGACGCTCAAGGCTCAGATCGGGCGTCCGACGCTGGAGGCGGTGCCCGCCGAGGCCGACCAGGTGGAGCAGCTCGAGGCGGTGCTGTCCGGGTTCGGCGACCCGCTTCCGGTCAGCAACGGATCCGCGGCGGTGCGACTGTCAGACGGCACCGAGGAGCTCGCGGACGTCGTGCGGCGCCTCGACAGCGAGGGCATCAAGGTCGCCGACCTCCAGCTGCACGCCCCCAGCCTCGACGACGTGTTCCTCGCGAAGACGGGTCGTTCCCTCGAGGGGGCCGGCGACGAGCAGCGGTTCGAGGAGGAGACCGGTGAGCATCCAACCGAAGCGGCGAGGTCGTAGCCGGCGAGCATGTCCCCCACCTCGACCACACCGGCTCTCCGCACTCAGGCCTGGTACCTCGCCTGGCGCTCCGTCGTCAGGACGGCGCGCCAGCCGATCGTGATCGTGCCGCCGCTCGTCTTTCCCCTTTTCCTGCTCGCGATCAACGCGTCGGGCCTGAGCGCCGCGACCAACATCCCGGACTTCCCGACCAGCTCCTACCTGGCGTTCGCGCTCGCCTTCCCGTTCATGCAGGGCTCGATCTTCGCCACCAACACCGCGGGAACCAATGTCGCGCAGGACATCGGGTCGGGCTTTTTCAACCGCCTCGCCCTGACCCCGATGAGCGGTCCTTCGCTCCTCGCGGGTCAGCTCACCGGCGTCCTCTTGATCGGGACCCTGCAGGCGGTCGCGTTCCTCGCCGCAGGTCTCGCTGCCGGCGCGAGCCTCGAGTCCGGCGTGCTCGGAGCCCTGGTTCTCTTCGCTCTGTCGCTTTCGATCGCCGCGGCGTTCGGCGCGATCGGCCTCTTCGCGGGCCTCCGGACCGGATCCAGCGAGGCCGTGCAGGGGCTGTTTCCGCTGATGTTCATCCTCCTGTTCCTGAGCTCCGCAGCGCTTCCGCGCGAACTGATCGCCTCCGACTGGTTCCAAACGGTCGCAACCATAAACCCGGTCAGCTATCTGATCGAGGGCCTAAGAAGCCTCATCATCACCGGCTGGGATCCCGAGGCGCTGGCCCTCGGATTCGGCGTCGCGATCGCCATCTTCGTGATCGCGCTGGGGGCAGCGACGCTCGCCCTCCGGCAGAGGCTGGTGCGCACATGAGCCGGCGCCCCCGCTACTGGGCGGTGGTACGCACGGTCGCCTGGCGAAACCTGCACTCGGTGATCCGCGCGCCGGCCCTGTTGCTTCCCCCCCTCGCCTTCCCCCTCTTCTTCTACATGGCCTTCGCCGGCGGGCTCTCGGCGGTCGGCAGCCTTCCGGGCTTCGACTACTACAACTACGACGCCTTCCAGTTCGTGTTCGTGCTGCTTCAGTCGGCGGCGTTCGGCGGGGTGTTCATCGGCTTCTCGATCGGCGCCGACTTCGACTCAGGGTTCACGCGGCGCCTGTTCCTGGCCGCCCGCGACCGCTCCGCGGTGATCGCTGGGTTCGGCGTCGCCGGGCTCGTCCGGACCGTGTTCGTCTGGGTCGTGGTCTTCGCCATCGCGCTCGCGACGGGGATGGAGGTCGCTGGCGACGGGGTCGATCTGGGCGGCCTGATCGGCCTCGCCCTCATCATCAACGTGGCCGCATTCCTCTTCGCGGCGGGGGTGATGACGCGCCTTCGCACGCTCCAGGCGGCGCCCGCGATGCAGATACCGCTGTTCATGATTCTGATGACCGCGCCGATCTACGTGCCACGTGACCTGCTGGGGGGGTGGATCTCCTCGGTCGCACAAGTAAACCCGATGACGGCGATCATCGAGGCGGGTCGGAGCTTCATGGCTGGCGACCCGTTCCACGTGCTGCTCGCCTTCACGGCGGCCACGGGGATCGCCGCGCTCATGGTCGTATTCGCCTGGCGCGGGCTGCGCAAGGCCGAGGCCGCCGGCTGACCCGACTTCCCCCTACGACCCCGAGAGGCGGGCCCGGTAAGCCCGCGTCTTCGCGCGGTTGCCGCAGACCTCCATCGAGCACCAGGTCCGAGACCGGTTGCGCGAGGAATCGTAGAACGCCCACTCGCAGTCCTCCGCGGCGCACGCCTTGAGCCGGTCCCAGGTGCCAGCGCACTGCGAATCCGCGACGGCCGCCAGGAGCCTCGCGAACAGCGCTGGGATGCCCTGCTGAGCGGGCCGCGCCAGCGCCCGGCCGTCCTCGTGGATCTCGACCCGGATGAGCCCTTCATCGGCAGCGTCGCGAAGCCCGCGCAGAGCACCGGCGTCGAGCTCGCCGCCATTGTTCGCCAGCAACAGCAGCCGCATGGCCTCGCGGAACTCGATCGCCCGTGTCACGTCCTCGGGCCCTAGGTCGGTTCCAGGGGGAATTCCGTGCGTGTCCATCCACGACCGCAGCGCGTCCGGCGAGTCGAGCCACTCGCTATCCGGCCTGGTCACGTTCTTCTCCTTCGTGTTGACGAACGAGCTGACGAGCTCGACGTCGTCCGGAGGCTTCTTCGTTTCAGCTGTCATGCGTCAAACACCATCGAAGTCAAATAACCGGTTGACACCATCAAACGCTTTTTGCTAGTGTTGTAACCAGCTAATGTACTTTAGAGGTTAGCAGCGACAGGAGGTAGGTGATGCATCCCGCACTGATGATTGCCGTGATGGAGGAGCGCGATCGGGAGATCGCCCGCCGGACCAGGGACGCGTGGAAGCGTCCGGTTCCCGAGCGTCGATCCGCACGCCGCCGCGCGCATTCGAGCTCGCGTCACAGCGGCAGGGGCCGTCTGGTGGCCGCGTTTTCCCGCAGCCTGGCGTTCTTCGGCTAGCTCAGGCGCTCGACGAGCATCGCCTTGCCCTGGCCGCCGGCCACGCACATCGTCTCCAGCCCGACCTGATGGTCGTCGGTCTCCATGGCGTTCAGCAACGTGGTCATGATGCGCGCGCCCGTCATGCCGAAGGGGTGGCCAAGGGCGATCGCTCCTCCGTGCGTGTTCAGCTTCTCGAGCGGGATGCCGCACTCGGCCATGATCGGGATCACCTGAGCGGCGAAGGCCTCGTTCAGCTCGACGACGTCCACGTCGCCGATGGTCATCCCGGCCCGATCGAGAACCTTCTTGATCGCCCCGATCGGCGCGACTCCCATGTACTCCGGCTCGATGCCGAAGGTGGCCGCGGTGAGGATCCGGGCGCGTGGCTCGAGGCCCAGCTCCTTGGCCTTCGCGTCCGACATCAGGAGCACGGCCGCCGCGCCGTCGTTGAGCGGGCATGAGTTGCCCGCCGTGACGCCGCCGCCCCCGAATGCCTCCGGGAGCTCGGCGAGCTTCTCGAGGGTCGAGCTCGGCCGGGGGCCGTCATCCTTCGCAACCTCGGTGCCGTCCTCCAGTACCACCGGGACGATCTCACGGTCGAAGAACCCGGACTCCTGCGAGCCCACCGCGAGCTCCTGGGAGCGCTGCGCGTACTTGTCCATATCGGCGCGGCTCACCTCGTAGCGCTCGGCGACGTTCACGGCCGTCTTCCCCATCTCGATGTAGGCGTTGGGCGTGCCATCCCTGCCCTGGAGCTTGGAGTTCTGGTCGGCCGCGCCGGCCGGCTCGGTGCGCTCGTTGTAGCGGCTGACCCACTCGACCCCGGCGGCGATGTAGGCATCGCCCTCCCCGGCCTTGATCGCGTTCCCGGCGTGGCGGATCGCGTCCAGGCTCGAGGAGCAGTAGCGCGAGATCGTCACCCCGTTGACGGTCTGGGGCAGGCGCTCCGAGAGCAGCACCATGATGCGTGCGATGTTGAACGCCTGCAGGCCCTGCGGCATGCCGCAGCCGCAGAACAGGTCCTCGATCGAGTCCGGGCTGACGTCCGGGTTGCGCTCCAGCAGCTTGTCGACGACGAAGGCACCCGTCTCATCGGGGCGCAACTGCGCCAGCGACCCCTTGAACGCACGTCCGATGGGCGTGCGAACGGCGTCGACGATCACGGCTTCCGGCATTGCGAGGTCTCCCTTCGGTCGATTTCGAGGGGTGCGGCTGGCAGAGGATAAGGATGACGGCGCTCGTGCAACCCCGACGGCCAGCAGGGCCCCGTCGAGGTCGTAAGCTGACGCCGTGGCGGACGAGACCGCGACGGAGACGGAGGTCACCCCGCAGCGTGCTGTGGAACTCGCCGAATCGGGCGCGCTCCTGATCGACGTCCGCCGCCAGTACGAATGGGAGGCCGGCCGGATCGCCGGGGCCCGCCACGTCGAGATGAATGACCTGGCGAACAACGCCGAGTCCGTTCCGAGGGATCGGGCGGTCGTGTTCTATTGCCGCTCCGGCAGTCGCTCGGCGCTGGCGGCCGCCGCGTTCAGGCAGGCCGGGTGGGACGCCTACAACCTCGAGGGCGGGCTCCATGCATGGGTCGACCAGGGGCACGAGCTGGATCCGCCCGATGGCGAGGTGGCCTCGCCGCAGCCGGGCAGCTAGCGCTGGTGGAGGCGTCGCCGGACCCCCAGAGCAGGATCGAGGGGCTTCGCGCCTGGCTCGCGCAGCTGGATCGCAGCATCGGGATTCGCACTTACCTGCTCGGGGCGGTCGCGGTGCTCGGGCTTGCCGCGGGCGTCGTCGCGCTCGTTCTCGTTCTCCAGCTGAAGCAGGACACAGCGTCGAAGGACGATGTCGCCGCCCTCGGGGACCAGATCTCGCAAGTTCAGGAGGAGGCGGCTCAGACCGCCGAGCAGAAGGCCCAGGCGCTCGAGACTCGAGTCACCGAGCTGGAGGGCCGGCTCGACGCGATCTCTGGGGACCAGTCGAGCCTGAAGCGGCAGCTGGCGGCCCTCAAGCAGGACGTCGCGACGCAACCCTCCGGAGCCGGGCGCGAGAGGGGAGGCACTGGAGGCGTCGGAGCGGGCATCCCCGGCACGGGCGGTGCGTTCGGGGGCGCCGGCACGGGATTCGGCGAAACGGGCACGGGCGCGGGAGCCACCGGCGGTTCCTCGGGGGGTCGCGGGGAAGCGGGCGGCCGGGGCGGCGGCAGCGGCAGCGGCGGCACGTCAGCTGGTGGCTGAGACCCGGCATCGGCTCCTTGGATCAGGCGTGACCAAGCCCGGTGGATGCGGCTTTCACGCCTGAGGTAGTAGCAATCCGCACTAGATTTCCACGCACGCGTCCGGCGAGTCCTCTACGGTCGGTTTCACGCTCAGACGAGATTGCTCGCCTCGGCGTTACGCACACACGCGGTTCCTGAAAGGAGACCCTCAGATGCCAACCGGCTACTGCGTGAAGGAACGCAAGAAGGTGGAGATCAAGGATCCCCAGCAGGTGACCATGAAGAACGGTCGCCCGGCGATCCAGGGCACCTGCCCCGACTGCGGCACGAAGATCTTCAAGATCGGCAAGATGGAAGCCTAGCCCCGCATTGGCAAGCGGTTTTCAGGCGCCGTGCGCCACTGGTGCGCCAGTCCGTGCGCCAGTGGCGAGCGCGCTAGCTGCTCGGGCCGCATCTTCAGCTCGCTCGCTGGGCTGCGAGGTAGGCGTCGAGTAGGCCGGCCGCCTCCTCCTCGGAACCCGGCATCAGGTGGCCGTAGGTGTCGAGGGTGGTGGTGATGTTGGAGTGCCCCATAAAGGTCTGGAGGGCTTTCGCATTGACTCCCGCCGCGATCATCAGCGAGGCAAAGGTGTGCCGGCACTCGTGCGGCGTGATCCGCTCAAGCCCAGCTTCGCACCATGCCTCGTCCGCTCGTGCCTGAAGCTTCTGCCCGTCGAAGGGTCAGTTGCCGGTAATGCCGAAACATCGGTCGTAACCCACCCGACGGACGCGCGCAAGGTGCTCGGTGAGGTAGTCGTGCAGCACAGCGGCGATCGGCACCCTGCGCCGCCCGGCACCCGACTTCAACTCGATCTCGCCCTCTACCGCGTCGTAGCCGCGTTCGACACAGATCACACCCGCCGCAAGGTCTACCGCCTGGACCCGAAGGGCGCGAAGCTCGCCGCGTCGCAGCCCGGCATACATCGCGGTCGCCCACACGGCCCGGTCGCGCCCGGGGACCGCGGCAATCAGCGCCTCGGCCTCCTTCGGGGAGGCAAAGCGTTCCCGTCGCCCCCGCGCCGCCGGCAGCTCAAGCCCGGTGCACGGGCTTACCGCAACCTCACCCCTCACCAGCGCGCGACGGTAGATCGCCCGCAGTGGGAGGAAGGTGGTCCGGATCGTCGACGGGTCGAGCCCCTTCCCAAGTAGCCGGTCCGCGAGCTCTTGGAGGTCAGGGCGGCGCACGTCAGTCAGTCGGACGGCCCCCAGCTCAGGCAACACCCGGAGCCTCATGTTTCGCTCGTAGTCGCGAAGCGAGGAGGGCTTGTAGCGGTCGCCCGACTTGTTGCGAACCGCCCCGGCCTTGGCTCCCCCATACCACTCCTCCCACGCCTCGTGGACGGTGGTCGGCGTCGGGGCCCGCAGACCGCCCCGCGAAACCGCGTGGAGCGCGTCGGTCCGCCAGGACTTCGCCTCGGCCTCGCGGTCGAACTTCTTCGGATCTTCTTGCCGTCGCGCTTCGAGTAGACCCACGCCTCGTAGGTCGGATCGCAGTTACAGCGCCCGCCGTCCCGGGAACGACAGCGCCGGGAATGGCGCTTCGTAATTCCGGTTCCATGTCAAACGCTCCTCTCTGCCAAGAGGGCGCAATCGCCGGGAGAGGCAGTTAGTCTGCCAATCGCGTCGAAGCTAACCCCTTCGGCGCCAGCCCCGGAGCGTTGCGGCGCTGCCGGGGCAACTTCATGCTGTATACATCTTACACTCATGCCTCGAAGGCAGAAACTCGATCTAGCCGGCCTCGCCGAAGTCGCCGAGATCCTTGAGACCTCGCGCAGCCAGGCGGGTCGCTGGATCGCGCGTTCGGACTTTCCTCGTCCCGTGGCTCGGCTGAGGGCCACGCCGGTTTGGCTCGCAAGCGACGTCCGTCGCTGGCGGCGAAAACATTGGAGGCTGAAACGCGGAGGACGCTGACCACGGGTCCAGTCGCCGGCTGATCCGCGCGGCGTCGCCACGTAGTCAGGCTTCCTTACCGGCCTCGAGCACCCGCTCGTGAAGGTCGATCCGCCGCTGATCGCCACGCTCGACGCCGTGGTGAACCTGCCACTCGGCGTAACCGTGATCGCGGCGCGCCTTAGCTTCGTTCGCATCCTCGGCCAGCGCGGCGACCTCGAAATCGGTGAGCTCGCCGAGTTCGGCCAGCCGCACCGTCTCATCGTCGTAAGCAGGCATCTCCTCGCCAAGCTCGAAGACCCAGTAGCCCCACGGGCGAGAAGGTGGACCGCCCGCCTTCCAGTTCTCCATGATCTCGTCGCCGTACGCCGCCCACCCCGCTTCGAGTTCGGCGTCGGTGTATTTGCCCGGAGGGCCGAGTACGAGGTCGAGCCACACGATTCCGTCGGGGGCCCGTGTCGTGAAACCTCATGCTGTGTTCCTCCAGCGCGCACGAGCGGCTTTTTCAGCGCGTAGCGTGGTCGTGGATGCCCCGGCGGGCAGGTCAATGCCACTGAGCAGCCGAGCGAGCGCCAAACGAGCCTGACGCACCTCTCGCACGCTCGGATTCACCACGCCGTCGACCACATGGCCCCGATCGCGGATATCGGCCTCCAGGGCGGCGATGTCGTCCGCCTGGTTGGCCGCAGCGGCGAGCAACGCCTCTTCGCGCTCATCGAACTCCACCCCCGGCGGGACCGCCTTGCGGATCTCGCGTTCAAGTGCTGCGCCGGCGCTGATTTTTTGTGTGGTTCGTTTACTCATCGCGTTACATCAAGCATTCGTGTTCTGTGCGGCGAGCCAGTCGGCGCTAACACGCCGGGCTTTTCCGGGGATCAAACCCTCCCCCTCCCCTTGCGTGCGAAGGCTTCCCGCGGATATGCTCGCGCGGGGCACACGGACGTGACCGTCAGCCTCGGAGCCAGTAGAAGGGAGGTGAATCGGATGCGACCTGATCGCGGAGAGAACCGCGCGCTGATCATGGGTGTCTGGGTACTCAGCTTGGCCGCGCTTGTGTTGCTCATTGTGGCTTACGCAATCATCCCGGGCTGATCGACGTAAATCGCAGCGGGATTCCGCTACCCAGACCCTCCCTTGACCCGTCGAGCCCCAGGTGAGAGGCTCGCCCCACATCGGCGGATCGCCGAACCCGCCGACTCGCCCTGACGGACCTGCCGACGTCTTTGGCCTCCGCCCCATCGACGGAAAGGGAGGCTGCGAAATGCGGCAACGGGTTCGGTCCCATCTCACTCATGCGAACGTCGCCGCGATGCTCGTCGGGCTGGCGGTGCTCCTGACCGCTGCTGTCGTCGCGCTCGTAGCCTTCGGCGGCGGCGCCGCGATCGCAGCAAAGCCGCTGAGCTGCGGCGACACGATCACCACCGACGTCACCCTTCACCACAACCTCGTCAACTGCCCGAACAACGGGATCATCATCGGCGCCGACGACGTCACCCTCAACCTGAACGGCCACACGCTCTCTGGCGACGGCGAGGAGTTCAAGCCGTGTCCCGAGAACGAGCCGTGCGACGTCGGGGTGCTGAACGATGGCCATGATGGGGTGACGATCAAAAACGGCGCCATAACGGCCTTCGGCCCTGGTGTATTTCTCTTCAAAGCGAGACACAACCGCTTGGGCGACGTCGCAGCGAATGAGAACACCTTCAACGGCATCCTCCTTGTCCGGTCTGCGCATAACCGCATCGCGCGGAGCTCGGCGTCGCGCGACGGCAGGACGACAGACTTCCCGGGGTTGGCGATGTTCGACTCCCACAACAACTGGATCACTCACAACACGCTCTCACGCAACGGCGACCTCCCGCTGATCCTTTACGGATCGGACCGCAACCAGATCGCGCACAACAAGGCACGCGGTAATCCCGAGGCCGGGATGATCATCGAGGGCGACCGCAACGAGATCGTTCGCAACCGCTTGGTCCGAAACGGCGGCGGCGTCCTGATCAGCAGGGTCACCCGCGGTGGAACGGCGATAGGCAACGTAGTCCGTCGCAACTACGTGCGCGGTGCGCGCAGCACCGGGATATCGGTCGCCCCCCGGGTGCCCAAACGCACGACACTCAGGCGCAACCGCGTCGTTGGCGCCGGACGCGACGGCATCATCATCGGGGGCCCCACCACGAAGCTCATCGCCAACCGGACGGTGCGCAACGACGACGACGGCATCGACGTCCGGAGCCGCACGGCGAAGCTCACACGCAACCGGGCGGTGCGCAACGGCGACCTCGGAATCGACGCCGTGCGGGGAGTGATCGACGGGGGCGGGAACATCGCCCGCCACAACGGAGACCCGCGTCAGTGCATCAACATCGTCTGTAGGTGAACGCCTCATCGCTGCCTTTTGGGTGACGCGGATCCGCGTCTTTCCTTAGAACGTCCGTGTTCACGGCAGCGACCGCCGCTGATGGCGTCGAGCGCACACGCCGGTTCCGCGCACAGTGTCTTCACAAGGTGTCGGGCGGCCCACTCGACCCAGATCTGCGCGGGATCATTCAGTTGCTTAGTGCCCATCTCGCATGCTCCTCGGCGTCTGCGCGGAATGCCTCGGCGCCAGCGTCGGTGAGTCGGTAACAGTCGCCGGTCGGGGTCTCGTCACTATCAATGAGCTCGACCAGCCCCGTGCCGCGGTCGATGATCGAGTCGGCAACTCGACGGATTTCGGGATGGTCAGTACCGATCCCCTGCGGGTAGTGTTTGCCCAGGAGGTTGATCTATCGCGATGCTGTGAGCCGCCTCGGTCGGACCCGCGTTCGAGTCGAATTGGCCCGTGCTCACCTCCTCTTCGGCGAGTGGCTGCGACGGGAAGGTCGCCGGGTGGATGCGCGCGAGCAGCTGCGCCCGGCGCATGAGATGTTCAGTGAGATGGGGCGGAGGGCTTCGCCGAGCGCACCCGGCGAGAGCTGATGGCTACCGGCGAGACGGTCCGCAAGCGCTCGGTCGAGACGCGTGACGACCTCACAGCCCAGGAAGCCGAGATCGCCCGGCTAGCCGGAGACGGGCACACGAACGCGGAGATTGGCGCACAGCTGTTCATCAGCCCGCGGACGGTCGAGTGGCACCTACGCAAGGTGTTCATGAAACTCGGCATCCGCTCGCGAAGGGAGCTCAAAGGCGCACTTCCGCAGCGCACGGCCCTCGTCGCCTAGTCGCCTCACCAGGGTCGAACCAGTGCTTGACCCTGGCGCGATGCGCCCTGGCCCTTGGGAGCATCGGGCCATGACGACAGACACACAGGCGACTCGCATGACCGACACACATATGACGGCTCCCACACAGTTCGTCGAGGCCAATGGCATCCGCTTCGCCTACCGTCAGCTCGGCCCGAGCAGGGGGGTGCCGGTGGTCTTCCTCACCCATCTGGCCGCGGTCCTGGACAACTGGGATCCCCGAGTCGTGGACGGCATCGCTGCGAGGCATCGGGTCATCACCTTCGACAACCGCGGTGTCGGTGCCTCCAGTGGGTCCACGCCGACGACCATCAAGGAGATGGCGAGGGACGCCGTGACGTTCATCCGTGCCCTCGGCTTCGATCAGGTCGACCTCTTCGGGTTCTCCATGGGCGGCATGATCGCCCAGGTGATCGCGCAGGAGGAGCCGCGGCTCGTGCGCAAGATGATCCTCGCCGGAACCGGCCCCGCGGGGGGCGATGGCATCACAAGGTGACCCGGATCTCCTACCTCGACACCGCGCGAGGACTGCTCACCCGCCGGGACCCAAGGAGTTCCTCTTCACATCGGGCTCTCCTTCCTTTTGCAGGCTGCTCTGCCACAGCTAGTGACCGATCGCGAGACGAAAACTCATCGTCGTGGGCGGTTCAAGCGATCGTACGGCCATTGCCGACGCCGCACTGAGATCCCGGAAGCGGAACCCTCACCGGGGCGCGGCCTCGTGATGGACCGCACTGCCGGCGAGCGGAAGTCAAACTCCCGCAAGACCCGCCCGGAGATCGTTACCGGGACGGGACCCATACGGACAACTCCGCGCCCCCGGTGACCGGGGCGTCCCACGTCCTTGGAAGTGAGACGGGGTCGAAGGCTGCGCTGCGCGTCCCGCCCCTACGGGCCCGCAGCCGTCTCATAGGTTTGTGACACCCAGCCCAGATTCGTCAACCGAGTGCGCGTGTCTCAAAAACGGCCGTTTTTGAGATGTCCGAGTGTCACTTTCACGCGGAAGCGCAAGCGGAGCGGTTCACGGCGCGGCGCGTGCATGCCGAGCACCAGGCCGTACTACCCGGCCATGGGCCTGGACGGACGCCCTTCGGCCGGTTCCATAGCATCGCCGCTCGGTGTCCTCGCCGATCCCACTGGACTTCTACGACGCCGAGTTGCGCGCTCACCACGAGCACCTTCGCGCCGCCTACGGAATCGGTCGCGGCGACGAGATTCTGGACATCGGCAGCGGAACCGGACTGACGACTCGTGAGGCAGGGCGTGCGGCAGCGCCCGGACGGGTCGTGGGGGTCGATGTCTCAAAGCGAATGCTCGAGCGAGCCCGTGAGCTGACTGCCGCCGAGCGGCTCGAGAATGTGAGCTACGAGCTCGGCGACGCCCAGGTGTTTCCCTTCGACCCTGAGAGCTTCGACCTCGCGATCAGTCGCTTCGGCACGATGTTCTTCTCCGATCCGGTGGCCGCCTTCGCCAACGTCGCCTCTGCCCTGCGTCCCCGGGGACGACTGGTCTGGCTCGTCTGGCAGCGCCGCGAGCTGAACGAATGGGCATTGGCGATCGACGCCGCGCTCGGCAGCGCCGCGGAGCTACCGCCGCCGACCGCGGACCCGTTCTCGCTCGGCGACGGCGGCGCCACCACGGAGATGCTCGAGCGCGCCGGTTTCGAGGCTGTGCGGTTCGCAGACGTCCACGAGCCGGTCCTCTACGGACACGACATCGACGCCGCGCTTGAGTTCGTGTGCGGCTTCCAAGACGTGAGCGCCGCGCTCGCGGGTATGAACCACGACGACCACGCCCGCGCGGTGGACCGCCTACGCGAGGCCCTCGAGCGCCACTACGGCGACGACCAGGGCGTGGCCTTCGATTCGCGGTCCTGGTTGATCACCGGCCACCGGCGCTGACCACCACGACGCCGCGGCCATCACCCTTCGCCAGGGCGGATCACCCTTCACGCAACACCCACCCAACGCACCGTCCCGCGATCGGGCCGAGTGCACGGGTTCGCAAACGCCTCCCGCGGGGAGGTCGCTTCCGCAATGCGCGACGACGAGCAGCGCCCAACCACGCGGGAGCGGAAGCTCGCGCAGTGTTGTCTCGTCAGTCGTGCAACGCGGGCGCGAACGAGATCCCGATGATCAAGCCCTCTTCCGATTGAAGCCGAGCCACCGTGGGACTGCGCGAGCGAGGATTCACCCTGCTGCACGACGCGCGCGAGGAGCCATGGGGCCAAACGGTGGCTAGGAACTCGAGAGCCCGCTTGACGAAGTCCTCGTGGAACTGGGGCACTCCGCCGTGCCCGGCGTCGGGATACACGACGAGCTGGCTGTTCGGGAGTCGTCGATCGAGGTCGACGGTGTTCTTAGTGGGCACCATCTTGTCGCTCTCACCGTTCATGACGAGCACCGGATGGTGGATGCTCGCGAGGTCCACGGGCTTCTGCTGACCCCATCGGTGGATGGCCTTGAGCTGGGCGCGGAATGAGCCTACGGAGATGGCCTTGTCGCGGTCGTTCGTACGTTCCTCGAGCCGTGTGGCCGACCTCCTTCGCGCTGAAGCGGCTGACCAGCGCCGAAGAGAAAAAGATCGGCGCGCTCGTGAAGAAAGCGGTGAGCTGAGGACTGAGCC
>JBKPFQ010000012.1:0-4886 GCA_046728915.1 Actinomycetota bacterium | reverse complement strand
GCCTGATCCTCCCGCCGAGGAGGCCATAGAGACATGAGCGCTGCTCCACCCCCACGAGACCCGAGAGGAGGACGACGAGCTACCGACCGCAATTGACAGCCGGCCCTTCTTCATAGAGACGAAAAGCACCTGTTCGCGGAGGCACACGCCCGCAACCCCGACTACCTTGCCCCACATGCCCAGCCAGACGCCGTTGCCAAATGAATTGCCAGTCGCGCTGGGCGGCAGTGTCTCCGCTCGAACAAAGCCGCTAAAGGGCTTGTTCAAGCGGCATATTCGATGCCGGAGACAGGACTCGAACCTGCGACACGCGGATTATGATTCCGCTGCTCTAACCAACTGAGCTACTCCGGCGGGGTTTAGATCGTAGCGACGGGGATGGGGCCTTCAGGCAACCTCTAGGCTGCCCGCGATGGGCGACTTGGAGCGTGCCGTCAAGGCCGTGATCAACGACTGCCTCGCCGTGAAATCCGGCGAGGACGTGGTCGTGGTCTGCAACCCGGCGACCGAGGGCCTCGCCGAGCGCTTGCGCGAGGAGGCCGAGGCCGGGGGCGCCGAAGGCGTGCTCGCCGTTATGAACGAGCGCAGCGGTCATGGGGTGGAGCCGCCGGAGCCAATCGCCGCGGCAATGCTCAAGGCCGATGTCGTGCTGGCGCCGACGGTGCAGTCGCTCTCGCACACCGCGGCGCGCAAGGCCGCCACCGATTCCGGAGCTCGCGCCGCGACGTTGCCGGGTGTCACTGAGGAGATGCTCGCCCGCGTCATGAGCGCCGACATGACCGAGCTCCGGCGGCGTGGTGCCGCCGTGGCCGAGATCCTCACGGCCGGAAGCGAGGCGCGGATCACCTCCGCGGGCGGCTCCGATCTGACACTCGACATCGAGGGGCGTAACGCGATTCCCGACGCCGGCGAGCTCGCCCAGCCCGGTGCCTTCGGCAACCTCCCGTGTGGAGAGGGATTCGTGTCGCCCCATCACGACTCCGGGGGAGGAAAGCTGGTCGTCGACGGCGTCGTCGCCTCGATCGGCTTCCCGGAGGAGCCCATCGAGCTGACGATCGAGAACGGGGTGCTCGCGGACGCGACCGGCGAGATTGGCGCGGAGCTCATGCGCCAGCTGACCGAGGCCGGTCCCGATGGCACGCGCGTCGCCGAGCTCGGGGTCGGAACCAACGAGAAGGCGACCCTGACCGGCGAGCTGCTCGAGGATGAGAAGATCCTCGGCACCGTGCACGTGGCGTTCGGGGCATCTGCAGGGATCGGCGGCGAGATCCAGGTGCCCGTCCACCTCGACTGCGTCGTGATGAAGCCCACGCTGACCGTTGACGGCCGAGAGGTCGTCCGCGACGGCGAGCTCCTCGTCTAGCGCCTGCGGCGTGCTCCTCGCGGTGCCGAACTTCTCCGAGGGGCGCGACCATCGCCGGATCGAGGCGATCTCGAACGCGTTCGCCACCGGGGCCGCCCTCCTCGACACTCACACCGACCCCGTCCACAACCGCAGCGTCGTGACGTTGAGCGCTCCGGAGGGCTCGCTGACCGGGGCTCTCGTCAATGGCGCACAGGCCTGCGTGAGGGAGATCGACATGACGAGGCACGACGGTGCCCATCCCTGCATCGGCGCCCTTGACGTCTGCCCGGTCGTGTGGCTGCGCGAGGAGGACCGCGAGCTCGCCCGCGACGAGGCCCTCACTACGGCCCGCCGGATCGCGGCCGGTGCCGGCACTCCCGTCTTCCTCTACGGCGAGCTCGCTCCGCACGCGAGCCATCGCGAGCGAGCCTTCTTCCGCGCCGGCGGATTGATCGAGCTTCGCCGGAGGGTGGACGCGGGCGAGCTGCGGCCCGACTTCGGCCCGGCCGAGATCGATCCAAGGGCCGGCGCCACCCTGGTTACGGCCCGGCCTCCGCTGGCCGCCTTCAACGTCGAGCTTGCGGACGCCGACGTCACCGTCGCTGGCGATATCGCCTCGCGGCTTCGTGAGGCCGGCGGTGGGCTCGACGGGGTCCGGGCGATCGCCATCGACCTCGGGAACGGGCGCACCCAGGTCTCGACCAACATCCACGATCCAATCGCCGTGCCCCTCGCCGCCGTGGTCAGGCGGATCCGCGAGCTTGCCGCGCCGCACGGAGCCCACGCGGTCGGGGCCGAGGTCATCGGCCTGATCCCCGAAGGCGCTCTCGACGGCTGGCCCGACCAGGCTCCGATCTCGGGCTTCGATCCGGCGAAACACGTGCTCGAGCGCCGGGTTCGCGTCTAGGGCGTCTTCCGCAGCCCCGCGGCCTCGATTGCCTCATCCCGATCCAGGAAGGCCTCCAATCGGAGGACCTTGCCGTCACGCATGTGCATCACCGCGAAGGTCTTCCACTCGATGGGCGCGCCGCTGGCCTGCCCGAGGCCGCGTCCCACCCATTCGGACACGACGAACTCTCCGCTTGCGGTGAAGCCCGTTGGTTCGAACTGGACCCCTGCGACGTCGCGCAGGTTCCGCATCCACTCGCGGATGCCGTCGTGTCCCCGGAACCCCTCGGCGGGCGTGTCGGGCATCTGCTCGGGCTCATACAGCTCGCAGTGCTCGTCGAATGCCGCGAGCACGGCGGCGACATCGCCGCGATTGAACGCCTCGAATAGCTGTCGAACGACCTCGACGTTCTCCTCAGGCATCGCCTGCTGAGTATCTCGCCCTGGGGACCGTTCCGGTCCCGAACGGCGCGGCGTTGAGGTGTCGTGCGTCAGCCGTCGGCGCCGCTCGCCTGGCGCTCCTTCACCTTCTCCTCCAGCTGCTCCATGATCGCCGGATCGCGCAGCGTCGTCACGTCGCCGAGCTCGCGCCCCTCGGCGATGTCTCGCAGCAGGCGCCGCATGATCTTCCCGGAGCGGGTCTTCGGCAGGTCGCCCGTCCAGATGATCCGCTTCGGCCGCGCGATCTTCGAGATGCGCAGCGCGACGTGCTCGCGGATCTCGCCCGCGATCTCATCCGTCCCGTCGATGTCCCCCTCGAGGGTCACGAAGGCACAGATCGCCTGGCCCGTGTCCTCGTCGGTCTGGCCGATCACCGCGCACTCGGCGACCTTGGAGTAGGAGACGACCGCCGACTCGATCTCAGCCGTGGACATGCGGTGGCCCGAGACGTTGATCACGTCGTCCACCCGGCCCAGGATCCAGAAATAGCCGTCCGAGTCCTTGCGGGCGGCGTCGCCGACGAGGTACGTCGTCTTGTCGAACTTGCTGTAGTAGGTCTCGACGAACCGCTCGTCCTCGCGGTAGAGGGTGCGGAGCATCCCGGGCCACGGCCGGCGCAGGATCAAGAGGCCCTGCTCGTCGGTGCCTTTCTCGTTGCCCTCCTCGTCGACCACCGCCGCGTCGATGCCCGGCAGCGGCTTGGTCGCCGAGCCCGGCTTCGTCTCGGTCACGCCGGGGAGCGGGCTGATCAGGATGTGCCCCGTCTCGGTCTGCCACCAGGTGTCGACGATCGGGCAGCGCTCGCCGCCGATCACCTTGTGGTACCAGAGCCACGCCTTCGGGTTGATCGGCTCGCCGACCGTTCCCAGCAGGCGCAGCGACGACAGATCGTGGGCGCTCGGGTACTCCGGCCCCCACTTGATGCAGGCTCGGATCGCAGTGGGCGCCGTGTACATGATCGTCACGCCGTAGCGCTCGACGATGCCCCACCAGACATCCTTGTCCGGATAGTCGGGCGCGCCCTCGTACATGACGCTGGTCGCCCCGTTCGAGAGCGGCCCGTAGACGATGTAACTGTGGCCGGTCACCCAGCCGACGTCGGCCGCGCACCAGAAGATGTCCTCGTCCGGCTTCACGTCGAAGACGTAGCGGTGCGTGAACGCGACCCCGAGCAGGTAGCCGCCCGTCGTGTGCAGGACGCCCTTGGGCTTGGCGGTCGATCCAGACGTGTAGAGGACGTACAGCGGGTGCTCGGCGTCGAGCTGCTCGGGCGGGCACTCGTCGTCGGCCGCCTCGAGGGCCTCGTGGAACCAGACATCGCGCCCCTCCTGCATCTCGCAGTCGGTGCCGGTCGCCTTGACGACGAAGATCGTCTCGATCGAGGAGACGTCGCCGATCTTCTCGTCGACGGCCGACTTGATCGGGGCCGTCTTGCCCTTGCGTCGCGCGCCGTCGACCGTCACGAGCGCCTTCGCGTCGGCGAACTCCATGCGCTCCTTCACCGCGTCGGGCGAAAAGCCGCCGAAGACGACGTTATGGGGGGCGCCGATGCGCGCGCAGGCGAGCATCGCGACGATGACCTCGGGGATCATCGGGAGGTAGATCCCGACCACGTCGCCCTTGGCGATGCCGCGGTCCTTCAGCGCGTTGGCGAACTTCTGCGTCTCGTGCAGGAGCTCGGCGTAGGTGATTTCGCGCTCCTCGCCCTCCTCGCCGCGCCAGTGGTAGGCGACCTTGTCGCCGTTGCCGGCCTCCACGTGGCGGTCGAGGCAGTTGTAGGAGGCATTCAGCTTGCCGTCCTCGAACCACTTGTAGAGGGGCGGATCGGAGTCGTTCAGGGTCTCCTGAGGCTCGGTGAACCAGTCGAGGAGCTCATTGGCCTGCCTGGCCCAGAACGCCTTGAAGTCTCGCTCGGCCTCCTCGTGCAGCGACCAGTCATTCACCAGCGCCCGCTCGCGGAATTCCTCCGGCGGCGGGAACTTCTCGACCTCGAGCAGCTCGGCTAGCTCGCGCTCGAGCTGATCCGTATCTACGACATGCGTGGCCATTTCACTCTCCTCGCCTCAGAACATCTCTCCGTCCGATGGATTCATACCGCTCGGCGACGGCCGGCGCGGGCCCAGAGCCGCGCCGGCCCCCCGTTAAATACCACAACCCATAACACCCCTGCCAGCGGGATCACCGGGCGAATAGTTAGCGTGAAACTCGAGTT
>JBKPFQ010000011.1:0-7415 GCA_046728915.1 Actinomycetota bacterium | reverse complement strand
ACCGACGTGCTGAAGGCGCTTGCTCTGGGGGCCCGCGCCGTGATGGTGGGCCGTCCGGTGATCTGGGGGCTCGCGACCGACGGCGAGGGCGGCGTCCGCTCGGTGCTCGGGCTCATCCTCGCCGAGTTCGACGCTGCGCTGGCGCTCTCCGGGGTGCCGCGGGCGTCAGCACTTGGCCCGACCTGCGTCGAGATCCGCGGCAGCGACTAGCGCGGCGCTAGACCTTCTGCACGTTGGTGGCGCGAGGGCCCTTGTCGCTCGCCTCGGACTCGTACGAGACCTTGGCGCCTTCGTCCAGCGAGCGATACCCGTCGCCGACGATCGCGCTGTGGTGCACGAAGACGTCCTGCGACCCGTCGTCGGGGGTGATGAACCCGAAGCCCTTCTCGTCGCTGAACCATTTGACGGTTCCGGTGGCCATGTCAGCGCGGCACCGTAGCAGTCGGCGCGGATCGGTGCACTCGCGCGGTTCGCGCCCGCGATGCGCTCAGCGGATGAGGTCCAGCACCGTGGCCTCGATGCGCTCGCGGTGCGGGAACTCGCCCGGCTCGGCGCCGTCGATCTCACGATCGAGCGCGTCGCGGATCGTATCCCCGGAGTCGAACCGGTCGATCACCCGCGGATCGATGTAGGCGCTGCGGCAGACGGAGGGTGTGTTCGACAGGTAGCCCGCGACGTCCTTGACCGCCTCGTTCACCGCTCGGCGGTGGGCCACCCTGCCGAGCTCGTCGGGGTCGTGCTTGGCCAGGGCCACGGCGGCGAGCACGCTCGCGTTCCACGTGCGGAAGTCCTTGGCGGTGAACTCGCCGCCCGCAAGGTCCTTGAGGTACTCGTTGATCTCGTCCGAGCGGACGTCGTGCCAGCTACGGGCGTTGCGGTACGCGAACAGCTCGGCGCCACCCGCGCGGCGCCTCTTGAGCGCCCGGATGGTGGGCAGGACCGCGGCGTCCGCGACGACCTGGACGTGACGCTTGGATCCCTTGGCGCGGTAGTCGAAGACCGCCGCGCCGCCCTCGAGCCTGACCTGACGCTTCTTGAGCGTCGCGAGCCCGTACGTCTCGTTCTCGGCCGCGTAGCGCTCGGACCCGATCCGGAAGAACCCGAGGTCGAGCAGCCGAACGGCGCATCCCAGGACGCGTTCGCGGACGAGCCCGCGCAGGGACAGATCGCGCTCGATCCGCTTCCGGAGCGCCGGGAGGGACCTGGCGAAGTCCTCCATCTGCTCGAACTTCCGACGATCCCTGTGCTCGCGCCATGCGTCGTGGTACAGGTACTGCTTGCGGCCGGCGTCGTCATATCCGGTCGCCTGGATGTGGCCCCTCGGATCGGGGCAGATCCAGACGTCGGTCCACGCCGGAGGGATCGCGAGCTCGCCGATGCGCGCCCGCACCTCGGCATCCTCGACAGCCTCGCCGTCCTCGTCGAGGTAGCTGAAGCCACGCCCCCTCCGCACTCGCCGGAGTCCGGGCGTTGAGCAATCGACCCTCCGTAGCCGCATGATGGATACGCATTACCCGCGGGTACCGCGGGGCAATCGCGCCAGCCGGCTCTCCGTCGTGCCTACTGGCCCAGCGGGCCCGGGCGGCACGGGCCTTCGAACTCCTCGTCCTCCCGGGGCTGTGTCGGGAGGCTGTCGCCGGCCCAGGCCTTCATCCCGCCCTTGACCACGGCGGCCTGGTAGCCCCGGTCGCGCAGGTCAGCGGCCACCTCCGTGCTCCGCTTGCCGTCTGCGCAGACGACCACGACCGGCGGGTCCTGGTCCAGCGATTCGAGCGCGGTGTCGATGTCCTCGCCCTCGGCCCGGACGGCGCCGGCGATGTGAGCGTCCGCGAAGTCGTCCTGATCTCGAAGGTCGAGTGTCTGAACGCGCTCCCTCGCGATCAGCTCCCGCGCTCGCTTCGGGTCAAGCTCCTCCTCGTGCTCGCTCGACTCCATCGGCATGCGGCTACCCCGGCGTCTGGACCGAAAAGCGAGCTTGGCACCGAGGGTAGGGTCAGGCGGTGCAGCGCGAAGCCGCCCCGACCCCACCGGGGACGACGAAGCCGAGCCGATTTCTGCCGACGCTTCATTACGAGCTGCTCGTGTGCGGGATCCGGGGCCATGCGCTCCTGGGCACCGACGTCGAGGAGATCACCGAATCGGATCGCCTGGTGGTCCGGGACGAGGGCGACCTGCGCTGGCATCGCTGTGTTCGCTGCGATAGCTGGCTGCCGCTGAGGCCTCCACCGGATCCGCCACGGCGCCGCATGCCCTCCCGACAGGAGATCGCCCTGCCTCTTCGTGGGAAGGCGCTTCGCGACAAGATCGTGCTGCGCGTGATCGCCGTGGACC
This sequence comes from Actinomycetota bacterium, assembly GCA_046728915.1. Lineage (GTDB taxonomy): Bacteria > Actinomycetota > Thermoleophilia > Solirubrobacterales > 70-9 > AC-56. Next base: position 5,084 of record JBKPFQ010000011.1, on the reverse strand, counting down.
GGGCGCTGCACTTCGTGATCCTCGCGGCGCTTGCCGTCGCTGTGTTCCTGATCGCGTCGCACGAGCAGCAGCTCCGCGAGGACTTCTACCGGGTCCTCGCGGACATCCAGGGCGGAGTGGGCGGGGGGCCGTTACAGACCGAGCATCACGGCCTCGTGGGCAGGCTCGACGAGCTGTTCTCGCTGAAGAAGGGAACCCTGGAGCTCGTCGGAGCCGGGCTGGCCGGGCTGGCCGTGATCGAGGGAGTCGAGGCGGTGGGGCTCTGGTATCAGCGCCGCTGGGCGGAGTACCTCACGTTCATCGTGACCACCCTCCTCATCCCGGTCGAGGTCTACGAGCTCACCGCCACGGTCTCGTGGTTCAAGGTGGTGGCGCTGATCGTCAACCTCGCGATCGTGATCTATCTGCTGATCGCCAAGCGCCTGTTCGGCATCCGAGGCGGCTACGCCGTCGAGCTTGCGGAGCGTCAACACGACACGGGCTGGGAGGCGCTCGAGCGAAGCACGCCCAGCGCCCCCCCGTCAAGCTAGATTCAGGGCCTCGGTGAGCGCGGCGCGGCCGTCGCCGATGACCGGCGCCCCGTGAGACACCAGGACGCTCTCGATCGGAAGGTCGAGCAGCGGCCGCAGCCGGGCGGCGAGGTCGGCGAGCGAGATCCCGCTCGGCAGGCCGCGGAGCCAGGACGCCGGGCACAACCGCAGGCCGCGCTCGGGCGCTCCGAGGATTCGATCCCCGGGAACGAGAGCACGGTGCTCGGCAAGCCAGAACATCGTCTCGCCGGCGCCTCGGATCGGCCGCGACTCGATGCCCGCCGGCAGCGTCCGCCGGTCGCGCGACGTCCGAGCCGAGTAGTGCTCGGCGAGCTCGTCCCGGCTTCGCCGGTGGAACTTGATCGTGGTGAGGATCGCGACCGGCAGCCCGCGGCCCCGCACGTGGTCGTCGAGGCCGGCGAGGAAGCGGTCGTCTCCGCTCGGCAGGAGGGGGTCGATCAGAACAGTGGCGTCCTCCGCGTCGCACATCACGCAGCCCACCTCCTCGGGCCAGTCCGCCGGGCTCTCCGGCTTCGCGTCCGGGACCCATTCGGGGTGGGCAACCGTCCATCGCCAGAGCCCAGGGCGGATCTGACGGGGCTCCGTCACGTGCGCAGCGTAGGCCCACTCAGAGACATGGAACGATGTGACATCGATTGATGTAAGCTTTTGGGCATGGAAGCGATGACCGCACAAGAGGCAGCACGGCAGGCGATGGCGACGGACAACGGAGCCGGCGAGGGTGGAGAGGCTCCGTTCAACCTCGAGCTGAGCCAGGACCAGAAGGACATCCGCGATTGGGTCCACGGCTTCGCGGAGGGCGTCGTTCGCCCGGCAGCGCACGAGTGGGACGAGCGCGAGGAGACCCCGTGGCCGGTGATCCAGGAGGCGGCGAAGATCGGTCTGTACGGGTTCGAGGGCCTGGCCCAGTTCTGGATGGATCCCACCGGATTGACGATGCCGATCGTCAACGAGGAGCTCTTCTGGGGAGACGCAGGGATCGGGATGTCCATCATGGGAACCACGCTCGCGGTGGCGGCGATCTACTCGTCGGGCACCCCGGAGCAGCTGGCCGAATGGGTCCCGCAGTGCTTCGGAAGCGCCGACGATCCGAAGGTCGGCGCCTTCTGCTCGTCGGAGCCCGAAGCGGGCTCGGACGTCTCGGCGATCCGCACCACGGCCCGCTACGACGAGTCCACCGACGAGTGGGTGCTGAACGGGCAGAAGGCCTGGGCGACCAACGGTGGGATCGCCGCCGTTCACGTCGTCATCGCGAGCGTCGACCGGGAGCTCGGCGCGCGCGGTCACGCCGCCTTCGTGGTCCCCCCCGAGACCAAGGGGCTCGAGCAGGGCGCCAAGGTGAAGAAGCACGGTCTGCGCGCCTCGCACACCGCCGACGTCCACCTCGACGACTGCCGCGTCCCGGGGTCCTGCCTCCTGGGGGGCAAGGAGAGGCTCGACGAGCGGCTCGCCCGCGCCCACGAGGGCGAGAGCTCGCGCGGGCAGGCCGCCATGAAGACGTTCGAGGTCTCCCGGCCAACGGTCGGTTCACAGGCCGTGGGCATCGCGCGCGCCGCCTACGAGTACGCGCTCGACTACGCCCGGCAGCGCGAGCAGTTCGGTCGCCCGATCGTCGAGAACCAGGCGATCGCGTTCGCGCTGGCCGACATGAAGATGGAGATCGACGCCGCGCGCCTGCTCGTCTGGCGTGCTGCCTGGATGGGGCGCACCGGCAAGGACTTCGACGCGGCCGAGGGGTCGATGTCCAAGCTCAAGGCCGGCGAGGTCGCCGTGTGGGCCACGGAGCGGGCGATCCAGATCCTCGGCGGCAACGGCTACACCCGCGAGTACCCCGTGGAGCGGATGCACCGCGACGCGAAGATCTACACGATCTTCGAGGGGACCTCGGAGATCCAGCGGCTGGTGATCTCGCGGGCTATCTCCGGAGCGCGGGTCAGGTGACGAGACCGGAGGAGGAGTCGGGGACGCTCAGCTACACGGGATCGGTCGACCCCTCCGCGGTCGATCCCGACGAGTTCGCCCGCAACATCGGAGGGATGAAGGACGACGAGCTTCGGGAGGCGATGGAGGGTCCGCTGCGCGAGCAGATCATCGGCGAGATCTTCAAGCGCATGGAGCAGCACTATCGCGGTGGCGCCGGGCAGTCCGGGGTGATCCACTGGAGGATCACGGGGCGCCCCGACGACGGCGAGGACCACTGGGAGGCGGTGATCGCCGACGGTGCGTGCGCGACCAGCCCGGAGCCGACGTCGGAGCCCCGGGTGACGCTGAAGCTGACCGGGGTCGATTTCCTGAAGCTCGTTACCGGCAACGCCAGCGGCCCGATGATGTTCATGCGCCGCAGGCTGAAGATCGACGGCGATCTGATGTTCTCCGCCCAGATCCAGTCGATGTTCGCGATCCCGGAGGCCTCGGGCCGCTAGCCCGCGTCAATCCTGGCGGCGGCGCACTCGCTCCATGTGACGGGGCTTGACCTCGTTTGCCTCCCGCATGAAGTCGACCATGAGGCGTAGCTGTTCGGTGGTCGCGCGGTTCATCACCGCCTGCCACTCCTCCATCATCGGTCCGTAGACCTCGAGCGCGCCCTTCCTCAGCTTGGGCGTGACCTCGACCTTCACCTTGCGGCGGTCCTCGTCGTCTCGCACCCTGCGCGCGTAGCCCGCGCGCTCCAGGCGGTCGATCACGGCCGTCACGGCCCCGGTGGAGAGGCCGGACTCGGCGGCGAGCTCGCCCGCGGTCAGACCACCGTGGCGGTCGATGATGTCGATGCAGTTGAGGTCGGTCCGGTTCACGCCCAGCAGCTCCGCAGTGGCGTCGTCGAACGCGTTGTCCTGGATCCCGCTGACCCGGAACTGCTCCATCAGCTCACCGATCAGCTGCTGTTTTCTCGATTGTCTCGACACCCAAAAGTCTTAGTTGCTAAGATACTTGCCTTCCAAGAAGTCTACCTGATGAGGAGCGATTGAGATGCGGGCAATAGAGGCACAGGGGCTGGCCAAGACCTACCCAGGTGGCGTGCGGGCCCTCGACGGCCTTTCCCTCACGGTCGGCGAGGGCGCGGTCTTCGGGCTGCTGGGACCGAACGGGGCCGGCAAGTCGACCGCCGTGAAGATCCTGACCACGCTGGCGCAGCCCGACGAGGGGGAGGCCCGCGTCGCGGGCCTGGACGTTCGCGCGGAACCGGCGGAGGTCCGGGAGGCGATCGGGGTCGTCTCGCAGGGGAGCGGGCTGGACGTCCAGGCCACGGCACGCGAGAACCTCAGGCTCCAGGGCCAGGTCCACGGCCTGGGCGGGCGTGACCTCGAGCAGCGCAGCGAGGCGCTGCTCGAGCGGTTTGGTCTCGCCGACGCCGCGGATCGGCTGGTGCGGACATTCTCCGGGGGCATGCAGCGTCGGCTGGACATCGCGCTGGCACTGGTGCATCGGCCGCGGGTGCTGTTCCTCGACGAGCCCACGACCGGCCTCGACCCCGAGGTCCGGGCGGACATGTGGGAGGAGATCGCCCGGCTGACGGGCGAGGGCCTCACGGTGCTGCTCACCACTCACTACCTCGAGGAGGCCGACCGGCTCGCGGCGCATCTGGCGATCGTCGACCGCGGGAGGGTGGTCGCCGAGGGAACACCGGACGAACTGAAGCGCGAGCTGCGCGGGGATGCCGTTCACGTGGAGATCGAGGGTCAGACCGATGGCGTCGTGGCTAAGGCGCTCGAGGGCGTGGAGCCGGTCCGAGAGGTGGTCCTGAACGGCCGCTCGCTCCACGCCCGCGCCGACGACGGCGCCCGAGCGGTCCCAGCGGTGCTGGCCGCGCTGGAGGCTCGAGACGTACCGGTGGCATCGGTCACGGTGGCCCGTCCGTCGCTGGACGACGTCTATCTCCGCTACGCCGGGCGCACGTTCAGCGCCGCCGAAGCGGAGCAGGGCAAGGTCAAGGAGTCCAAGGAGGAATCGCGATGACGAAGGCGCTTCAAGACACCGCGCACATGACTGTCCGGCACGTGATGGAGCTGCTGCGCCAGCCGTGGTGGATCATCGTGAACCTGGTGCAGCCGGTGATCTGGCTGCTCCTGTTCGGGTCGCTGTTCAAGGCGGTCACGGACATTCCGAACTTCGGCTCGGAGTCCTACATCCAGTTCCTGGCGCCGGGGGTGGTGATCATGACCGCGTTCTTCACCGCCGGGTGGAGCGGTATGCCGATGATCGAGGACCTGGAGCGCGGCGTCGTCGACCGGTTCCTGGTCTCGCCGGTGCGGCGCTCGTCGCTCGTCACCGGGCGGCTCGTTCAGGCCGGTCTCCAGATCGTCATCCAGACGCTCATCATCGTCGGACTGGCCATCGCGCTCGGCGCCCACTTTGAGAACGGGGTGCTCGGCGTGGCCGTGCTGATGGGGGTGGCGATCCTGGTGGGTGCCGCGTTCGGCGCGCTGTCCGACGGGCTCGCCCTGCTCGCGCGGCGCGAGGAGACGCTGATCGCGGTGATGCAGTTCCTGATGCTGCCGCTCTCGTTCGTTTCGGTGACGTTCATGCAGAAGGAGC
>JBKPFQ010000010.1:0-14861 GCA_046728915.1 Actinomycetota bacterium | reverse complement strand
GCGGCGAGGCCGAGGCGAGGATCACTCGAGCTCGGGAAACCAGAGCTCGATCTCGCGCTTGGCGGACTCGTCGGAGTCCGAACCGTGAACGAGGTTGAACGTCACCTCGAGGGCCAGCTCTCCGCGAATGGATCCCGGCGCGGCCTCCAGCGGGTTTGTGGCGCCGATGATCTGCCGGACTGCCGTCGTCGCGTCCTGACCCTCCAGCACCGCCGCAACCAGCGGGCCGCCCGTGATGAAGTCGACCAGCTCGCCGAAGAACGGCTTGTCAGTGTGCTCCTCGTAATGGCGGCCCGCGAACTCCTCGTCGATGGTGAGCTTGCGCAGCCCGATTATGCGAAGCCCCTTCCGCTCGAACCGCGCGAGGACCTCGCCGGTGAGGCCACGCTCGAATGCATCGGGCTTGACGAGGACCAGGGTTCTGGACACGTCGGCCACGGCGCGGGAATCTATCGTCAGCGCCCGGCAACGGACGTCGCGCCGCGCACCAATGCGCGGCGGATGTCGGCCGCGACCGCCGCCCGCGTGGTCACCTGACGCCACGTGTAGCGATGGACCCGATGGCCCGCGGCACGTAGGGCCAGGTCGCGGTCGTGGTCTCGCTCGCGTTGGCCGTGGGTGTCGTGTCCGGGCTTGCCGTCGACCTCGACCACGACCCGCTCACTTCGCCACAGGGCATCGACCCGGTAGCCGCAGAGCTCGACGTTCACCTCCGGGAACGGAATTCGGTGGCTGCGGCACAGATCGAGCAGCAGGTCCTCGAGCGGGCTCGCGGTGCGGGCGTATTCGGGGCGGTGAAGGTGGAGGGCTCGGTTGAGGTTGGCCGAGCCTGGTCTGCCGACCCCGGTGCGCGCGTCGATCGCCTTGAGGTCGAGCAGGCGCAGGAAGTCGGCCTCGGCGACCGCCTTGCGGACTCGCTCCAGCGCCGCCACCGAGGCGAAGTCGAGGAGCGTCTTGGCGACCGGGGTCACCCGCAGCCCTCGGTGCATGACGCGCTCCACTTCCCTCGTGTGATGGACGCGGACGTCGGTGAGCGACCGGCGTCTTCTTGGGCTCCGGACGTCGGTGGGGTCGGGCAAGTAGGGGATGAGTTGCCACCGGTTCGCCGCGCTGGCGTGGCTCAATGCGGCTCCCGGACCCGCGTACAGCACGGCGGCCAGGAGGCGGCCCTCGGTGGGGATCGCGCGGTGGCCGACCGCGTAGACGCGGGGATAGATGCGATGAAGACGGCCGGAGGCGGCCCAGCGGGAGATGGCGGAGGTGCTTACGCCACAATGCTCGAGCTGCCAGTGAGCGATGACTCCCCACTGGCGTTCCGCAAGCTGCACGACGCGGCGAAATAGCCGGGTGAACGCAATCCGTTCCCGGTTACCGGGACTGGATTGCGTTGAGGCGGCCACGTCACCGATGGTCCCCTGCCTTGGGTGCCCTCTCTAGACGCGTTTGTGTCGAGGGTGCGCCGAGAGGATCACCAAACCCGCGAGGCGGGGTGGGTCAGGGCCCGCCGCGCGGGAGGGCCGTGGCCGTAGGAAGCGTCAGGACGCCGTAGCGGGGCGCGGCCGGTCCTCGGACGGGCCGTCCCTGCCCTGCCCGGAGCTGGAGCCGCCGCGCGAGGACGGCTTGCGCTGCTTGGTCGCCGGGGCCGTCGACTGGCTGCTTCGCGCCGCGCGGCTTGGGCGTGGGCGGCTCGAGGCCGACTGCCTCTGTGTGGCCAATTGCGTCCGGGCCGCCGGTCTGCTCGCCGGGCGCTTGGCACGTGCGGCCGGTCTCGGCGCCCGCTCCTCCCGGGCAGGGCGCTCCTCGCGGGGGACGCGGCGCGGCGGCTCCGGCGCCCGGCGCTGCGGCATCTCGCAATACGGGCAGACGACCCAGCGCGGGTCGATCGGCTTCTCGCAGTTCTCGCACGGGTCCTTGACCCGGGCGCGGCAGTTCGGGCAGCGCAGGTAGGTGCGCTCGATCGGAAATCCGCAGTTGGGGCATGACTGCTCCTCGAGCTGTTTCACGCGCAGCTCGGATGCCCGGATCTCGAGCTCCCGCTCGCGGGCGTCATCCAGAAACTCCGGCGGCCTCAGGATCGAGTAGACGATCGACCCCACGAACGGGAACAGGGAGGCACCGGTTGCGCAGGCGACCAGTACCGGGTCCTTGATCCGCCTGCGGGCGTCGAGGAAGGTCCATGCGATCAGCGCGATCCAAACGACCACGAGGAAGAGGACCACGAGATTGACGAACAGGTTGAGGCCGCTGTTCTCGATGCCGAAGAGCGCGACTACGGGCATGGCTTAGGGCGCATGATCGGGGGGCGGAGTCTACTTCGTTAATTACGGCTCAATCCCTGGTGCCGGTCCGTGGCGTGGGATGCCTGCTAGAGGAACAGCCGCCCGAAAAGGTACCCGAGCCCGAAGAAAACCAGGATCACGATCGCCAACACCGCGGCGTCCAAGCCCATCATCTGCATGAGCTCTGAGCGGGGCTCTCGTTCCATCACACCCGGCGTTCGCGCCCGACCGCACGATCGTTGCGCCTACGAACCTCGCTCGAAAGCGTACCTCAGCAGGTAGTGAGACCCGCTGACCAGCGCGGCGCCCAACTGGGTCCGCGCCTCCTCGATCGCTTGGCGCACGGCGGCCGCGGGGTCACGGACGACCTCCGTCGCGAGGCCGGTCTCCCGGGCGGCTGAGGCGAGCTGCTCGGCGTCCAGGGATCGTGCAGCGGGCCGGCCGGCGCGGGCCAGGTGCTCCGCCGGCAACTCGGTGCACACGACCAGATCGAGGCGCTCGGCCAGCTGGCTGACCACGCCCGCGGCGTCCTTGTCGGCGAGCAGCGCGAGGCACGCGACGACTGGCCCGGGGCCAACGGCCTCCGGAAGCGCCTCGGCGAGGGCTCGGGCACCCGGAGGGTTGTGGGCTGCATCGAGGACCAGCGTCGGGTCGCCGTCGATCACCTGCATCCTCCCGGGGAGCTCCAAACCGACCGCCACCGCGTGGACCCGCTCGGGGTCGAGCGAGCCGAGCACGGACGTCGCGACGGCGATTGCCACCGAGAAGTTGCGCCGAGCGTAGGCACCCGGTATGGCCAGGTACAGATCAGGATCATGCTCGCCGGCGCCCACCAGCCGCGAACTGCGCTCCCGCGCCGTACGCTCCGCGAGCTCCCGCACGCCAGCCCCCACCTCGCCGAGGACGAGCGTCGAGTGAGGGCGCAGCACCGCCAGCTTCTCGGCAGCGATGTCCTCCTCGGTCTCCCCCAGCCACTGGGTGTGCTCGAGGCCGACCGAGGTCAGCACCGTGGCTTGGGAGGGCAGCACGTTGGTCGCATCGAGGCGACCGCCCAGGCCCGCCTCGATCACGCCGAAGTCCACGCCGGCCCCGGCCAGGGCGACGAACGCGGCGGCGGTCATTGCCTCGAACTGGGTCACCGACTCCCCCTCTTCCAGAGCACGGTTCACCACGTCAACGGACTGCGCGACGCGCTCGACCGCGGCCCCGAACTCGGCGGGCCCGATCTCCGCCCCACCCACCCTGACGCGCTCCGACCAGCGGTCGGTATGCGGAGAGAGGTATGCGCCCGCGGTCCTGCCGTGCGCCTCCAACAGGGCCGCCGTCATCTCGGACACGGATGACTTGCCGTTCGTCCCGACGACGTGAATCGACGCGAACCGGTGCTGCGGCATGCCCAGGATCGAGACGAGCCGTCGGATCCGGTCAAGGCCGAACCGCCATCCGAGGGGCTCGAGCGAGAGCAGGTAGCGCTCCGCCTCTTCGTACGTCCAGGTCAGGAGAGCTCTTCCAGCTCAGCCTGATACCGCGCCAGCTTGGCGCGCTCCGCCGCCACGACTTCGGGCGGCGCGTTGTCGACGAAGCCAGCGTTTGCCAGCTTGCCCTGGGAGCGCTCGACCTCGGCCCGCAGGGTGTCGCGGCGCTCCCCGATGCGGCGGCGCACCTGCTCAGCGTCGACCTCGTCGGAGGTCAGGATCTCCAGCGGACCGATCGTCGCCAGCGCCTCGCCGTCCGCACCGTCGAACGAGAGCCTGGCGAGACGCCCCACCAGCTCGTGCGGCGGCGGCGCGTCATCAGCCGCGACGCGCGCCGGCAGGACGCTCGCCGCCGCCACCCCTACGAGGTCGCGCCAGCGGCGGACCTGGTGCGTGAGCTCGATCCAGGCCTGCACCTCTCCCTCAGCCTGCTCGTCGACCAGATCCGGGTCAACCCTCGGGAAGGGATGGACCACCAGCATCTCCGGAGCGTCCTCGCCCAACTGGCCGCGAAGGTAGGCGTAGATCTCCTCGGTCACGAAGGGCATGACCGGGTGGAGCAGGGCGAGCGTCTGCTCGAGCACCCATATGAGCGTGGCCGTCGCATCCGGCTCGCTCTCGTAGAGCCGCGGCTTCACGATCTCCAGGTACCAGTCGCAGAGCTCGGACCAGAAGTAGTTGTACAGGCCGAGGGTCGCGTGAGCGAAGTCGTAATCATCGAGATTCGAGGTCGCTGCGTGGATCGCCCGCTGAAGCCGCGAGACGATCCACCTGTCCTCGATTCGTTCGAGGGTCGGTCTTCCAGGGGCGGGGGCCGCATTCAGCAGCACCAGGCGAGACGCGTTCCACATCTTGTTGGCGAAGTCTTGCCCTTGCTGGATCCGAGCGGCGTTGTAACGGACGTCCTGCGTCGAGGACATCGCGAGCAGCCCGAACCTGACGCCGTCGGTCCCGTGCGCCGCGATCTCGTCGAGGGGGTCGATGCCCGTGCCGAGGCTCTTCGACATCCGCCGGCCATCCGCCGCCTGGATCACCGGATGGACGTACACGTCGCGGAACGGGACATCCCCCGCGAACTCGATGCCCATCATCACCATCCGCGCGACCCAGAGGAAGATGATCTCGCGTGCCGTCGTCAGGAAGCTCGTGGGGTAGAACGCGGCGAGCTCCGGCGTCTCGTCGGGCCAGCCGAGGACCGCGAACGGCCAGAGCGCCGAGCTGAACCACGTATCGAGGACGTCCTGCTCCTGGCGAAGCTCGCCTCCGCACGCACCGCACCGTTCCGGCGCCGTCTCCGCCACGTAGGTCTCGCCACACGCGTCGCAGTACCAGACCGGGATGCGATGGCCCCACCAGAGCTGGCGGGAGATGCACCACGGGCGGATGTTGCGCATCCAGTCGAGGTAGACGCGCTTGTAGTTCTCCGGGACGATCCGCACCTCGTCGCGTTCGGCCACCTCGATCGCCGGACTGGCGAGCTCGTCCATCCGCATGAACCACTGGAGGCTGATCAGCGGCTCGATCCGCTCGCCGGAGCGCTCGGAGAACGGCACCGAGTGCGTGTACTTCTCCTCCGAGCGGATCCGGCCCTCCGCCCTGAGCGCCTCGACCACCGCCCCGTTTGCCTCCTCGACCGTGAGCCCCTGGAACCTCTCCCCCGCTTCGGCCCTCATTCGACCGTCCTCGCCGATGACCACGACCTCCTCGAGGCCGTGGGACCGGCCGATCTCGAAGTCGTTGGGATCGTGGCCCGGCGTGATCTTCAGCGCTCCCGTCCCGAACTCCGGGTCCACGTGCTCGTCGGCGATCACCGGGAGCCGCCTGCCCACGAGCGGCAGGATGCAGTGCGCGCCGATGAGATCTCGATAGCGCCCGTCATCGGGGTTCACCGCGACCGCGGTGTCGGCGAGCATCGTCTCCGGGCGAACGGTGGCGACGGTCAGGACCCGGTCGGAGCCCTCGACCGGGTAGTCGATGTAGTAGAGCGTGTCCTCGACCTCGCGGTTCACCACCTCGAGGTCCGAGATCGCCGAGCGCGTGCCCGGATCCCAGTTGACCATGTAGTTGTCGCGATAGATCAGGCCCTTGTCGTACAGCGCCACGAAGACCCGGTAGACAGCGCGCACGTAGGCGTCGTCCAGCGTAAAGCGCTCTCGCTCGTAGTCGCACGACGCCCCCAGCCGCTTGTACTGCTCCACGATCTGCGAGCCGTAGCGCTCCCGCCACTGCCAGACCCGCTCTGTGAACGCCTCGCGCCCGATCTCCTGCCGCGACGTGCCCTCCTCGCGCAACTCGCGCTCGACAACCGCCTGCGTCGCGATGCCGGCGTGGTCGGTGCCGAGGGCCCAGAGCGTGTTTTTACCCCGCATCCGGTTGAGGCGGGTGAGGACGTCCTGGACGGTGCCGTTGAGGGCATGCCCCATGTGCAGGGCCCCCGTGACGTTGGGCGGCGGGATCGCGATCGAGTAGTTCTCGTCCGGGCTTCCCTCCGCGATCGGATGGAAGTACCCGCCCTGCAGCCAACGGTCGAGGATCCGCTCCTCGACCTCGGTGGGCTCGAAACGTGTCGTGTCCTCGAGCCGCTTTCGACCCTCGTCGTCCATCGCGGCGAGTTTAGTTGCGGGTCGCTCGGAGCCAGATAGGACCGGCCGCCGCTCGTGGGTCGCCGATCGGGGTCCCGCGGGGACCGCGTTCGGCTACCCGAACGTATTGGTTGCATCCTCGCCACGGCGGTTTAGACTCGTGTCAATTGGGGGTCCGGACCAAGGAGGGTCGATGAAGCGTCTCGTTCTCACTCTTTGCCTTTGCGGGCTGCTGGCCGTGCCGGCGCTCGCGCTTGCCCGTCCGTTCCCCCCGGACAGCCACTTCCAGGGCCGAATGGAGGGCGATCCGAACACCTACTTCGGCTTCGGGACGGCCGGGGGAAAGCAAAAGGAGAAGGTCCGCCACGTCGCGGTGGCCTTGCCCGTCAACTGCTTCAACGGCGACCGGGGGATCGTCGAGCTCCGGCTGCACAAGTCCTTCGAGCTCCTGAACCTGCGTTACCTGTTCAGCCACGGTCACGCCCGCGCCGAGGCCAAGGCCGCCAAGCGGGGCGGCATCAACGTCATCGTGGGAGGCCGTCGCCACCTGAAGATCTTTTACGGCGAGGCGGATATCGAGACGGATCAGGGCTCGGGCGAGGCGTACCTATTCGGCCAGATCACACGGCACGGCAAGGCCCGCGGGTACCTCCACATGAAGACTCACAGCGACGCCTTCGGAAAGTGCTACTCGGGCCTCCTCAACTGGCGGGCCCACCGTGGCGCGCACGTCGACTACCCGCCCCCGCCCGCTCCGTAGTCCGATGCGGGCGGGCCCTCGGCTCTAGGCCGACTCCTCCTCGAGCTCCTCGAGCTCCCCTGCGGGCTCGTCCGGCGCGGCCTCGGTGACCAGCGTCGGCTTGATGGCCCGCTGGATCGTGTCCCTGGTCACCACACACTTGCGGACGTCGCGTCGCGACGGGAGCTCGAACTGGACGTCCAGGAGCGTCTCCTCGAGGATCGAGCGCAGGCCCCGCGCGCCGACCTCGCGCTCGAGCGCCTTGTCCGCGATCGCGCCGAGCGAGTCTTCGGCGAAGACCAGCTCGATGTCGTCGAACTGGAAGAAGCGCTCGAACTGGCGGGTGAGCGCGTTGCGCGGCTCGGTGAGGATCTTGATCAGGTCGTCGCGAGTGAGCTGGTGGATCGCGGCCACGACCGGCAGGCGCCCGATGAACTCGGGGATCAGCCCGTACTCCATCAGGTCCTCGGGCAGCACCTGCTCGAACAGCTCGCCGGTGTCGCGCTGGTCCCTGGTCAGGACCTGCGCGCCGAACCCGACACCCTGCTGGCCGATGCGCCGCTCGATCACCTTGTCGAGCTGGGCGAACGAGCCGCCGCAGATGAACAGGACGTTCGTCGTGTCGATCGTCAGGAACTCCTGGTGCGGGTGCTTGCGCCCACCCTGCGGGGGCACCGAGGCCGTGGTCCCCTCGAGGATCTTCAGCAGCGCCTGCTGCACGCCCTCGCCGGAGACGTCGCGCGTGATCGACGGGTTGTCGGCCTTGCGCGCGATCTTGTCGACCTCGTCGATGTAGATGATCCCCGTCTCGGCCTTCTTGACGTCGAAGTCGGCGGCTTGGATCAGCTTCAGGAGGATGTTCTCGACATCCTCGCCGACGTATCCCGCCTCGGTCAGCGCCGTCGCGTCCGCGATCGCGAATGGCACGTTCAGGATCCGAGCCAGCGTCTGCGCGAGGAGCGTCTTGCCGCAGCCCGTGGGACCGAGCAACAGGATGTTCGACTTCTGGAGCTCGACCTCCTCGTCGTCCGCCTGCGCCATCTGGACGCGCTTGTAGTGGTTGTAGACGGCCACTGAGAGCGCCCGCTTCGCCGTCTCCTGCCCCACGACGTACTCGTTGAGGACCGCGTGGATCTCCTTGGGCTTGGGGAGGCTCTCGAGCTCGAAGGAGGGCGGCGCCGCGAGCTCCTCGTCGATGATCTCGTTGCAGAGATCGATGCACTCGTCGCAGATGTAGACGCCAGGCCCGGCGATCAGCTTCTTCACCTGGCGCTGCGACTTCCCGCAGAAGCTGCAGAGAAGCTGCTCGTTCGAATCGGTTGGGCGTGCCAAGCGCTCTCCCCTTTCGATGACGCGGCCCGGCGCCTCGACTCAGATTACGACACGCGGGGCCTTGGCTCGACCCTGCTTCTTACTCGGCCGAGCGGGCCGTCCCTTCAAGCGCGCGACGACTTGCACGAGCACGATCGCGGCCGGTCAAGGTGGGACGGACTGAAGCGCTAGTGGTGCTCGATGACGCGGTCGACGATGCTGTAGTCGCGCGCTTCCTCCGCGCTCATGAAGTAGTCGCGCTCGGTGTCCTTCTGGACCTTCTCCATCGGCTGGCCCGTGTGCTTGGCGATGATCTCGTCCAGCCGCTTGCGCACGTCGATGATCTCCCGCGCATGGATCTCGATGTCGGTGGCCTGGCCCTGGAACCCCCCGGTGACCTGATGGATCAGGATCTTTGAGTTCGGGGTGGCCATCCGCTTCTCCGTGGCTCCGCCGGCCAGGAGCAGCGCACCCATCGACATCGCGACGCCTACGCAGATCGTCTGCACGTCGGGCTTTATGTACTGCATCGTGTCGTAGATGGCGAGACCCGCGTAGACCGAGCCGCCCGGTGAGTTGATGTAGATCGAGACGTCCTTATCCGGGTCCTCGGACTCGAGGTGGATGAGCTGGGCGACGACGAGTTTCGCGATGTCCTCGGTCACGGGCGTGCCGAGGAAGATGATCCGCTCGTTCAGCAGACGCGAGTAGATGTCGAACGCGCGCTCGCCGCGCGACGTCTGTTCGACGACCATTGGGACCAGGGGGCTCACGGGGCGATGAGTCTATAAGGGTCCGTTCGGAGACTCCGCGTGTGCGGCCGGCGAGCGCCGGAGCGCTCCCGGGAGGCGTCGATTGTGAGTTGACAGACATTCGCCGCGTGGCTACCTTCCGCCGGCCGTGCGGCGCACCACCCCCCGGAAGACCGTATGCGCCCTGGCGCTTCTGGTCCTGGCGCTCGCCGCGACGCCCGCACATGCATTCAAGCCACGCGTTCCGGCCGCCTTCTACGGCGCGCCCCTGCCCACGCGAAGATGACCGTGAACTACGCGCGGACCAACTGCAACGTCGGGGGCATCCTCCCCCACACCTGGATCAGTCCGCAGCAGAGCAACAAGAACCCCGAGGACTGGTACGGAATCGCGAATCCGAGCACCGGGAGCCCTACGACTCCGCCCGACGCTACTCGCGCGGGATCCGCCTGATGCGCGGCGAGCTCGCCGTGCCGCCGCCCTCCCAGGCACTGAACGTCTGCTAGACGGCCGGGCCTATGGCCCGAACTTCGCCTGACAGGCCCGGATCTTCCTCGAGCTCGTCACGGCGACCTGAATGCAGTTCGCGAGCTTCTGGCCTTGATTCACCTGCTGAAGGCCGTTGTTGATCGCCTTGTTGGCGGTATCCGTGGTCGGCTTGATCACGGTGAAGTAGATCACCAGAAAGATCCCTACCGAAACCGCGAGACCCACCAGCCACATCTTCTAGCTGCTCGAGACGACGATCATTCGGACTCCCTTCCTCGGTGCGCGTGCCGATCCTATCCGCGGAGCTGCTCAATCGGAGCCGGGCGTCCACAACCCAGTCCGCGCCGCCTCGCTCTCGGCCTGCTCCTTCTCCGGAGTCCACAGCTTGTCCCGTGCGGCGGCCTGCTCCGCCGGAATCGGCTTGGCCGAATCGGCGATCACGTCGGCGGCCTTGCGGAGCCGGACCTCCGAGCGCAGAAGGGAATCGCGACCCGTCTGCCGCAGAGTGGCCAGCAGCTTCTCCGGCGCCTCGTCCCCCTCACCGGGCCCGAGCGCACCGACCAGCTCGTCATCGGTGACCTCGATGCCCTCCACGTCGGCGACCGCTGCCAGGGTGGCCTCGCGCTTGAGAGCGCGCTCCGCCTCGCCCTCCATGTCGTTGACGAGCTCCTCCCGTGACTTGCCCTGCATGTGCACGTAGGCGCGGGGGTCGATTCCCCGAGCGCTCAGCGAGCGCTCGAGACGCTCCCACATGTCGTGCGCGCGGGCGTGAATGAGCTCCTTGGGGAGGTCGATCGTCGCGTTCTCCGCGGCCGCGTCGACAGTGGCGGCCCGGAAGTCATCTTCCGCGCGCCGATCCAGCGCCCCGGCGATCCGGCTCCGGATCTCGGACCGCAGCTCGTCGAGGGTGTCGAACTCCGAGGCCTCGGCGGCGAACTCGTCGTCGAGGTCGGGGAGCTCCTTCTCCCTCACCTCCTTGACGGTCACGGCGAAGCTCGCCGGCTTGCCCGCCAGGGTCTCCGGTCGGTGATCCTCGGGGAACTGGACCTCGACCGTGACCTGATCGCCGGCTGACGCCCCGGTGAGCGCCTCGTCGAACTCCCGCAGCAGGCTCTCGCTGCCGAGCTCCACGGTCAGATCCGTCGCCTCGGATCCCTCGAATTGCTCGCCGTCGACGGTTCCCGCGTAGTCGATGACGAGTATGTCGCCGGCGGCCGCGGGTCGATCGACCGGATTGAGCGCGGCGAAGCCCTCGCGCAGGCGGTCGAGCTCCTCCTGGACGGCCTCGTCGGGAACCTCCGGCTCGACCTTGCCGACCTCGAGGCCCTTGTAGTCGCCGAGCTTGGCGGGGGGTCGCACCGCGACCTCGATCGAGAACGAGAGCTCCTCCCCCGCGCCGGGCAGCGACTCGACGTTGAGCTGCGGGTCGCCGATCGGCGTGATCCCGGTCTCCAGCAGCGCGCGCTCATACCACTCCGCCAGGGACTCCCGAAGCGCCTGCTCCACCACGGCTTCCCTGCCGACGCGCTGGATCACGAGCTCCGCCGGCACCTTGCCCTTGCGAAACCCCGGCACGCGCATGTCGCCGGCCAGCTGGCGCGCGGCCCGCTCGACCCGCTTCTCGACGGTGTCGGGCTCGATCCCGACATCCACTCGGACCCGGGAGTCGCCCAGCTCTGTGACCGCGGTCTTCATCGACGAACTACCTTATTGATCGCCCCGCGAGCCAAGGCCACGGCCAGGTCGGCCACGAAGGCGACGAAGCGGCCCACCGGACCCGTGACGAGCCACACGGCGAACCGGTCTCGCATGCTCAGCGGGCGCTCGCGACTCACCGACCTCAGGTTATGTGCAGCGCGATCGACCACGTCCGGCGATTGGCCGCCGGGCGTGGATAATCGGAGCATGAGCGGGGGCAGGATCGGTACGTCCGTTGGGCCGCTCGGCGCCTTGATCGCGCTGGTCGCGATCGGGATCGCTGCCGCGCCCGCGGCGGCGGCGAAGCCGCCGCGCATCGGGGGCTGCCCGATTTTCCCCGCGTTCAAGGGACCGCCGACGGCGCCGTCAGCGGCGAACCAGACGGCCTGGAACCAGGACGTCTCCAGGGCGCCCATCGACCCGCGCTCCGCCGAGTACATCAGGCGGATCACGCGGCTCGGCGGCAACGAGGTGGTTCACCCCGACTTCGGTGGCAACGGCCGCTACGGAATCCCCTACAACAAGGTGGGCCCTCACCAGCGCCGGGTGCGCGTCAACGTCAGCGCATACCCGGGCGAGAGTGACTTCGGGCGCGCGCCGATCCCGCCGGACGCCAGGGTCGAGAAGGGCTCCGATCGGCACGTGCTCGTGCTCCAGCGGCATCGATGCGACCTGTTCGAGATGTTCGACGCCCACTACGTGGGCGGCCGCGGGGATCGCTGGAGGGCGGCGTCGACGGCGGAGTTCGACCTGCACTCCACGAAGCTGCGCCACGACGGCTGGACGTCGGCCGACGCCGCCGGCCTGCCGATCCTGCCGGGCCTGGTTCGATACGGCGAGGTCAAGCACGGTCACGTACGGCACGCGATCCGCGCCACGTTCTCCGAGACGCGGCGCGCCTACATCCATCCGGCGACCCACTACGCGTCCGACGAGTGCGCGCGCGACCTGCCGCCGATGGGCCTGCGCCTGCGGCTCAGCGACCGCTACTACGCCAACAACCTCGACCGCTTCCCACCGGGGAGCCAATCCCGGGTGATCTTCAAGGCGCTCTACCACTACGGGATCATCAACGCCGACAACGGCGGGACCGGATCCAACTGGTTCATCACCGGGGCGAGCTCCAAGCGCTGGCGAGACGGCGACCTGAACCGCCTGAAGAGCGTCCCGGGCACCGCGTTCGTCGTGGTCAAGTCGAGGGCGCCGATCACGACGCCCTGCTAGCCCGGCCTCGAGGCGAGCGGGGTCTCGAGGGGCCCTACTGAAAGCTGACCTGGACCGGCTCGCGGTCGGCGGCGTCCTCTATCTCGAAGAACTCCCTCGCCGTGAAGCCTCGGCTGTTGGCGATGATCGAGTTCGGGAACACCTGGATCTTGGTGTTGAAGGACTGGACGTTCGAGTTGTAGATCCGGCGGGAGGCCTGGATCTCGTCCTCGATCTCTGTGAGCTCGTTCTGCAGCTTCTGAAAGTTCTCGGTCGCCCTCAGATCCGGATAGTTCTCGGCCACCGCGCGCAGGTCGGTCAGGGCGGCGGTGAGCTGTCCCTCCTTCTGCGCGGCCTCGGCGGGAGTGTGGGCCTTCGTCGCCTCGGCCCGGGCCGAGGTCACCTTCTCGAACACCTCGCGCTCGTGCGTCGCGTAGCCCTTGACCGTCTCGACCAGGTTCGGCACCAGGTCGTGACGCCGCTTGAGCTGCACGTCGATCCCCGACCAGGACTCGTCGACCTGGTTTCGCGCCGCGATCATCGAGTTGTTGAGCCCGATGACGATCAGCACCAGGACGATGACGAGCACCGCGATGACGATGATTGCGATCAACATTGCGCGGGCAGCTTACCGCCCCGGGTCTAAAGCGCGTGCTCGAGCTCGAGCAGGAAGCGCTTCATCTCCGGGCCCCCGCCGTAGTTGCCGATGTCGCCGCCCGAGCGGACCACCCGATGGCAGGGGACGACGATCGGGATCGGGTTGGACCCCAGCGCCGTGCCGGCCGCCCGGAAGGCTCGCGGGCTGCCCGCGCGCTCGGCCGCATCGGTGTAGGTGATCACGTGGCCGAAGGGAACCTTGGCCGTGGCGCGAAGCACCCGCCGGTAGAAACCCGGATGGCTGAGGCGCCAGTCGAGCGGCACCTCAAAGCGCTGCCGCTCTCCGGCGAAGTACTGGTCGAGCTCGCGCCGCACCTCGTCGAGGCGGCGTGGGTAGGCGATCACGCGCGGCGAGACCTCCTCCGCGAGGCCGCTGAGGACGTCGTCCAGCGACTGATCCGGCAGCGCGACGCGCACGAGGCCCTTCTCGGTCGCCGCGACGACCACGGGGCCGACGGGGGTGTCCACGGTGGCATAGGCGACGTCAACGAGTCCCTCCGCGGATGCACGGGCCGCCAATTGCTCGACGAAGTCGTTCATGTCGTCATCTCCTTCAGTTCAGCTGCGCTTCGTCGCAGCTTCTTCAAGCCTTCGTGCACGCTTCGCCGCGCGGCCTCCTCCGAGGTGCCGAGCGCCTCGCCGACCTCGCGGTACCGGAGGTCGACGGCGAATCGGAGGACGACGGCCGCGCGCTGGCCGGGGGGCAGCTCCGCGACCGCCGCCCAGATGGCGCTGTGGCGGGGACTCATTCCGACCCCCGCGTCCGCGGGTGGGGCGCTGTTCGTGCGATCGACCACGTGCTCCACCTCCGCCACCGGCCGCTCCCGCGACCGGGACCGTTGGTGGTCGATGGCCTTGCGGCGAGCGATCGTGAATACCCACGCTCTCAGGTTGCCTGCGTGGGCGCGCGGATAGGCGCGCAGCGCCGCGATAAAGGTCTCCTGGAGGCAGTCCTCGGCGTCGGTCGGCCCCACCATGCCGCGCAGGAACGCCCGCACGGCGTCGAGGTGCTCTTCCAGGAACACCTGGAAGGGGGGTAGGGCCTGGTCCATCGCGCTCATCGCGCTCATCCAACTACAGAACGCGCGGCTGCCTTCGAACGTGACACGGAGCGGCCGCCCGGGCTACGCCTGGCGCTCGGCGTGCTTGACGAGTGCCTCGACGCCCTGGACGCGGACCCGGTCACCCTCGGGCAGGCTCACGTACACGGCACCCTCCCGCTCGAGCTGCGCCCGTGGATTCATGAAGATGATCCCCGAGAACCGGTCCCGGCTGTCGAACCGCAGGTAGTGCGACTCCGGCGTCTCGACGCGCCGACCGGGCCGGGGCCTCCCGATGGATGCGTAGACCACGTCGCTCGGTGGGTCGTAGGTGACGTGGGAGAAGGTGTACGGGCCGGCTCGAAGGCTCACCCAACCGAGGCTACTGACCGGGATTGCGCCCCTTCCAGGCCCGGGCCATCTCGATCCTCTTGATGATGCTGGGGTGGTCGCCGAACAGGAACTCGTCCCAGCCGGGGGGGTCGGGCTGCGCCTTCGAGAGCCGGCCCAGCCGGCGAAAGAGGCCGGTCACCGCCGCCGGGGCGTGCGTCGTGTTCAGGGCAACCCAGTCGGCCTCCGCCTCGATACGGCGCGTGAACGCCGTCTGGAGCGGAAGCGTCACGAACAGGAGGACGG
>JBKPFQ010000009.1:0-5974 GCA_046728915.1 Actinomycetota bacterium | reverse complement strand
CACCGATCCGGCCGCGCCGGCCCCGGCCGCACCTGCCCCTCCGCCGGCGGCACCGCCCGCGCCGGCGGATCCCGCCGCTCCGCTCGCAGAGCTCGCGGATCCGCCGCTCCCGCCGAGCTTCGCCCCGAGGAACTTCCCCACCATCGCAAGCAGCCCCACCGGCGCGAGGCTCGCGAGCGACCTGGACGTCGAACGCAGCTCGCCCCGAAAACGCCGGCACGACGGGCAGTCCTTGACGTGACGCCGCGCCGGACCTGACACCTTGCCGAGGCCCTCGGCGGCCTCGGCCAGCTCCAGGCGCACGTCGTCGCACAGCATGATCCGAGCCTCGCTGGCCTCGGCGAGGGACATTCGCGCACGGACCAGAAGCGACTTCACCGCCGCGAGCGTTACGCCCATCGCCTGGGCGATCTCCGTATAGGTGAGACCGTCGATCTCGCGAAGGACCAGCGCGCTCCGCTGCGTCTCCGGCAGCTCCCGGACGTCGGCGACGATCGTCCGCAACTCCTCTCGCCGCTGCACGCGCTCGAACGTTGTCGCACCGTTCGCGTGCGGGTGAGCGTCCATCGAATCCTGGCCGTCGGCCACCGGCTTTCGCAGATGATTCAGGCAGCGATTGCGGGCGATGCGATAGAGCCAGGGCCGAGCGTTGATCGGCCGCTGGTCGGCGAGCATAGTCGTGTGCGCGGCCGCGAACACGTCCTGGAGCAGGTCCTCGGCGTCCTGGCTGCAGCCGACCATGTGCCGGCAGAAGCCGAGTAGCCGCACCTGATACCGGTCGAACAGCACCTCGAACGCCCGGTCATGCCCCGCGCGGATCAGAGCGACGAGCTTCTCGTCGCTCTGCAGCCGCAGAAGCGGTGAGCGCCGCGCGAGTAGGCCGCTATGGCCGGCGCTTGTGAGAGCGGAGGCCTCCATGTACGCCCGTTCAAGTCAACACGCTACAGGCGGATAAGTTGCTGTCAAGCGACTTCGACCAAACGAACGATCATGCCCGGGGCGGGACTCGAACCCGCAAGCCCTCTCGGGCGGCGGCTTTTAAGGCCGCCTGACTTCACCCATTTGTCGACCCGGGCAACCCCGGAGATCGTAGCCTCGGCTGATCGCGGCTCCTAGGCCCCTCGGACCACCCGAATGTTTAATCCCGGCGTCCCAAGCGCGCCCATGAGCCGCACCCATAACGCGACGTACACACCGATCCGCACACCCGCACCCTACCGGGCTGTTTTTTGTGGAGCGCGCGACCGTCTCGTGGCAGTGAGGGCGCCACCTGCGCGCCGGAGGCAGCGAAGCTGCCCGGGATGCCGTATCAAGGGCGGAACGACTCTCCAGTCGTACTCACAATTGTCATGACAACTGGAGAGCTTTACATCGGGGGAACTGGGGAACGTCATCTCGGGCCGATGCCCGTATCAGGTCGACTTGCCTGGGTGCCCGGAAGGCGGCGGGAGACCCGTGATCTCCGAGGTCGCGTCCGCGAGTTGACGCGGGCGACCAGCAGGATGGTCGCCCGGGCATCGGCGGGAGAACGGCTGATCGTCACGCGCAACGGCCAAGCCGGTGGCTGTGGTCTTGGGGATCGACGACGCCCTGGATTGGCTCGTGGCATCCGCGGACGAGTTCGTGCGCCTTCGGATGGCGGCGAGGGAGGAGCTGCGTCAATCGTGAGGCCGGTCGGTGTGCACGTGGCGACTCAGGCGCTGCGAGCCGCCCTGCGCCTTCCGCCACACCGTGCCGGTCGGCTGCGGCGGGCGATCAGGCGAGCGCTGGTTCGGGACGGTGACACTGGCCGGTTTCTGATCGACACGTCTCTCGACGTGGCTGCGTGTGAGCGTCTGCGCGATCGAGGAGTGCTGCTGGTGTACGACATCCGCTCGCGGGAAGAGCTGCTCCGAATGCTCATCGGAGACGAGATTCATGATGCGGTTCGCCGGCGGGCCCTGACCCGGCTGGCTCACTCTCGGCTCTGAGGCGGCCTAGAGCTGCACCCAGACGGTCTTGGTCTCGAGGTAGGCGTCCAGGTTGGCGTGGCCCTTTTCGCGGCCGATGCCCGAGGCCTTGTAGCCGCCGAACGGGGCCGCCGGGTCGCCCGCGCCCCAGGTGTTGACGTAGACGTTGCCGGCCTGGAGCATCGAGGCGAGCTTGTGGGCGTTGGAGACGTCGCGGGTCCAGAGGCCGGCCGCGAGGCCGTAGTCGGTGTCGTTCGCGCGGCGGGCGACCTCCTCCAAGTCGTCGAACGGCATCGCGACGAGAACGGGGCCGAAGATCTCCTCGCGGGCGATGCGCATCGAGTCGTCGACGCCGACGAAGAGGGTCGGGTCCACGAAGTAGCCGCTGCCGTCGCCGTCCCGGTCGCGGTCGCCCACGGGGGTCCCCCCCGCCGCGAGCTCGGCTCCCTCCTCCACCCCCGAGTCGATGTAGCCCTTCACGCGGTCGAACTGCTCCTGGGAGACGAGCGGGCCGAACTGGCTCTCCGGGTCCAGACCGGGCCCGACCTTCGCCTCGCGCGCGTAGCCAGCCAGCCGGTAGGTCACCTCGTCGAACAGGTTCCGCTGGACGAAGAGACGTGAGCCGGCGTTGCAGGCCTGACCCGAGTTGAAGTAGATGCCCTGGTAGGAGCCCTCGATCGCGCTGTCGAGGTCGGCGTCCGGCAAGATGATGTTCGGGCTCTTGCCGCCCAGCTCCAGCGTCACTCGCTTGAGGGAGCGACCGCACTTGGCGCCGATCTCGCGGCCGACCTCGGTGGAGCCCGTGAAGGCGACCTTGTCGACGCCCGGCTCGTCGACGAGCGCCGCTCCGGTGCTGCCGTCGCCGGTAAGCACGTTGAGCGTGCCCTCCGGGAAGCCCGCCTCGAGGGCCAGCTCGCCCAGGCGCAGGGCCGTGAGCGGCGTCTGCTCGGCGGGCTTGAGGATGATCGGGCATCCGGCCGCGAGCGCCGGCGCCACCTTCCACATCGCCATCAGGAGCGGGAAATTCCACGGGACGATCTGGGCGCAGACCCCGACCGGCTCGCGGACCGTGTAGCAGAGCACGTCGCGAGCGGAGACCGGAATCGTCTCGCCCTCGATCTTGGTCGGCCAGCCCGCGTAGTAGCGGAGGTGGTTGACCGTCGCCGCCATGTCGCCCTTGGCGGCGGCGAGCGGCTTGCCGTTGTCGAGGGACTCGAGCTCGGCGAGCTCGGTGCCGTTTGCCTTGATCAGCTCGGCCAGCGCGTACATGAGGCCCGAGCGCTTCGCTGGGCTGATCTTCCGCAACGGGCCCTCGAGCGCCTCGCGGGCGGCGCCGGCGGCGCGCGCTGCGTCCTCGGCGCCCCCGAGGGCCACCTCGCAGATCACTTCGCCGGTGGCGGGATCGACCGTCTCGAAGGTCCTGCCGTCGGCCGCCTCGGTGTGCTCGCCGCCGATCAAGAGCCGCTTCGGCCCCGAGCCGGCGAACTCGCGGGCGGCGGGCGACAGGGCTTCGGCGGTGGCGGTGGCCATCACCGGGATCCTAGTAAGGGAGGGAGGGGATTAATTAACGGTGACGTTCGACGGCAGCAACCCGTGGTTCTTCAGCACCTCGACCACCGCCTGGATCTGCTGAGGATCGGTGATCTGGACCGCGCCGCCCACCTGGGCGTTGATTCCCCTGGACTGCAGGTCGCTGGCGACCGCCTCGCGCACCTCCATGGGCTGCTGGGTGAGGTTGACCTCGTGCTCGGTCATGAGCTTCTGGAGCGCCATCATCCGTTGCATGACGTCCGGGGTCGTCGCGGGACTCTGCTGCTGCTCCGGGGCGGGTGTCGCGGTGGCACCGACGGACTCGGCCGAGCTTCCCCGAATGGCGCTCTCCCGCTCGCGGCGGCGCCTGAAGTAGTCGAGGAGACCCATCGAGCCCAGCCTATCTCGCCGGACCCCCCACGGGGGGATCGCGAGGTGCGATGCTGTGAGCGGGGATGGAGACGCCCTACCCGGACCTTCAGGCTCGCCTCGGCGCGCAGCACGCTCTGACTCGCGAGCTCCTGGCCGCGGACACCGTCGAGCAGGCCGCGCCCGTGTATCTGTCCGCCGTCGGCACGCTCCTGTCGTGGGATGCGGGCGCGCTTTGGGAGATCCCACAGCACGACCGGATGCTCCGCTTCGTCGACGGCTGGCACGCGGGGACGATCGATCCGGAGGTCCTGTGGGCGGAGAGCCGCCGGCTTCCTCTCGGGCGGGGCACCGGCCTTCCGGGTCGAGCCTGGGAGCGCGGAGAGATCATCTGGATGGACGACCTGCACGAGGAGCCCGGCCTGCCACGGCACGAGATGTTCGTCGAGCTCGGGCTCGACGGAGCGCTGGCGATCCCGGTCCCGGTGGGCCCGCCCGACCGCGTCCTGGGCGTCGCGGAGTTCTACGCCACCTCCTTCTCTCCCTCCGACGACGAGCTGACGAACCTCCTCGTGGGCTTCAGCGACCAGCTCGCCATGTTCATGACCCGCCGCCGCGCCGAGAACGCGCTGCGTGACAGCGAGGCGCTGAAGTCGGCGATGCTGGGCTCGGCCTACGACTGCGTGATCGGGATGGACCACCTCGGTCGGGTGATCGAGTTCAACGAAGCCGCCGAGGAGACGTTCGGGTATCGCCGCGACGAGGCGGTCGGGCGCGAGCTCGCGGGACTGATCATCCCTCCGGAGCTGCGCGACCGCCACCGCGAAGGCCTCGCCCGCTACCTGGAGACGGGCGAGAAGCGGATCATGAATCGGCGGGCCGAGCTCACTGCCCTGCGCCGCGACGGCTCCACGATCCCGGTCGAGCTCGCGGTGACCCGGATCCCGGATTCGGAGCCGCCGATCTTCACCGGCTACGTCCGCGACATCTCGGATCGGATCGAGGCCGAGCGCGTCCGGGCGCATCTCGCGGCTGTCGTGCACGACACGCAGGAGGCGGTGATGAGCAAGGACCTGAACGGGATCATCACCTCCTGGAACGAGGGCGCGACTCGCCTTTACGGCTACACGGCCGAGGAGGCGGTCGGCCAGCCGATCTCCATCCTCATCCCTCCCGACCACGGGCGCGAGGAGTGGCGGATCCTCGATCGCATCAGGAAGGGCGAGCGAATCGATCCCTATGAGACCGAGCGCATCCGCAAGGACGGTGTGCGAATCGACGTGTCCCTCACCGTCTCGCCGATCAACGACCCGGTCCTCGGTATCACGGGCGCCTCGATCGTCGTGCGCGACATCACCGCCGAGAAGCGGAAGCGCAGCGCCCAGGAGTTCCTGGCCCGCGCGGCGGCCGCGCTGGATGCCTCGCTGGACCGTGAGGAGACAGCGCGGACGATCGTCGATACCGCGGTTCCCGACCTCGCCGAGCTCTGCGTCATCGACTTTCTGGAGGACGACGGATCGATCGGAGGGACGACCGCCGCTGCGGCCGACCCCGAGATCGCGAAGGAGATCGAGGCGATCCGCCGCGAGTGCCCGCTGGAGCTCGAGGGCGACCATCCAGTCGCGCGGGTGCTGCGCACGGGGCGCTCGCTCGTGCTCCAGGACCTGACCCAGCCCAGCGTGCAGGACGGGGTGGTCCAAAGCGACGAGCACCGGGCATTCATGGAGCGGGCCGGCTACAACTCCGCGGCCGTGGCGCCGATGGTGGCGCGCGGGCGGCTGCTGGGCGCGCTTTCGTTCCTTCACGTTGCCAACGACCGCCGCT
Source organism: Actinomycetota bacterium (assembly GCA_046728915.1). Classification (GTDB taxonomy): domain Bacteria; phylum Actinomycetota; class Thermoleophilia; order Solirubrobacterales; family 70-9; genus AC-56. Next base: position 302 of record JBKPFQ010000009.1, on the reverse strand, counting down.
TCGACGAGCGCGACCTCGGGCTGCTCGAGGACCTCGGCGCGCGCGCAGCGATGGCGCTCGACAACGCGCGTCTGTACGCGGAGCGCGACCACATCGCCAGCGTCCTTCAGCGTGGCCTGCGACCCGACAAGCCCGAGCCGATTCCCGGCCTGGAGCTGGCGGTGGTGTTCGAGGCGGCGGGCGAGGGCGTGGAGCTTGGGGGCGACTTCTACGACGTGATCCCCGTGAGTGACGCCTACTACCTGCTGGTAGGCGACGTGGCGGGGCACGGCGCCGAGGTGGCCGCCTACACGGCGCAGATC
>JBKPFQ010000008.1:0-6448 GCA_046728915.1 Actinomycetota bacterium | reverse complement strand
GCGGAGCGGGCGGAGCGCCGGCGCGCGGCGGCCGTCAGCCGCCGTCGCTACCGCGCCGACCGGCGCGGCAAGCGCACGGGCCCCGGGCAGGGGACCCCGAAGCCGGAGCGCGAGCCGGGCTCGAGGAAGGTTCGTCAGGGGACGGTCGTCTCAGCCGGCGCCGACAAGACGATCACCGTCGAGATCCCCGTCGTCCGGCGGCATCCGACCTACGAGAAGGTCGTCCGTCGAAGCAGCAGGCTGCGCGCCCACGACGAGTCGAACAGCGCCCAGGAGGGTGACGTCGTGCGGGTGATCGAGTCGCGGCCGCTCTCGCGCACCAAGCGCTGGCGGCTCCTGGACGTGGTGGAGCGCTCGAGGTAGTGGCGACCTGATGGTCCAGCAGGAGACAAAGCTGCGGGTCGCCGACAACTCGGGCGCGCGCGAGATCCTGTGCATCCGCGTCAAGGGCGGCCATCATCGTCGTTACGCGAGCGTCGGCGACGTGATCACCGCTACCGTAAAGCAGGCGACTCCGCGCGGCGGCGTGCGCAAGGGCGAGGTCGTTCAGGCAGTGGTCGTCCGGACCAAGAAACAGCTCGGACGCCCCGACGGGACCTACATCGCGTTCGACGAGAACGCGGCGGTCCTGATCGACCCCCAGCGCAATCCCCGCGGGACGCGCATCTTCGGCCCGGTGGCGCGTGAGCTCCGGGACCGTAACTTCATGAAGATCGTCTCCCTAGCCCCCGAGGTGTTGTAGCGATGGCAAAGGCAATGAAGATTCGCAAGGACGACACCGTGCTCGTCACGGGCGGCAAGGACCGTGGCAAGACGGGCCGGGTGCTCCGCACCGAGCCGCGAAGGCAGCGCGTGTACGTCGAGGGCCTCAACAAGGTCAAGCGCCACCAGCGTCCGCGCTCGATCAAGGACACCCAGAAGGGGGCGGAGGCCGGCGGGATCATCGAGAAGGAGGGGCCGATCCACGTCTCCAACGTGATGCTCCTCGACCCCACCGACAACAAGCCCACCCGCGTCGGCGTCCGCGTCAAGGACGGCAAGCGCGAGCGCTACTCGAAGCGAACCGACTCCGCGGTGGACGTCTGAGTAGCGATGACTCCTCCCACGACAGCACACCTCAGCCGGCTGCAAACCTTCGCCAGCCAACGTCCTCGCTCGCTCGCGCACTTTTCAAGTGCGCCACGCTCACTGCGTCCTCATCAGCCACGGCACCAGCCAGTTTCGGGGGCTGACGCCCCCTCACCAACCCACCTGACTCGGTTTTCGCCGGCTGAGGCGCACTGCCGCGGAAGGAGGCATCGCTGATGGAAGCAACCGTCACAGAAGCCCAGCGCGCCGCCCCGCCGCCCCGCCTGCGGGAGCTCTACCAGAACGAGGTCGCCCCGCAGCTGACCTCCCGATTCGGCTACTCCAACGCGATGGAGGTCCCGGGGCTGGTGAAGGTGACCCTGAACATGGGCATCGGCGAGGCGAAGACGACGACCTCCATCCTCGAGGCCGCCACCGACCAGCTCGCGGAGATCGCCGGCCAGCGGCCCAACGTGCGCCGGGCGCGCAAGTCGATCGCGTCATTCAAGGTCCGGGCCGGCATGCCGGTCGGCGTCTCGGTCACCCTTCGCGGCGCCCGCATGTGGGAGTTCGTCGACCGGCTGGTGTCGATCGCGATCCCCCGGATCCGGGACTTCCGCGGGCTCAACCCGCGTTCCTTCGACGGTCGCGGCAACTACTCGCTGGGCATCCGCGAGCAGCTGATCTTCCCCGAGATCGACTACGACTCGATCGACCAGGTCCGCGGCCTCGACGTGACGATCACCACGACGGCGGCGACGGACGAGGAGGCCTTCGAGCTCCTCCTCGGACTGGGATTCCCGTTCTCGCAGGAGGGCAGACCCGGTGAGGCCGAGCGCGAGGACGTCGAGGAGGAGCGCCGGCGCGAGGAGGCACGGCGGCGGGCTGAAGCCGAGCAGGCCGCGCTCGAGCAGCTCAAGGAGGAGAACCCGGAGGCATACGCGAAGCGGGAGCGCCCCGAGGAGGGCGAGGAAGGCGAGGAGGGCGAGGCGCCCGCCGAGGGCGAGGCGCAGCCCGCCGAGGAGGAATCGAGCTAAGTGGCCAAGACCTCACAGGTGGTTCGACAGCGGCGCAAGCCGAAGTACCAGACCCGGGCCTACAATCGATGCCGGCGCTGCGGCCGGCCGCGCGCCTACTTTCGGAAGTTCGGGCTGTGCCGGCTGTGCCTGCGCGAGCTCGCCCACAAGGGCTACATCCCCGGCATGACCAAGTCCAGCTGGTAACGGGCCAGCCAACCGATGACCCTGATGCTCACCGACCCCGTCTCCGACTACCTCACGCGTGTGCGGAACGCGATCACCGCGCAGCACGCGGAGGTCGAGGTGCCCGCGTCGCGGCTGAAGCGAGAGATGACCCGCATCCTGGAGGAGCAGGGGTACATCGAGGGCTTCGCGGTCGAGCCCACGCCGGTCGGCGACGTCATCCGGATCCAGCTGAAGTACACGGACGGCCGGCGATCGGTGGTCAGCGGACTGCGACGGATCTCCCGGCCCGGCAGGCGTCGCTACGTCTCGCACAGCGAGATCCCGCGCGTGATGGGCGGCATGGGCACGGCGATCATGTCCACGTCGGTCGGGGTGATGACCGGCCACGAGGCAAAGCAGCGTGGCGTCGGCGGCGAGGTCGTGGCGTACGTCTGGTAGGTGGTGATTTGACGTGAGTCGAATCGGAAAGCAACCGATCGCCGTTCCCGACGGCGTCGAGATCGACGTCAAGCCCGGCGTGGTCTCCGTCAAGGGGCCGAAGGGCGAGCTCAGCCAGGCCGTGAGCCCGGACATGAAGGTCGAGCAGTCCAACGGGACGCTCACCGTCGAGCGGCCGACCGACCGCGGGGAGCACCGGGCGCTGCACGGGTTGACGCGCAGCCTGATCGCGAACATGGTCGAGGGCGTCACCGACGGGTTCGAGAAGCGCCTCGAGATCCAGGGGGTCGGCTACCGGGCGCGGCTTCAGGGCAAGGCGCTCGAGCTCTCCGTCGGCTACTCGCACCCCGTCTCGGTAACGGCGCCCGAGGGCATCGAGTTCGAGGTCCCCACGCCGACCCAGGTGATCGTGCGGGGGATCGACAAGCAGCTGGTCGGCGAGATCGCCGCGCGCATCCGCCGGTCGCGGCCGCCGGAGCCATACAAGGGCAAGGGCGTGAGGTACGCGGGCGAGCACGTCCGGCGAAAGGTCGGTAAGAGAGCGTGACCGTCCAGACGAAGCCACAGCGCCGGTACCGCCGCCGCCGCCGCGTGCGGTCCAAGATCCGCGGGACCGCGGAGCGCCCGCGGCTGTCCGTCTTTCGGTCGAATCGCGGGATGTTCGCCCAACTCATCGACGACGACGCGGCGAGGACGATCGCCGCGGTCGCCTGGACGGAGCCCGAGCTGCGGGAGCTGGCGGCGCGTGAGCAGGCCAAGCGCGCCGGCGAGATCCTGGCCGGGCGGGCCAAGGAGGCGGGGGTGGAGACCTGCCTGTTCGACCGCGGCGGCTACCGGTACCACGGCCGCGTGCAGGCGCTCGCCGAGGGTGCCCGCGAGGGAGGCCTCGACTTCTGACTCGCTACCTTGCTGTGACCTGCGCATGAACCACGACATCGAGACAGTCAGCCCCCAGGGACTCGACCTCCAGGAGCGAGTGATCGAGATCAACCGCGTCGCCAAGGTCGTCAAGGGCGGGCGACGCTTCTCGTTCACCGCGCTGGTCGCGGTCGGCGACGAGAACTCCGTGGTCGGGGTCGGCTACGGCAAGGCCCGCGAGGTCCCGCTCGCGATTCAAAAGGCGGTCGAGAACGCCCGCAAGAGCCTGATCCGGGTGCCGATGTACGGCCAGACGATCCCGCACCGAATCATCGGCCGCTACGGCGCCGGGCACGTGGTCTTGCGGCCGGCGAGCCCCGGGACCGGTGTGATCGCGGGCGGCGGCGTGCGGGCGGTGCTGGAGCTCGCCGGCATCCGCGACGTGCTCACCAAGAGCATCGGCACCCAGAACCCGATCAATCTCGTCAAGGCGACGATGGAGGGGCTCACCAGCCTGCGCCGGCCGGAGCAGGTGGCGAAGCTTCGCGGGTTGAGCGTCAACGAGGTGCTGGGAATCCAAAAGCAGCCCGCGGGCGAGCAGCAGGCGAGCGGCGAGGCCGCGCCGGAGCCGGTCGCGGTCGTCGCGGAGCCAGGCGGCGAGTCGAAGGGACCGTCCGAGGACGCGCCGCGGGAGGGCTCGCAGGATGGCTGATCTCCTGATCAAGCAGGTGCGCTCCACGAACGGCACCAATCCCAGGCAGCGCGCGACGCTTCGCTCGCTGCGCCTGGGGCGGATCGGTCGCAGCGTCGAGCGGCCGGACAGCCCCCAGCTTCGGGGCATGCTCGCCGTTGTGGATCACCTCGTCGAGGTTGACGAAGGGAAGGCTTCCTGATGGCCCGGCTGGCTCCGGAGGAGATCGGGCTCCATTCAGTGCGGCCGAAGGTCGGGTCGCGGCATTCGCGCAAGCGGGTGGGCCGCGGCGAGGGCTCGGGGCTCGGCAAGACTTCCGGGCGGGGCCAGAAGGGCGCCGGCTCGCGCTCGGGCAACAAGCGAAAGCCTGGCTATGAGGGCGGCCAGAACCCGATCCACATGCGGACCCGCAAGCTTCGCGGTCCGCACAAGAAGATGTCGATGCCGTTCGAGAAGTTCCGGACGCACACCCAGCCGGTCAACGTGGCGGACCTCGAGCAGCGCTTCGACTCCGGCGCGGAGGTCGATCCCGAGGCGCTCCGGGCGGCCGGGCTCGCGAAGCGGCGCCATCCGGTCAAGGTGCTCGCGCGGGGTGAGCTGACCAAGAAGCTCACCGTGCGCGCTCATGCGTTCAGCGGCGCGGCCCGGGAGAAGATCGAGAAGGCGGGCGGGACAGTCGAGGTCATCGCCGAGCAACCCGGCGGCACAAGAGGCGAAGCGGAGCAGCCGCGGAGTAGTTCCTGATGCTTCAGACGCTCGCCAACTCGTTCCGCGTCCCCGAGATCCGGATGAAGCTGGCCTTCACGGCCGCGATGCTGCTGCTTTACCGGCTTGGCGCCTACATCCCGGCGCCGGGGATCGACACGGACGCCGTGAAGGAGCTCGAGTCGAACTTCTCGGGCAGCGGGATCCTCCCGTTCCTGAACCTGTTCAGCGGCGGGAGCCTGTCGCGGTTGTCGCTGTTCGCGCTGGGGATCATGCCCTACATCACCGCCTCGATCATCCTCCAGCTCATGACCGTGGTGGTGCCCTCGCTCGAGCGGCTGCAGAAGGAGGGCGAGGTCGGCCAGCAGAAGATCACCCAGTACACGCGCTACCTGACCGTCGGGCTGGCATTCGCCCAGTCGCTTGGGTACGTGTACCTCTTCAAGTCGTTCTCGGCCGGCGGGACGAGCGTGGTCGGCAACCTGACCTTCGCCAAGCTGATGATGATCGTGATCGCCCTGACGGCCGGCTGCACCCTCCTGATGTGGCTGGGCGAGCTGATCACTCAGCGAGGGATCGGGAACGGGATCTCGCTGATGATCTTCGCCTCGATCGCGTCGAGCATCCCCACGGGGATCCAGGCGTGGTGGACCAATCCGGACCAGGTCTTCGTCGTGATGATGCCGTTCATCGCGCTGGCCGTGATCGTCGGGATCGTCTACGTGCAGGAGGGCCAGCGGCGGATCCCGGTCCAGTACGCCAAGCGGGTGGTCGGGCGCCGGATGACCACAGGCGGGCAGACCTACCTGCCGCTGCGCGTGAACATGGCCGGCGTCATCCCGGTCATCTTCGCCGCGTCGATCATGGCCTTCCCGCCGACGATCGGCCAGCTCCTCAACACCCCAGCAGCCCTCGACTTCGCGAACTTCTTCAGCCCGAACAGCTGGGCCTACGTGGTGGGCGAGGTGTTCTTCATCGTGATCTTCACGTACTTCTACACGGCGGTGACGTTCAACCCCGTGGATCAGGCGGACAACCTGAAGAAGTACGGGGGGTTCATCCCGGGCGTGAGACCCGGACGACCTACCGCCGAATACCTGGACCGGATCCTGTCCAGGCTCACCTTCCCCGGGGCCCTCTATCTGGGCGCCGTGGCGGCGCTGCCGACGATCCTGATCAACCAGACCTCAGCGAACTTCTACTTCGGCGGCACCTCGATCCTGATCGTCATCGGCGTCGCCCTCGACACGGTGAAGCAGCTCGAGGCGCAGCTGATGATGCGCAACTACGAGGGCTTCTTGAAGTAGCCGGGACGCGGCCTTGGCGTGTGCCGCTGGTGCGCCCGCGTCCCAGTTGAGCGCCTGGGCGGGCATGGTCACGCCGGCGGGATCGGGCACTTAGGGCAGCGTTCCCGGCCGCGCCAGCGTTTCGTCACATTCGGCGCGCCACCCGCGGATTTCCCCGTCAGGCTCAGGGGGTGACC
>JBKPFQ010000007.1:0-6896 GCA_046728915.1 Actinomycetota bacterium | reverse complement strand
GCGACCCGTCGGTCTCGCGCCGAACTCCAGCCAGAGCCGCACGGCCTGCGACGACGGCTCACCCGCCAACCCACCCAGCAGCCCGACCGCTTCGCATCCGTCCCGCAGCAGTCGCTCGTTGACCGCCCGCCACCACACGCTTCCGGGCGGCGACGCGTCGAGCGGGTTGAGAACGCCGCGCTGCTCCTGCCAGCGCATGAACGACAAAGCCGCCCGTCGGAACGGCAGGTGTCGCGGGGCGCGGCCGGTCGGCCCATGGAACAGCCGCGCCAGCAATGCGAGACGCGCCGCCGGATCGTCGCGCACGGCCGCTACCTGCGCCCCAGCCAAGGCGAGCGCGCCTGCGTGGTGGCCCATCGCGAGTAGTGATAGCGATTCGCCGAGAGACAAGCGCGGCCTCCGCGCGCGTGAAGGCTGGAGGATCAGTTGGCGACGCCGCCGGCGAGCTCCAGGCTCCGCTCTCTCTCGGCGCTTCTGACGGAGCCGGGCGCGACGCCGATGATCCGCTTGAAGGCGCGGCTGAAGGCCGCCTCGGACCGGTAGCCCAGCCGGTCGGCTAGCTCCGCGACCGTGACGTCCTCCTCCTCCAACGCGCTCACGGCGAGGTACATCCGCCAGCGGGCGACGTAGCTCATCGCCGGCTCGCCGACCAGCTCGGTGAAGCGTGCCGCGAAGGCCGAGCGCGACATGGCGACCTCGTCCGCGAGTGAGGCGACCGTCCAGGCCCGCGCCGGGTCGCGATGAATGAGCGAGATGGCGTGGCCGATCTGGCGATCCCGGAGTGCCCCCAACCAGCCCCCCTGCGCGGCCGGATCACTCTCGATCCACCAGCGGATCCCCTGGATCACCAGGATGTCGCCTAGGCGCGTGATCACAGCCTCGCCCCCTGGCCGGAGCTCGCTGGCCTCGGAGGCCATCACCCTGAGCATGCTCTGCATCCAGTCCAGGCTCGGCGAGCTCGACGACTCGACGTGAATGATCTCGGGGAGGATCTGGACGAGGTTGCGCGCCGCGGGATGCTCGAAGCGGACCGCTCCGCAGATGAGCGTGCTCCGTGTGCCGCCCCCGCCGTGACGCAGGATCTCGTAGCGCTCGCTGACCTGCTCGAGGTCGAGCTCGAGGACCGAGGGCGCGGGAGCGCCCGGCTCGCTGCGAAGCGCATGTCCCTCACCGTGCGGTACGAGGGATAGGTCCCCGGGCAGTAGCCGCGTGGGCTCGGAGCGCTCGGTGTCGAGCCACATGCTGCCCGTGGTGGGGACGTGGAACCAGAGGTATCCCGGCATCGGCGGGAGCGACAGCCCCCACGGCGCGGTCAGCTCCGAGCGGCAGTAGTAGGCGCCGTTCATGCGTAGGAAGTGCAGCGCCTCACCGAGAGGATCGGACGGCGGGAAGGGGTCGATGGCTGCCACGTAACACAGTATGCAGGATCGGCGCACATCGTCCTACCTCACTGGACGATCGAGCATGAACTAAAGCGCTCCGGTCATAGACAGTCTTCTCTTTCGGTCGCATACTGGACGGGATGCAATTGACGACGAAAGAGAGGCAAGATGGCTACGCAGGACAGACAATTGAGAACCCGGCGAGCGGCGAGCGGATCACCTTCCGCCAGACCGCCGCGGACACCGGCGGGGAGCTGGTGGCGATCGACCTCCGGCTTCCGCCGAACCGTCGGCTCCCCGGCGGGTTGCACGTCCACCCGCTCCAGGAGGAGCGGTTCGAGGTCGTCGAGGGCACGATGCGCTTTCGGATGGGGCGCCAGCGGATCGTCGCCGGCCCCGGCGAGGTCGTCGTTGTCCCGCCGGGCGTGAAGCACGATTTCGCGAACCCCGGCGACGATGACGCGCTCGTCCGCGTGGAGGTGCGGCCCGCCCTGAAGATGGAGCAGCTCTTCGAGACCGTTGTGGGGCTTGCCCAGCGGGGGCGCACCATGCTCGGGGGCATCCCGAAGCCGCTGGACCTCGCACTGTTCGTGGCGGAGTTCAAGGACGAGGTGCGAGGGGCGTTTCCGCCGTACTGGCTGCAGCGCCTCGCTCTGGCGCCGCTGGCCTGGCTCGCCAGGCGCCGCGGTTGCGCACAGCAGGCGCCCGCGCTGGCGCCGGCCCGATGCCTCCCCGCGGCAATCAACTCGTGAAAGGCAACCAACCAAGCTCTGGAGGACGGATGACAGACAACGCCAAAAACACGACGCTGGTCCTTGGCGGAACCGGCAAGACGGGTCGACGGGTGGTCGAGCGCCTCACGGAGCGTGGCCCTCCCCGTGCGAGTCGGATCGCGCTCCGGCTCCCCGCCCTTCGACTGGGAGGACCACTCGACCTGGGCGCCGGCGCTCGAGGGCGTCGCTGCCGTCTACCTCACCTACTACCCGGACCTCACGGTCCCGGGCGCGGTCGAGGCGACTCGCTCGTTCGCCGAGCTGGCGCTGCGAAGCGGCGCGCCGAGGCTCGTGCTTTTGTCGGGCCGCGGTGAGCCCGAGGCCGAGCGCGCCGAGCGGGCCGTTCGCGACACGGGCGCCGAGCTGACGATTGTGCGCTCGACCTGGTTCGCCCAGAACTTCAGCGAGGACTTCTGGCTGGAGCACGTGCTGAGCGGCGAGGTCCCGCTGCCGGCTGGGGATACGCCCGAGCCGTTCGTCGACGCCGACGACATCGCCGACGCCGCGGTCGCGGCGCTGACCGCCGATGAGCACATCGGCCAGCTCTACGAGCTGACCGGCCCGCGGCTGCTGACCTTCGCGGACGCGGTTGAGGAGATCGCGGAGGCGGCCGGCCGTGAGATTCGGTACGTGCCGGTTTCGATCGAGGAGCACGCGGCCGGCGCCGACGAGCAGGGCGTGCCGGGCGAGGTCATCGAGATGCTCACATTCCTCTTCGGGGAGGTGCTGGACGGCCGGAACGCCCACTTGGCCGATGGCGTCCAGCGCGCCCTGGGCCGGGAGCCGCGCGACTTCGCCGAGTTCGTGCGCGACGTCGCCGCCAGCGGAATCTGGGACCCGGTACCGGCGACTGCCGAGGGGTCGGGACGATGAGCGATCCGCTCGTAGCCCTAACCCTGGTCACGGCACTCGGATGCGGACTGTCGGCGGGGGCCCTCTTCGCGTTCTCGTCGTTCGTGATGAGGGCCCTCGCCCGCATTCCGGTGCCGCAGGGGATCGCCGCGACGAACTCGATCAACGTCGTGGCGGTCACCACCGTGTTCATGACGGCGCTCTTCGGCACCGGCCTGCTCTGCCTCGCGCTCGCGGCTTGGGCGCTGATCGACTGGCACGGCTCCTACTCGCCCTACCTCCTTGCCGGGGGCGCGCTCTACGTCATCGGCGTTCCGGGAGTGACCATGGCCTTCAACGTGCCGCGGAACAACGCGCTGGCGCGGACGGAGTCCGAGGCCAGCGATGCCGCCGCGTATTGGAGGCGATACGTCTCCGAGTGGACGGCGTGGAACCATTTGCGGGTGATCGCCGGAATCGCCGCGGCGGCGGCGCTCACGTTAGGGCTCCACGCTGGGTAGCTCATGACTCGCTCTCGACGGCGATGCGACCGTCGGCGTGCTCGCCGGGCTTGGATTCGGCCTGGTGGGCGAGGGCGGACGGCCACCAGATGCGGTCGCCGATCTCGAGCACCAGAGCAGGCACGAGCAGCGACCGCACGATGAACGTGTCGATGAGCACGCCGACCGCGATCGTGAACCCGATCTCCGTCAGCGTTACGAGCGGGAGCACGGCGAGCGTCGAGAACGTGCCGGCCAGCACCAGGCCCGCGGAGGTGATCACCGCCCCGGTGACGGCCAGGCCACGAATCATCCCGTCGCGCGTTCCGTGCGTGATCGCCTCCTCCCGCACACGCGCCATCAGGAAGATGTTGTAGTCGATGCCCAGCGCCACCAGGAAGACGAATGCGAACAGGGGAAGGCTGGGGTCCATGCCGGCGAAGTGGAAGACGTTCTCGAAGAAGAACGCCCCGATTCCGAGTGCGGCGAAGTAGGAGACGATCACCGTCCCGATAAGCACCACCGGGGCCATGATCGCCCGCAAGAGCGCGGCCAGGATCAGGAACACGACGACGAGCGCGATCGGGACGATCAACCGGTTGTCGCGGACGGACGAATCACGCAGGTCGTGCTCCTGGGCCGTCGGTCCGCCGACCAACACGTCGTCGCCGGCGACCGCTTGCGCGCCGTCGCGGATGCCCGGGATAAGATCGAACCCGGCGGTGCTGTAGGGATCCTCGACCAGCGTGACCTCCAGCTTGGAGCCGGCCGGGCCCCGCTCCACGCGAGGCGACACCTGGGCGACGCCCGGAGCACGTGCAACGGCCTTGCGGACGGCCTCGACCTTCGAGTCATCCGTGACCAGGATGTCGGTCGGCGCGTTCGTGCCCGCGGGGAAGCCGGCCTCGATCAGCTGCTGCCCTCGGACGGAGCCGACGTCGTCGCGGAACATGTTGCCGGAGGTCAGGTCGCTGTTGAGAAACGTGAGCCCCGTGATCATCACGGCCAGCACCGCAAGCGTCCCGATCCAGACGCGTCGCGGACCCCTGGCCACCCACTCTGCGATCCGGCGCCAGATCCCATGTGTCACGTCCGCGCCCTCGCTGCCCACCCGCGGGATGAAGGGCCAGAAGGCCCTTCTCCCGAACACCGTCAGAAGAGCGGGAAGCATGGTAAGCATCGAGAGCATCGCGATTGCGATGCCCATGGCCCCAATCGGCCCAAGGCCCGATGTTCCGGTCACCTCGGCGAACGACAGAGTCAGGAGGGCCGCCATCACGGTCCCGCCGGAGGCGAGGATGACGGGTCCCGTGCGGCGCATCGTCACGCGAATCGCATCGTGCTTGTCCTCGTGCCGCCGCAGCTCCTCGCGGTAGCGCGAGACCATGAGCAGGGCGTAGTCGGTGCCGGCGCCAAAGACCAGAACCGGGAGGATTCCCCCCGTTTGACCGGTGACGGTGACGCCCGCGTCCGCGAGCAGATACCCGATCCCGCGCGTTGTCACCTCGGCGAGTGCCACCGAGAAGAACGGGATCGTCCAGAAGATCGGGCTGCGGTAGATGACGATCAGCAGGACGAGCACCAGCCCGGCGGTGGCGAAGAGCAGGGCGCCGTTGATGTCGTCGAAGACCTGAACCGCATCGGCGGCGAAGCCGGCCGGGCCGGTCACCTCCGCCTGGAGGCCGCTCGGTAGCGAATTGAGCTCTGCCTTGATGTCCTCCGGCGTGTCGGTGACCAGGTCCTCCGCGTCGCCGGAAGCCTCCTCGGGAACGGTGATCGGCGTCTTCAGCAGTGCGGTCGCGCCGTCGCCCGAGATGCGAGCAGGACCCGTTTCAGCCACCGTCTTGGGGCGTTCGGCGTTGATCGACGGCCGTACCTGCGAGTTGATCGCCGAGCGCACCCTCTCGATCGCGGCGCTGTCGCCGGCGGTGAGCCCGCCATCACGATGAAAGACGGTGATCGCGTCGGCCCGACCGTCCGAGGGAAAGCCCTCGAGCCGATCGAGCATCTTCACGGACTCAGCGTTGGCAGGGAGGTAGTCGGCGGGGTCGTTCTCCTGCGCGTCCTCGAACTTGGCCGACAGGGGCCCGATCGCAATCAGGACCACCAGCCAGACGGCGATCACGGCGAACTTGGTCCGCCGGCCACCGGGCAGCTGGGCCAAGGCGCTGGCGGTGGAGCGAAGTCGTTGTCTCACTGATCCCCCTCCGGATCTCGATCCCTCTAATGATTGGACTGGAGCCGAGCGAAGGACTCATCGCTCAGAGTCTCGATCGGCGGTCGCCGCATGGCGGCACCATAGGCCGCACGCGGGGTTTTCACATCGACCCGCGGGACCGAATCGCCCTCCGCCTGTGGTCGGAGATGGGGCTACGCGGCGTCGGGCCGTGGCGTGGCGCCCGGGCTGATGACGCCGTGGTCGTAGGCGTACACGATCGCCGCGGCGCGATCCCGAGCATCGAGCTTGCTGAAGATGCTGCCCACGTGCGTCTTCACGGTCGCTTCGGCGACGTGCAAGCTGGCGGCGATCTCGGCGTTGGTTGCACCGCGAGCCATCAGGCGCAATACCGCATGCTCGCGCTCGGTGAGCTGATCGAGGCGAGCCGCGTCACGGGTGGCCGGAGCCACCACCTGGCGATAGCGGTCGAGCACCCTGGGCGCGACCGCTGGATCGAACCAGGCGCCGCCCCCGGCAACCGCCCGCACTGCTGCGATCAGGTCTTCGGCGGTGCTGTCCTTGAGGACGAACCCCGCCGCACCGGCCTCGATCGCCCCCCAGAGCACCTCGTCCTCGCCGAACGTCGTGAGCATTAGGACCGTGAGCGGGTCGGACATGTCGCGCAGTTGCTTCGTCGCCGCGATCCCGTCGAGCCTCGGCATGCGGATGTCCATCAGTACGACTTCCGGCGAGGCGGCGGGCAGCTCATCCACGGCCTGCTGACCGTCGGCGCACTCGGCGACCACCTCGAAGCCGTCGCCTGGGGAGAGTATCCGGACCAGGCCGGCCCTGACGATCGCCTGATCGTCAACGATGGCGATACGGATCACGAGGACCCGACCTCCCCGTCCACGGCCGCCTCCCTCGTACGCGAGGGAAGCCGGCAGCTCACCCGCCAGCCTTCACGGGTCGGCCCCGCGGCGAATTCCCCACCGAGGGCGTTCGTCCGCTCCCGCATCCCGATCAGCCCATACCGGGGCCGCTCGGCGTCGGAAGCGGGGGCAGGATTCACCGGTCCCGTGGTCTCAACCACGAGGTTCACGTCCTCATCGGTCAGCTCGAGCCGGAGAACGGTGCGGGCATGCGGGGCGTGACGCGCGGCATTTGCGACTGCCTCCTGGCTGATCCGGTAGAGCGCGAGTCCCACATCCGGCGCGATCTCCGAGAGGTCATCTTGCGCCCGCAGTTCGAG
>JBKPFQ010000006.1:0-26996 GCA_046728915.1 Actinomycetota bacterium | reverse complement strand
CCGGGGTCTGCGACGAGCGCGCCGGGGGTGTGGGGGGAACCCCCGGGCGGGGGGGGGGGGATAAGCCCGGGGCGCGCGGCGCCGCGCCCCAGCTCATCTGCATCACGCACCTGCCTCAGGTGGCGTCGCAGGCAAACGCGCACTTCCGCATCATCAAGGAGGCGAAGCGAGGAAGCGCCCTGGCAACCGTGGAGAGGGTGGACGGCGAGGAGCTCGTCGCCGAGATCGTGCGCATGCTCGGCGGCGCACGCGACGACGAGGTCGCGAGCCGCCACGCGCGTGAGCTGCTGGCGGCGGCCTGAGACGTTCTCCAACCGGATTCGCAGTGCGGCGCGGGAGGGTACGCTCGGCCCATGACCCCACGGGCCTCTCGATTGCGGCCGCTGACCGACGTCTCGGCCGCGAACTGGGTGGTCGAGGGCGTCGCCGGGTTTGGTTCAGGGATTACGGGGTTCCTCCCTTCGTGCTTTGAGGCATACGCCCGGATCCTGCACCCGGCATGGCCTAGGGGCGATCGGGCCGGCGACACGGACAGCCCAAAGCCGGTGACGTGGGAGGCCGTGGCCGGGGAGACGGGGCGGCAGATGCACTCGCGGGTGGAGTTCGACGCCTTGATCGGCGCCGAGCGCGGGGAGTCGAGGGACTACGAGCCCGACGTGGGAGAGATGCCGCCGGCACTTTTGTCCGCGCTATGCGAGGTGCTCGCAGGACACACGGCGACGCCGGAGCGTTGCTGGTTCTGCCTCTGGGAGGGCTGGGGATGGATAGATGGTGCGCCGTCGGCCGCCGTCATCCTGATCTCGGAGGGCGATGACGACCCTGGGATCGACATGCCGCCCGCCTTCCCTCCGGAGATCATGGATGGGCCTCGAGTTTCACTACCCGGGCGCGACTACATCCTCTTCGAGGGTCCGCTCGCAGCAGCCACGGAGATGGGGTGGCGGATAGGCGAGCTGGTCCAGACCGAGTATCCCGACGTGGACGTCGAGCAGGACTACTTTTCCCCGCAAACGCCGAGTCTGTTTTGGCCCGAGGATCGCGCCTGGTGTGTCGCCACCGAGATCGACCTCGACTCGACCTACGTCGGCGGTTCGGAGGCCATGGTTCGCGCTCTCCTCGCGGACTCCCGCTTCGAAGTCTGGCGAGCCGAGCTTGACGACCGAGTCGACAGCGGCGGGGACGACGTGAATGTTTGAGGTAGCGATCGGCGCGTCCGCACCGGGTGATCCCACCTAGTGCGTCCATGGTGTGCATCAGTGGGATTACCCTGCGCGAAGGCGCGCGCGATGGTGGAATCGTCGCGGAAGTGTGACGCCTACGCCACGCGGATTCGCGGCTTGGAAGCCTGTGGCTCGGCGACGCGGGGGACGACCCCCAGGCGCTCCACCAACGTGAAGAACGGGGCCGCGTACGGCGAGTCCGCGGTGCGGGCGCGCACCTCGTCCCAGGCGATCTGCTCGCGCAGCGAGCGTGCGATCTGCAGCACGTGCTCGTAGTCGAGCGAGCGCTCGTTCATCGCCCAGAGCTTCGTCGTCAGCACGTCCTCGAGCGCCATGACCGGAATCGACATCGCCTCGACGCTCATCCGGTCGCCGCGGGCGATGACCTCGTCCGTTATCGGCAGCCCGGCCGCCTCGAAGATGAGGTCAACCCTGTGGTCGCCGTCCCAGGCCTTCAGCAGCCACTGCTCGGGCGGGCGCTCCTCCCACATCCCGATCTCCACGAGCGCGGCGAGAGCGCGCTCGGCGTCGGCGGGCTTGACCATGAAGTCGAGATCGCCCGCCACGGCGGGACCGCCACGCGCCCAGCACGCGAGGCTGCCACCCAATAGGTACGGGATGCCGTTGCGCTCGAGCGCGGCGGCGGACTTCTTGAGCGTGGGTGTGAGATCCACGCACGCCGGATACCCGTTGCCATCGGTGACAAGCGGGTAGCCGCACCGCGATGGACGAGAACGGAAGACCGGAGCCGGTCCATACCGAGACGATTCGAATCGCGGCGGCGGGCGATGTCCACTGCCGCGAGTCCCATCGCGCGGAGATCGTGGCCGCGTTCGCCAAGCTCGAGGGCACTGTCGACCTGCTCCTGCTCGCCGGCGATCTGACGACCTGTGGCGAGCCGGCGGAGGCCCAGGTGCTGGCCGACGCCTGCCGGCCGCTCTCGATACCGGTGATCGCGGTGCTGGGGAATCACGACTGGCACGCCGGACGGGCCGATGAGGTGAACGCCGTCCTGGAGGAGACGGGAGTCGAGATGCTCGAGCGAGGATCGACGATCCACGAGATCCGGGGCCATGAGGTCGGCATCGCCGGTGCGAAGGGCTTCGTTGGGGGGTTTGGCGGAGCCCACCTGCCCGACTTCGGCGAGCCCCTCCTGCGGCAGGTCTACCGGGAGACGTCCGAGGACGTGGAGGCCCTCGCCAGCGGCCTGCGAGAGATCGCGAACTGCCCACTCCGTGTGGTGCTGTTGCATTACGCCCCCACCGATACCACGCTCGAGGGGGAGCGCTCCGACATCTGGACCTTCCTGGGGACGGACCGGCTTGCGGCGCCGATCACGGAGCACCAGCCCGACCTCGTGCTCCACGGCCACGCTCACGCGGGCCGGCTCGAGGGCAGGATCGCCGAGGTGCCGGTCTACAACGTGTCGGTGCCCGTGATCGGGCGCGACTTCTGGATCCTCGAGCTGAGCGTGCCGGCACGGGCTGCCACACCCATCCGCTGAGCGGTGTTTTGATTCTTGGGCACGGGTAGCCGAAAATGGTGAGCGATCTAATGAGGCCTGGCGTAACGGAAGAGCTCGATCTCGGTCAGCCCCCGCTTCGGGAGCTGCTCGCGCGGGGACGCCGCGAGGGATGCATCGAGCTTTCGGAGCTGAGCGAGGCGGTGGCGGAGCTGGAGCTCCCCGACGGCGCGGCGCAGTCGTTGCACGAGGAGCTCGAGTCGCGCGGCATCGACGTTCGCGACGACTGCGGGCGCGACGAGGTGGCGGCAACGCGCTTCCGGCCCGAGGAGCTGGCCGGGACGACGACGGACGCGCTTCAGCTGTTCCTCAACGAGGCCCGGCGGTATCCGCTGCTCACCAGGGAGGAAGAGGTCGAGCTGGCGAAGGCTGTGGAGCGCGGTGACCTGCGTGCGAAGGAGCGCCTGATCAACTCGAACCTGCGCCTCGTGGTCGCCAACGCCAAGCGCTACCAGGGACAGGGCCTCTCGCTGCTCGACCTGATCCAGGAGGGCATCCTCGGGCTCATCCGCGCGGCAGAGAAGTTCGACTGGCGGCGCGGCTACAAGTTCTCCACCTACGCCACGTTCTGGATCCGCCAGGCGATCCAGCGCGGGCTTGAGCAGAAGGCCCGCACGATCCGCATCCCCACCGATCTCGCGCAGCGGGAGCGACGAGTCGCCCGGGTGGAGCGTGAGCTCGCGACCGAGCTTGGCCGCGAGCCCACGGGCGAGGAGATCGTCGAGCGGGCGGAGATCGAGCCCGAGGAGCTCGAGCGGATTCGCAGCGCGAGCCGCGTCGTCACGAGCCTCGACCGCCCGGTCGGAGAGGAGGGCGATACGGACCTCGGCGCGCTCCTGCCGAGCGATCAGCCGGCGCCCGAGGAGGAGGTCAGCGTGACCCTCGGCGAGCAGGCGTTGCGGCGAGCGGTCTCGCGACTGCCGGACGAGGAGCGCGAGGTCGTGCGTCTCCGCTACGGCATCAACGGCAACGAGCCCACGACTATCCGCGAGACGGGCAGGCAGCTCGGGATCCCCGGACGGCAGGTGGAGCGGCTCGAGGAGCGGGCGCTTCGCCGGCTGGCGAGCGAGCGCGAGATCGAGGAGCTCCGCGACGCCGCATAGCGCCGGCTCTGCGCGGATAATCAGTGGCTCATGGCGACCTCCGTGCGCACCCGTAGCCGCGGCCTGTTTCGGGGTCGGCGTCCTCGCCCGGCCCAGCCCGAGACGACGATCGAGGGCAACGCCCGCCTGGGCCGCCGCACCAAGGTGCTGGTCAGGCGCCTGGGGGCATCGGACGTGGCGATCATCGACCACGCGGACCTCGATCGAATCGCGGCCGAGGACCTGGTCGCGACGGGGGTTTCGGCGGTCGTCAACGTCGCTCCCTTCTCCACCGGGCGTTACCCGAACGCCGGCCCGCTGACCCTCGCTCAGGCCGGCGTGCGGCTCGTCGAGGCGCCCGCCGCGCCGCTGTTCGAGGAGCTTCGTGACGGGGAGCCCATCGCGATCACCGACGGCGAGATCCGGCGTAACGGCACCGTACTGGCGTCGGGGCGAGTCCTATCGACCGGCGAGCTGGCCGAGCAGCTGGCCCACCAGCGCCGGCGCATCGATTCCGCGCTGATCGACTTCACCGAGAACACAATGGCCCACGTGCGAGAGGAGGGGGAGCTGCTCGCGGGTGGCATGGACCTGCCTCGCACCAGGACGAGGTTCCGGGACCGGCACGTGCTGATCGTGGTTCGTGGAAGCACCTACCGAAAGGACCTGAGGGCGCTCGGCCCGTACATCCGCGGGGTTCGGCCCCTGCTCGTGGGCGTCGATGGCGGGGCGGATGCGCTGCTCGAGGCGGGGTGGAAGCCGGATGTCGTGCTCGGGGACATGGACTCGGCCAGCGACGCTGCGCTGCGCTCGGGGGCCGAGCTGATCGTGCACGCCTATCCGGACGGCAGGGCGCCTGGCACTGGTCGCGTGGAGCGGCTGGGCCTCGACCACACGGTCGTCAGGTCGGTCGGCACCAGCCAGGACGTGGCGATGCTCCTCGCGCACGAGAAGGGAGCGGGGTTGATCGTGAGCGTCGGCGCGCACTTCAACCTCGTCGAGTTCCTGGAGCGAAGCCGCGGCGGGATGTCGTCGACCTTCCTCACGCGCCTGCGCGTGGGGGAGCTCCTCGTCGACGCCAAGGGCGTGAGCCGCCTCTACAACCCGGGAGTCACCGGCCAGCAGCTGGCGCTGTTCCTCGTCGCGTCCCTCGTGCTGCTGACGATCGTGATCGTGAACACGCCGGCGCTGAGCGATCTGGTCGACCTCATCTGGCTCAAGCTCAGGATCATCCTCGGCATCTGACGGCCCGCTCCCAGTCCGGCTAGCTCCTATCCTCGGTCGCTGGATATGGGGTATTCAGGGCGCTACCACGCCGCCTCGCTGGCCGCCGTCTTCCTGGCGCTGGCGATCGGGATCCTGATCGGGGTCGGGCTCGGGCACAACGTCGTCTCCGGGACGACGAAGAACCTCGAGCAGAGCCTGAAGAGCGACCTATCGGCGGCCCGCGGGCGCGCCGACGAGCTCCAAGGGCAGCTGAACCGTCACGCCGATTTCGAGCAGCAGGTCTACCCGGCGTTGACCGGGCAGGTCCTGGCGGGCAATCGCATCGCGGTCGTCGCGCTGGGCGGCCTGCCCGATGACATCAAAGGCGACGTGCAGGCGGTGGTGGGCCCCGACAGCCCCAGCGGCGCGGCGCTCGCCGAGGTGGCGGTCGTGCGCGAGCCACCCGATCTGCCCGCGATCGAAGGGGCGGCGCCGAAGGGCAGCCAGGGCGGAGAGGTGCGCCGGGACCGCGCCGCGCTGACCGCGGTGGCCAAGCGGCTGGGGCGCGCACTCGTCGTCGGCGGACCGTCGTTCAAGCGGTTCCGGGGCTCCATGCTCGATCAGGTCAGCGGTCGTCCGGGGGGCATCGACGGCGTGATCGTCATCCGCGCCCGCCCGGAGAATCTCGAGCCCCGCGAGTCGACCGAGACCGACGCCCTCGAGTCGGGCCTGCTCGCCGGGCTCGAGGACAACGGCGCGATCCCGGTCGTGGGCGTGGAGCGCTCCGATGCCGAGGTCTCCTCGATCGGGTTCTTCACCAGCGCCGACGTCACGGCCACCGTCGACAGCGTGGATCTGATCTCAGGGAGGGTGGCGCTCGTGTACGCGCTCCACGGGAGCGAGGGCAACTATGGCATCAAATCTACGGCGGACCGGCTGCTGCCCGGTCTGCGGCATCCGCGCCCGCCCGCATTTTCCACCGGCCGGGCGCCGTGAGGCTGACCGGGCTCGCGCTGTCGTTTGTCCTCGCCGCCGTCGTCACGGGACCGTGGCTGGCGGACATGCGCAGAGCGGGCCTGGCGCGAGAGAACTACCGCGGCCGCAGGGTGGCGTTCCCGGCGGGCGCGGTGCTGGTGGCCTGCTCGCTCATCGCGCTGGCACCCCTCGCCGTCCTGGACGACCGGGCGGACCTCGACCTGCTGGCTCCCGACCTGCGCCGCTGGTCCGTATACGTGCTCGGAGTGGCCCTGCTGGGGCTGATCGACGACGCGCTCGGCCGGGGAACGGAGGCGTCGACCCCGCGCGGCTGGCGCGGCCATGCGCGTGCGATCGCCTCCGGGCGCTTCTCGACCGGCGCGATCAAGGCCGTCGGCGCCCTGGCCCTGGCTGCCTACGCGACCTCCGGGCTCGGGCAGCGCGACTTCGCCTACGTCGCCGACCTGGCCCTGCTGCTCCTGACCACCAACCTCTTCAACCTGCTGGACCTGCGGCCGGGCAGGGTGGAGAAGGTCTTCGTGGCGCTCCTCGCGGCGCTGTGCATCGGCGCGTGGACGGCTGTGCCGTTCGAGCTGCTGGGCATCTTCATCGGGCCGGTGCTCGTGGGGGCGGCGTTCACCCTCCGCGAGCGCGCCATGCTCGGCGACACCGGGGCCAACCTGGTCGGCGCGCTCGCGGGCGTGTCGCTGCTGGTGACGCTCGGTCAGACCGGCCGCTACGTGGCCCTCGGGGTGGTCGTGGCGCTCAACCTCTACGGCGAGTTTCGGTCGATCTCGCGGACGATCGAGGGCGTTCCGCTGCTGCGCTCTCTAGACTCGCTGGGCAGACTTGACTAGGCGTCCACGGCGACACGCAAGAGGATGAAGCCAGGCGAGACCAGGTTCATCTTCGTCACCGGTGGCGTCGTTTCGTCGCTGGGCAAGGGCATCGCCGCCAGCTCCATCGGCCGCCTGCTCGTCAGCCGTGGCTTCCGGGTCCAGCTGCAGAAGTTCGATCCCTACATCAACGTCGACCCCGGCACGATGAGCCCGTTCCAGCACGGCGAGGTCTTCGTGACCGAGGACGGGGCGGAGACGGACCTCGACCTGGGCCACTACGAGCGCTTCACCGACGAGAACACCTCGCGGGCGTCGAACGTCACCGCCGGGGCCGTCTACAACTCGGTGATCCGGCGCGAGCGCCGCGGGGATTACCTCGGGGCGACCGTGCAGGTGATCCCGCACGTCACCGACGAGATCAAGCAGCGCATCCTGATCCTGGCGGAGTCCCAGGCCGTGGACTTCGTGATCACCGAGATCGGCGGGACCGTCGGCGACATCGAGTCGCTGCCGTTCCTCGAGGCGATCCGCCAGCTCTACACCGACCTGGGGCCGCGCCGGTGCATGTTCGTCCACCTGACGCTCGTCCCGTACGTGGGCCACGCGGGCGAGATGAAGACCAAGCCGACCCAGCACTCGGTCAACGAGCTGCGGCGCATCGGCATTCAGCCGCACGCTCTGGTCTGCCGCTCCGAGCGCGGGCTCGACCGGGACATCCGCCGCAAGATCGCGCTGTTCGGGAGCGTGCCCGAGGAGGCGGTGATCTCCGCGCGCGACGTCGACAACATCTACAAGGTGCCCCTGGTCCTGCGGGCCGAGGGGATGGACGACCTGGTCCTCGACCACTTCGGCGTCGACGCGCCCACCCCGGACCTGTCCGAGTGGGAGGCGCTCGTGCGGCGGGCCGGCGAGTGCCGGGGCACGGTGCGCATCGCCCTGGTCGGCAAGTACGTACAGCTGGCCGACGCGTACAAGTCGGTCGTCGAGGCGCTCGCTCACGGCGGTTACCACCACGGCGTCAACGTCGACGTCCAGTTGATGAACTCCGAGGACCTCGACACCGAAGAGCTCGCGGCGGCCGACGGCATCTTCATCCCCGGCGGCTTCGGCGAGCGCGGGATCGAGGGCAAGATCGACGCGACCAGAATCGCGCGCGAGAACGGAATCCCTTACCTCGGCGTGTGCCTGGGGATGCAGATCGCGGTGGTGGAGTTCGCGCGCCACGTTGCGGGGATGGACGGCGCCAACTCGTCGGAGTTCGATCCCGAGACGCCCTATCCGGTGATCGACCTGCTGCCCGAGCAGAAGGAGGTCACCGACATGGGCGGGACGATGCGGTTGGGCGCCGACCCCATCAAGCTGCACGAAGGCACCTCGGCGCGCGAGATCTACGGCGAGGCCGTCATCTACCAGCGCCACCGCCACCGCTACGAGGTCAACAACATGCTGCGGCGCCGCCTGGAGGACGAGGGATTGGTCCCGAGCGGGACGTCGCCCGACGAGCGGCTCGTCGAGGTGATCGAGCTGCCTGGCCATCCCTTCTTCGTGGCCTCGCAGTTCCACCCCGAGTTCAAGTCGCGGCCCACCCGCCCCGAGCCGCTCTTCCGCGAGTTCGTTGGCGCGGCCGCGCGCCGCTCCGCGGAGCGCCGGCCGGTCGAGGCGCCCGAGCCCGCCGCGGCCGAGCAGGACATCCACGTCCATCGCGGCGCGTAGCAGCCGTCGCGCAAATAGCCTGTCGCGTGTGTTTGTCGAGGAGCGTCTAGCGACGAGTCAGGCAGGTAAGGCGGCGAAGCCGCCGCATTAGGTGTGGCTGACGAGGGGCGGATGCTCGATCGCTTCGCTCGGCTATGCGAGCTGGCGAGCCCGACGGGTTCGGAGCGAGCGGTGGCCGACGCCGTGCTCGGCGACCTCCGCGACCTTGGCGTTGAGGCTCGGGAGGACGAGGCCGCCCAGGCCGCGCGGGCGGGATCGGGAAACGTGATCGCGAGGATCCCCGGGGAGCGCGATGCCTGGGTCATGTTCGCGGCGCACCTGGACACGGTTCCGCACGACGGGCCGATCGAGGTGGTGCTGGACCAGGGCGTCTTTCGCTCGCGCGGAGACACCATCCTCGGTGCGGACAACAAGGCGGCCGTCACCGTCCTGGTCGAGCTCGCCGCCCGATACGTCATGGCCAGGCCGCCGCTCGGCCTGGAGCTCGTCTTCACGGTCGCCGAGGAGGACGGGCTGCGGGGCGCCAAGCAGCTCGATCTCGGGAGCCTTCGCTCGGGGTTCGGGTTCGTCCTCGACCACGCGAGCCCGATTGGCGAGGTGATCACGGCCGCACCCACCCACGAGCGGCTGGCGGCCGAGTTCGAGGGGACCGAGGCTCACTCGGGCATCCGGCCCGAGGCTGGTCGGAATGCGATCCAGGCGGCCGCGGTGGCGATCGCCCGGATGGAGTTGGGGCGATTGGATGACGAAACGACCGCCAACGTCGGGATGATCGGGGGTGGCACGGCGTCGAACGTCGTTGCTGGACGCTGCCGGGTCGAGGGCGAGGCGCGCAGTCTGGACGACGAGCGCGCCAACAAGACCGTCGGGGCGATGGTGGACGCGTGCACGTGGGCGGCGAGCGAGCACGAGTGCGACGTCGACGTGGAGGTGACCGAGATGTTCCGCGGCTACCGCCTGCCCTCGAAGTCCCAGTCGGTGACGATCGCGCGCACGGCCCTGGAGCGCCGCGGGGTCGAGCCGCGCGAGACATCCACCGGCGGAGGCAGCGACGCCAACGCATTCAACGCCGCGGGGTTCGAGGCGCTTTTGCTGGCGAACGGGACCGAGGCAAACCACACGCCCGCGGAGAGCGTGGCGGTCGAGCGGATCGTCCAGATGCTCGGGATCTGCGACGCGATCGTCGAGGAGGCCGCCGCCCGATGCTGAAGCTGCGGCGCGGGGTCGTCGTCGACACGGACCCGCTGACCGTGCGGATCGGCGACCAGCGCCGGCCCGCCTGGGCCGACAGCGGCCTCGTCGGCGAGGTCGAGGAGGGCGATGAGGTCGTCGTCAACACGGAGGCCTCCGACCTGGGACTCGGCTCGGGCGGCTTCGACGTCGTGCACGTCAACCTGACTCGCGGCCTGGAGGGCTCCGGCCCCTCGGGTCGCGAGCACGTGATGAAGCTCAACTACACGTCGCTTCAGCACTCGATCGACCCGGTGGAGGTTCCCGAGACGGAGGACCCAGCGTCGTCGCCGCCGGCATCGGCAGTATCGACGCCCGTGCTCGTGCTCCCGATGCACGGCCATCTCGCGCCAAGCGCCTGGGCCGCGGCGCAGGCGCGCCCGAACCTGCTGGTCGGATACGTGCAGACCGCCGGCGGGGCGCTTCCAGGACTGCTCTCGCGAGACGTCGCACAGCTTCGCCAGTTCGGTCTGCTCGCGGGGCACGTTACGGCCGGCGCCGCGTACGGGGGAGAGCAGGACGCGGTGACCACCCTCGGGGCGCTGGACGCGGCGGCGCGACGCCTCGGCTGGGACGCGATCCTCTGCGGACCGGGCCCCGGGATCCTCGGCTCGTCGACGGTCTACGGGCACGGGGGTGTCGTCGCGCTAGAGAGCGCCCACGCGGCGCTGGCGCTCGGGTTGCCGACGCTGCTCTCGCCGCGCCTCTCGTCATCGGATCCGCGATCGCGTCACCGCGGCCTGAGCCACCACACGGAGGGAGTGCTTCGGATGCTGCTGGGCTCGGTGCGCGTGCCGGTGCCCGAGATCGAGCTCGCCGGGTGGCCGACCGGCGAGGAGGCCGGCCGCGCGGACATGCCGAGCGTTCTCGACGCGCTGCATCTCGTCTGCGACGACCGCCACGACGTCGAGGTCCAGCCGGTGGACCTCGAGGGATATGCGGGAAGCGGTCTGCCGATCAGGACCATGGGGCGCACGCTCGCCGAGGACCAGCTGTTCTTCGCGGCGCCGCTGGCCGCCGGCCGCGCGCTCGCGACGACCGCGGGGGTGCGGGCGTGACATCCCGGGTTTGGTGTCCATCCAGGAACCCCCCGCGCCCCCCGATGACGCCCAGGACACATCGCGCTACGGGCTCGGCCCGTCTCCCACATAGCCTTGACCGTGCGGAAGCCGTGCCGAGCCGGTCCCGCTCGGTCCTGGACGCCCTCGGGAGCACGCGGAGTTCCCGCATGGACACTTAGGAGGGCGAACCGTGGAGCGAATCGACTCGAAGACCGTGTACGAGGGCAGGATCGCGATCGTCCGCGTGGACGAGTACCGCCACGCCGACGGCTCCACGGCCACCCGCGAGGTCGCAGGTCATCCCGGCGCGGTAGCCGTGATCGCCCACGACGACCTGCACATCTACCTCGTGCGACAGCCCCGCGAGGCCGTGGGGGAGGAGTCGCTGCTCGAGCTGCCGGCGGGCAAGCTCGACGTGCCGGGGGAATCGCCGCTCGAGTGCGGGAAGCGGGAGCTGGCCGAGGAGGTCGGCAAGGGGGCCTCGGAGTGGCGCGAGCTGAAGCGCTTCTACACCAGTCCGGGCTTCACGGACGAGGAGGTGATCCTCTACCTCGCCACCGATCTCCACGACGCGAGCGCCGAGGCGGAGGAGGAGGAGCGCCTCGAGATCGTCGCCTGGCCTCTCGCCGAGCTTGATGCCGCGATCGACGAGTGCCTCGACGCGAAGTCGCTGGTCGGGATGATGCTCTTTCGAGAGCTTCGCCGCCGCTGACGCGCGCTGCCAGCCCGGTTGCACGAGCAGGGGCGGCCCGTGTCCGAGGCGAATCCCCAATACATGAACGACACATGCTGCTGCCGGCGCCGTACGGCACCGGCCTAACGCACATGGCGGTCGCGGTAAAGCACGGCGACGA
Organism: Actinomycetota bacterium; assembly: GCA_046728915.1. Taxonomy (GTDB): domain Bacteria; phylum Actinomycetota; class Thermoleophilia; order Solirubrobacterales; family 70-9; genus AC-56. The sequence continues at coordinate 15,294 of JBKPFQ010000006.1, read as the reverse complement.
TCGAGACGGAGGCGTCGAGGCGCGCTTCGAGGCGCTGGTGCTCGACTTCCTGGCCTACTTGGAGTTCGAGCGCGGCCTCTCGCAGAACACGCTCCACGCGTATCGCACCGACCTGTTGCAGTACGGCGCCTTCCTGGCGAAGCGCCGCCGCAGCGCCACGGAGGCCGACCGCGGTGACGTCGCCGACTTCCTCGCCGATCTGGCGACCGGCAACGGACAGCCGGCGTGTTCGCCCGCCACCGTCAATCGCAAGACCGCATGCCTGCGGTCGTTCTACCGGCACCTGCGCCGCGAGGAGCTGATCGACCAGGACCCGACGGCGGCGCTGAGCCCGCCGGCCAAGAGCCGGAAGCTGCCGCGGGTGCTCACGTATTCGGAGGTCAAGCGCCTCCTGGAGAGCGTGTCCGGCGGCGATCCCATAGCGCTTCGCGACCGGGCCCTGCTGGAGGTGATGTACGGCTGCGGCCTGCGGGCCTCCGAGGCGGTCGGGCTGGAGGTGAACGACGTCGACCTGCGCCGCTCCTTCGTGCGCCCCCACGGGAAGGGCAACAAGGAGCGCGTCGTGCCCCTGGGCCGGAAGGCCGCGGCGGCGGTCGCCCGATACCTGCGGGCGGGCCGGCCGGACCTGGTGGGGACGCGCCCAGTGTCGCGGCTGTTCGTCAACTTTCGCGGCGGGCCGCTCACCCGCCAGGGGCTGTACAAGGTGATCCAGCGCCATGCTGCGGAGGTGGGGCTGGCCGGCCGCATGAGCCCGCACACGCTGCGGCACTCCTTCGCCACACATCTCCTGTCCGGCGGCTGCGACCTGCGATCGGTCCAGGAGATGCTGGGCCACGCGGACGTCTCGACGACCCAGCTCTACACCCACCTCTCGGGCGACCGGATCAAAGAGGTCTACTTCAAGGCGCACCCCCGGGCGAACGCCTCGTAGCCGCGCGGTTCCGGCCTGGTTGAATCAGGGGCATGCCGGAATTGCCCGAGGTCGAGACGATCCGTCGCCAGCTGGAGCCCGAGATCACCGGCCGGCGGATTGTCGCCGCGCACGTGTTCGACGAGCGGTGGACGCGGCCAACGCCCCCCTCCGAGGTCGAGCGCCTGCTCACAGGCCGCACGATCGAGGCCGTCGAGCGCCGTGGCAAGTACCTGCTGCTGCGGCTCGAGGGGGATCGCACACTGGCGATGCACCTGCGGATGACGGGAAATCTGCTGCTGGAGGATGGAGCGCCCGATCCTCCGTATCTGCGGGCGCAGCTCGCGCTCGACGACGATCGGCGCCTGCTGTTCACGGACACGCGGCGGTTCGGCCAGGCGGTCGTCCTGCGGGACGACGAGCTCGACGAGTACTTCGCCGTTCGGCTCGGGGTCGAGCCGCTCTCGGACGCGCTCACCGCGGAGGAGCTGTGCCGCCGAGCCGCGGGGCGTCGGGCCCCGCTCAAGTCGTTTCTCCTCAATCAGCTGGGCGTCGCCGGGATCGGCAACATCTACGCGGCCGAGGCGCTCCACCGGGCCGAGCTTCACCCGCTCTCGCCCGCGGGGTCGATGAAGCCCCAGCACTGCGAGCGGCTGCGGCTCGGGATCGTGGAGGCGCTGGAGGCGGGGCTCGACAACGGCGGGTCGTCGATCGACGACTACCGCGATTCGCGGGGCGAGCCGGGCACGATGCAGGACGAGTTCCTGGTCCACACGCGTGAGGGGAAGCCGTGCCCGCGCTGCGGGGCCGAAATCCAGCGGATCGTGGTCGCCGGGCGCTCCACCTACTTCTGCCCGTCGTGCCAGCGGCGGTTGAGGCGGAGGCCTCGTCGCCGGGCTCGGAGCAAGGCGGCGACGTGAGCGAGGCGGACGCCCCCGCGACGGGGGAAGCGGTCGAGCCGCCCGACGGTTTCTCGATCGGCCACTGGACCGACGGGGAGCGGGGAACCGGGTGCACGGTCGTCATCCCGCCCGCCGGTAGCCGGGGTGGAGTTGATGTTCGGGGTGGTGGACCCGGCACGCGGGAGACCGACGTCATCGGCCCGTTCGCGGGGACGAGCGAGGTGACGGCTGTCGCCCTGTGCGGCGGCAGCGCCTTCGGCCTTGCGGCGGCGGACGGCGTTGTCCGCTGGCTCGAGGAGAACGGTCACGGCTATGAGACGCCCGCCAGCCTCGTGCCGATCGTCCCCGCCGCCGTCGTGTACGACCTGGTGGAGGGGGATCCCAGCGCGCGCCCCGGTCCTGACGCTGGTTACGCGGCCTGCGAGGCGGCGGTTGAGGGCGTCCCGGAGCGGCACCGCGTGGGTGGGGGGACGGGATCCGCCGTCGGGAAGATCCGCGGCCGGGAGAATTCGACACCCGCGGGGATCGGATACGCCGCGGCGCGGAGCGGCGCGGGGGAGACGGTTGCCGCCCTGGCTGTGGTCAACGCGTTCGGGGACCTGATCGGCGAGGACGGGACGGTCCTCGCCGGACCGCGGGACGAGGATGGAGAGATGCTCTCGACGGCGGGGATCATCGCCGCCATGAAGGGGCCGCCGGACTGGACCCGTCTCGAGGAGCGCAACACGACCCTGGTCTGCGTGATGACCGATGCCACGCTCGACAAGGCAGCGTGCGCGCGAGTGGCGCGAATGGCGAGCGGCGGCGTCGCGCGAGCGGTTGACCCGGTGTTCTCGGACGTCGACGGCGACGTGGTCTTCTGCCTGTCGTCGGGCCAGGGCGAGACCGAGCGCTTCACCCCGATCTCGATCGGCACGATCGCCGCGACGGTGACGGCGGCCGCAATCAGGGACTCGGTGCGGGCCGGCTAGCCCCCTGGCGCATCGAGCGGTGCATTTGCCGGGCTGAGCCCGGTTAATGCACCTTTCGACGGTCGAATAACCCGTCCGACCGGACGGTCATCTTTCCCGGCCCATGCCGGGGAGCTACAAGACCGAGGCAATCGTTCTGCGTAGCATCCGCTATAGCGAGGCGGATCGGGTGCTCCATCTCTACGGCGCCACCCGCGGGCGGATCAACGCGATCGCCAAGGGGTCGCGACGGCCCCGCTCGCGGTTCGGCGGGCGGCTCGAGCCGTATTTCCGGCTCGACCTCGTCCTTCATGAGGGGCGGGGCGATCTGGCGACGGTGACGTCGGCGGCGACCGTCGCGGCCCATCCCGACCTGCGCTCGAGCGGACCGGCGCTGATGGCCGCGGCGCGGGGCTGCGACGCGGTGCTGCGGCTTTGCGACTCGCAGGAGCCCAACCCTCCCGCCTACAACCTGCTGTGCCGGTACCTGGCGCTGCTCGACGGGCAGGAACCTCCCAACGGCGTGTCGCCGTTTCCGATCGTCGACGGCGCCGCCGGCCAGGCGACCGCGCTGGCGTTCAGGCTCAAGCTGGCGCTCGCCGCCGGGTTCAGCCCGGAGCTCGGATCGTGCGCCCGCTGCGGCGAGTCGGACGGGCTGGCTGGCTTCTCGGGAGCGGCGGGCGGCGTCGTGTGCGCGGCCTGCGAGGGAGGCGGCTTCGAGCTGTCACCCGAGGCCCACCGGTTCATGGTCGAGGCGCTGGGCCAGCCGCTGGCCGCCGCACCGAGCATCCCCGAACGCGACCTGCGCCAGGTCGACCGCGCGATCTCGGAGACGCTGGAGCACCACGCGCACGTGCGCCTGCGGGCGGCGGCGTAGCGGTCCCGCTCAGGACTCGACCGCGTACAGCCGCCACTCGCCGGGGACGCCCTTCAGCTGGTGCATCCCGCGGTCCTGAAACTCGATGCCGGATCCGGCGACGAGGTCCTTGACCGTGCTCGAGACCAGCACCTCGCCGCCCGAAGCCTTGGCCGAGACCCGGGCGCCGGTGTGAACGGCGATCCCGCGGACGTCTCCGTTCACCATCTCGCACTCGCCGGTGTGGAGGCCTGCGCGGACCTCGATGCCGAGCGAACGCACCTCGTCGCAGATCGTGCGTGCGCAACGGATTGCTCTCGCGGGTCCATCGAAGGTCGCCAGGACGCCGTCGCCCAGCATGCTGATCTCGCGCCCTCGAAATCGCTCGAGTTGCGCCCTCACGACGGCTTCATGACTCATCACCAGCTTGCGCCACCGCTGATCGCCCAGCTCGGCGGCGCGCTCCGTCGATCCGACGATGTCGGTGAACATGACCGTCGCCAGCACCCGGTCCGGCTCACGGACCTGGCGTGTGCCGGTGAGGAACTGCTCGATCTCGTCGAGCAGCGCGTCCTGGTCGCCGAAGAACCAGAGGTGGTCCTCCCCCGGTAGCTCGACGTAGCGCGCTCCGGGGATTCGATCGGCCATGTAGCGGCTCCCCTCGGGGAGGTTGAGCGAGTCGTGGGCGCGGTGGATGACCAGTGTCGGAGCCTGGATCGTCGGCAGGACGTGCCTGACGTCGACCTCATGGTTCATCCGACTGAACGCCACCCCCGCGGCCGGGCTCGTCGAGATGCGCAGGTAGCGCGCCCACCACTGCCTGTACCGCTCGTTCTCGGCGATGCTCGGTCCCCAGAAGCCGAGGAGCTCCTCCGGCTCGCCCCATTTCTCGGCCAGCAGCTCGAGCATGGCCTCCAGATCGTCCGGGGTCGTCGCCCATCGGGTCGCCGCCCAGGGATAGTCGCCCTCCGGCAGGCCCCGCGCATAGCTCCCATACATGACGAGCGACCGAACCCGCCCCGGATAGGTCGCGGCGAACAGCGTGCACATCGGCCCTCCCTCGGAGGCGCCGAACAGGGCCGCCTCCTCTGAGCCGGCGGCATCCATGACCGCCCTCACGTCGTCCATCCGCTGCTCCAGGGTGGGCAGCTCGTTCACCGATACGCGGTCGGAGAGGCCCGTTCCTCGCTTGTCGGAGGATCAGGCGACTGAAGGAAGCCAGGCGCTCCAGGAAACTGGCGTAGTCCGGCTCCTCCCAGTTCAGGTCCAGGTGCGAGACCCACCCGGGCACGTAGACCAAGTCGAGCGGGCCCTCCCCGACGACCTGATAGGCGATGTTGACATCGCCACTCTTCGCGTATCTCGTCGTTGGCTGCATCGGCCTTGATGCGATTGCCGGGTTCAGCTTAAGATGAATGCGTGCCTGGCTGACGGTAGAGAGCGCTCGACTCCAGCACGGGTCCCGACCCGACCCGACTCGACCGGCGAGGCGATGACTCGTGGCCTCGACCGGTTGCCGCGCGCCTGGGCGGCGGCGCGCGAGCCCCGCCCGGAAGTCGACTACCGCTTCGGGCGGTACATACGCTCGGTGACGCGGAGCTGGATTGCTCGCGGGCTTGGCTGCGTGGCCCGGATGAACCAGCGGATCGTGCGGCCGGGGATGATCGACCGGCGGCCGCGGTCCCATGCCTCCAGCGACTCGCTCACGACCTGTTCGGCCGAGATCTGGCCCGGGACGACGCCCGCTCGGCCCTCCTCGTAGCCCGCCACCCGCTGCCACTCGGTCGGGACCGGGCCGGGGTTCACCGACATCACCCGTACGCCCGAGCCGCGCAGCTCGGTGTGAAGCGCGTCGGTGAAGCTGATGACGAACGCCTTCGTCGCCGCGTACACGGACTCGTACGGGATCGGCTGAAAGCCGGCGCTCGATGCGACGTTGATGATGCCGCCGCGGCGGCGATCCCTCATGCCGGGCAGGAAGGCGTGCGACAGGGTGACGACGGCCTCACAGTTCAGGCGGATCTGCTCGGCGTCTCGGTCGGGCTCGTGCTCGAGAAATGGTCCCGAGGTCCCGAAGCCCGCGTTGTTGACGAGGAGGTCAACCTCGGCGCCGATTTCCTGCACTCGGCCCGACAGGGACGCGGCGTCGTTGGCGAGATCGCAGGCGATGACTCGGGCCTCGGTCGGCAGGTCGCCCGCCAAGCGCTCGAGGCGGTCCGCTCGGCGGGCGACGAGCACCAGGTCGTGGCCGCGGGCGGCCAGTTGGCGCGCGAATTGTTCGCCAATTCCCGAGGATGCGCCGGTGACGAGGGCTGTTTCGGGCATGACGTGACCCTATTCTCTTTCGAGGTGTCACCGGGTCCGTCAGATTCCACAACGGTGGATGCGAGGTCCCTCGAGGATCGCGTGCGCTCGTGGGAGAGCGAGTACCTGTGGGAGCTCGCGACGCCGTCGTATCCGGCGGTTCGCCGGGAGCCCGAGCCGGACAGCCCGATGCGCACGCCGTTTCAGCGCGATCGCGATCGGATCGTGCACTCGAAGGCGTTTCGGCGGCTGAAGCACAAGACGCAGGTCTTCATCGCCCCGGAGGGCGACCACTACCGGACGCGGCTCACCCACACGATCGAGACGTGCGCCATCGCGCGCACGGTCGCTCGAGCGCTCGGTTTGAACGAGGACCTTGCCGAGGCGATCGGGCTGGGGCACGACCTCGGGCATCCGCCGTTCGGGCATATCGGTGAGGAGGCGCTCGACGCCGCGCTTCGCGAGCACGCGGGGCGAAGCTTTCGCCACAACCGGCAGTCGCTGCGGCTCGTCGATGTCTTGGAGCGCGACGGGCGTGGGCTCAATCTCACCGAGCCGGTGCGGGACGGGATCCTCAACCACACCGGCTCGGAGCTGCCCATCACGCTCGAGGGGCGGGTCGTGCGGCTCGTCGATCGGGTCGCCTACATCAACCACGACGTGGACGACGCGCTGCGGGCGGGGATCATCACCGCCGACGACCTGCCGGCCGCCGAGATCGAGCTGCTCGGGCCGACGGGCGCGCGGCGGATCGACGCGCTGGCGCAGGACATCGTGACCGAGTCGCGGAGGGCCGGCGACATCGTGCAGAGCGAGGAGATCGGACAGGCGATGCGCGTGCTGCGGCAGTTCATGTTCGAGCGGGTGTACCTGGGCGAGGAGGCGCGAAGCGAGCACGAGCGGGTGCACCGTACGGTGCGGGGGCTGTTCGAGCATTACGTCGAGCATCCGGACGAGGTCCCGGATGGGGCGGTCGGCGCGGACGAGATCCAGCGGATCACGGACTACATCGCCGGGATGACGGACCGGTACTGCATCGCGGCGTTCAAGCGGATCGCCCTCCCCGAGGAGTCGAGACTCTGAGTGAGAGCCCATCCGAAAACCCCCCGCGCACGGCTGGCGGCGCCGGAGCACATCAGGCGGCCTCCTCGCGGGCTCGCGGACTTGTCAAGTACGCCACGCCCGCTGCGTCGGTGGCCTGACGTGCTCCGGCACGGGCCAGCCGCACACGCGGAGTTTCCGGATGGGCTCTAAGTTCACGCACGAGACGGTCGAGCGCGTCAAGGACGCCGCGGACATCGTCGAGATCGTCGGCGCGTACACGGATCTGCGCCGCGCCGGCGATCGGTTCATGGGGCTGTGCCCGTTCCACGAGGAGCGCACGCCCTCGTTCTCGGTCGACCCGCGGGAGAAGCTGTACTACTGCTTCGGCTGCGAGGCCGGGGGGGACGTGTTCCGCTTCGTGCAGGAGAAGGAGGGGTTGGGGTTCCCGGAGGCCGTTGAGGCGCTCGGCGAGCGCTACGGCGTCGAGATCGAGCGCGAGAGCGAGGATCCGCGGGCGGAAGAGGCGCGAAAGCGGCGGGCGCGGCTCGGCGAGCTCTTGGAGCGGACGGCGCAGTTCTACGCCAACTACCTGTGGGATTCGAAGGAGGCGGCGAAGGCGCGGGACTACCTCGCCTCGCGCGGGCTGGGGGACGAGGCGCTGCGCGGCTTTGGCGTGGGGTACGCCCCGAGCGCCTGGGATCAGGTGCTGACGCGCGGTCAGCGGGCTGGCTTCGGGGTGCCGGAGCTTCAGGCGGCGGGCTTGGTGCAGAAGGGGCGCCAGGGCGGCCACTACGACCGGTTTCGCGCGCGGATCATGTTCCCGGTGCGCGATCCGCGCGGGCGCGTGCAGGGGTTCGGGGCACGGGCGCTGCGACGGGATACGAAGCCGAAGTATCTGAACTCGCCGGAGGGCGAGCTCTATCGCAAGAGCCGCACGCTCTACGGCATCGATCGGGCTCGCGGGGCCATCGCGAAGGTGGGGCGCGCGGTCGTCGTCGAGGGGTACACGGACGTGCTGGCCGCGCACCAGGCCGGGATCCAGGAGGCGGTGGCCGTGATGGGGACCGCGATCACGCCGGAGCAGCTGCAGCAGCTCTCGCGCTATGCCGAGGAGGTGGTGCTCGCGATGGACGCCGACCGCGCCGGGCGGGCGGCGATGCTGCGCACCCAGCGGGTGGCGGGAAGCAAGAAGCTGCGGCTGCGGGTGGCGTCGATGCCGGCGGGTGAGGACCCGGCCGACATGCTTCAGGAGGGCGAGGCCGAGCGGATCACCGGGTTGATCGAGGAGGCGGTGGGGCTGCCGGAGTTCCACGTGCGGGTGGCGCTGGACGAGGCGGACCTGTCGTCGGCGGCCGGAAGGGACCGGGCGCTCGACGAGGTGGTGCCGGTGCTCGCGGCGATGGGGGAGTCGATTAGCCGCGATGAGCTCGCTCGCGTGGTCGCCAACCGGCTGAACGCGGATCCGGGGCTGGTGATGAGGCGACTCGCCATGTCCGGCGGGCCGTCCCAGGCCGCCACGTCAGCGGCGGAAGCGCCGACGTCCGACGGTGCGCCGCAGCGACGGGCGCCGGCGCGACCGCTCAACGCCCGCGAGCTTCGGGAGCGGGCGCTCTTGGCGATGTGCATCGCCTCGCCGGTGGAGGGGCGGGAGTTCCTTCAGCGGTTGACACCGGAGCACCTGTCGAGCCCGGCTGTGGTGCGAGCACGGGACTGGCTGGCCGGTCACCTTGACGAGCCGCTGGCGGGGCTGCCCCGTGACGACGAAGAGCTGGTGTCGCTGGTGACCTACGTCTACACGCACGCCGACCGCGAGCCGGGCGGCCGCGATGCGATGGAGCTGAACTTCCTACAGCTGGAGAAGGCGGTGATCGAGGGGCGGATCGACGAGGCGCGAAAGGCCGGGGGAGACCCACCGGTAGAACTACAGCGCCGCCGGGCGGAGCTGGCCGAGCGAATCGCGCACTGGGAGACCGCAGCGAGCCGCTTCTAGAGCCTTCGGAGCGGGAACACACACGTTCCGGTATCCGTCTCGCTCCAGTAACGCTACAGGTGCCGTTCGCTGTTCGGGGACCTCCCGAGGCGCGGCCGGCGTACCCCTACGGGATGCTCTCGATCGCGATGCGCGGCTGCCTCCTGGCTCTCGGGCTCTCAGGAGCCGTCGCGGGCTGCCTCGGCGATGACGGAGGAGTCGACCGATCCCGGGACGGTCGACCTGCGTCCACCGCCGCGGTATTTCGTGAGCTTGAAGGACGCTCTCTGAATCTTCCGCGTGTCGACCTGCATGGGCGCAGCATTCGCGAATACGGAGTCGCGGGCAGATGCGTTGAAGGGCCGGGGACCCCGGTCAACGCGATCGTGCTCCGGGCCGTCCGACCGCCGGTGGCAGCGCTGGGGCCCTGGCCTCCCGGCCCCAGTCATACCCGCGGTCCGGTGTACGCGGCTCTGCTCGAGGGGGCCCCGCGGATCGTCTTCCTGTCCGAGCTGCCCCCGATCCGCGACTCGCGCTCGTGGCTGGTGAGGACGCTCTGGATAAGCCGGCCGAGCTATAACGGGCCGCTACTCGTTCGCGGAGGCCGACTGGATCGGCCCGGCGCACTCGGCTTTGGCGCAGGCCTGCCTCCGCGCGAGAGTCTGCGACTGCCGGCCGGAGCCTGGACGGGGATCGGTGTCGAATCGCGCGGAGAGCACGTGGATGCTCGAGAGGGCTGGCGGGTGGCAGCCGTGCCGACCCGAATCCGGGGGCCCGGCTGCTACGCCTTCCAGGTCGACGGCCTGAGATTCAGCTACGTGCTCGCGTTCGGGGTGCAGGCGGAGGCGGATTGACCGAGAAGAGGGCGCCGCCGGCGTAGCACTGGGAGTTAGAGCTGGAGCGACGCCGCTACCGTAATCTTCGGGCGGACGATCGGAGTCCGAAGCAGGTGCGACGGATTACACGATCATGTAATCCGGGGTAGCTCAATCGGCAGAGCGGCGCGCTGTTAACGCGAAGGTTGAGGGTTCGAGTCCCTCCCCCGGAGCTAGGCATCACCGCTGGCGAGCGTCTCTAGCAGCCGGGCGCCTCGCTCGGCGCCGTCGTTTGCTCGGGACCAGCTCGCGAATTCCTTGGCTCGCTGAGCGAACGACGGATCGCTCATGATCCGCCGGGTGGCGAATCGAAGAGGGCTGGCACCCAGGAGCCGCCATGGAAGCATTAAGCCGGCACGGGCCCAGGCGACCCGCGCCGAGTTCTCGGCCATGTCGCCGACATGCGGACAGCACAGAACCGGGACACCTGCCGCAAGCGCCCGCGCAACGGTCCCATGCCCGCCGTGGCAGATCACCAGGGACGCCTGCGGCATCACCTGCGAGTAGGACAGCCAGTCCACCACGATGGCGTTGGACGGCGCCTCCGGCAGGCTCGCCGAGCCGAGGCGGTTCGTCGTCGCGACGACCCGCCCCGGCTCGTCCGCAAGCGCGCCGAGCGTTGCCCGCACCAGCCGCAAATCCGGATCCTGCGCCGTGCTCGGCGCCACGAGCACCAGCGGCTCGTCTCCATCGGGCAGCTCGATGTCCGGATACGGCACCTCGAACTCCATCGGCCCGGTCACGTGCACGCCGGCGGGCCACCGCCGCGGGTATTCCAGCTGGGGGAACGTCGCGACCAGTGCCAGCTCCCGGCTGATCCCGCCGTGCAACCCCTCGACCGGCGGTAGCCCCACCGCCGCCCGCGTCTCGTTCATCTCCCGTCGCCCGCGCCGCAACCCGGCGGTGAGGACGGGGAGTGCCCCCCGCCAGACCGCTCGCCCCACCGGCGTGCGCGGCGGCTGCAACCCGAACGCGAAGAACGGCAACCCCGGCTCGTGCACCGGATAGACGTGCGGGATCAGCGTCGCCCGCCGCCGCCCGGCTAGCTCGGCCGCCAGCGACGGCGCCAGCGTGAGGATGTCGCTCACCACCACGTCGGGCCGAAAGTCCTCCATCAGCGGCGCCAGAGCGATCGCCGCATCCGCCGCCGACCTCCAGGTCCCGGAGTCCCCGTCCGATGGCGGAAACGTCCTGTACTCCTCGGCCGCCGTGAACCGAAGGCCCTCCGCCTCGACCGGTTCCCGCCACCGCCCCCACGTCTCCACCAGCACCTCGTGGCCCAGGCCACGCAGCGCCCGCGCCAGCGCGATCGCCGGAACCGCATGGCCTGCATCGCCGAACGCCGCCACCAGGAACCGCCGCCCGCTCACTGCAAACCCCATTGCGCGCCCGACTGCCGGACCGGCCGGGGCAGTCCGGCCGCGCTATCCATTCGCTCATGCGTCGCCGCGACCGCAACCCCGCCGAGCGCCTCCGCCTTGCCGTTCACGCGCTCCCGAGGCTGACCCGCCAGGCGATGCTCCGCGGGATCGCCGCCAACCCCATCGTCGTCGGCGCCTACGTGGACCGCGACTCCGGCGGCATCTGCCCGATGCTCGCCGCCCACCGCAATGGGGGACGCACCAACCTCGGCAGCTTCGCCCGCGCCTGGGACCGCTACACCGGCGCCAAGCGCCCCCGCCTGGCAACCCGCCGCGAGCTTCGCACCCTCCGCTCCCTCCTCGAATCCTCCCTCGCCGTGGACATGAGCGACGGCGGATCGATCGCCGCCGCGGCTGCCCAGATCCGCGCGGAGCGCGCCGAGCTCGCCGCCCGCCAGGACCGCTGTGCGGAGCGCGAAGCGCCGAAGATCACCGAGCCAGCCGAGGCACCCATCTGCATCCGCCGCCGCACCGACACTGGGGAGCGCCACCGCGCTATCGAGCTCCGCGACCGGCTCCGCTGGTCCTGGATGCGCCCCGCCCGCCGCTACGAGGAGTTCCAGGACCTGCTGGCGGCAGCGGAGGAACAGCTGAACGACGAACGAGCCACGCAACCGGACGAGGAGCACGCGGCCGGCCATCCCTCCTAGCGCTACCGGAGGGCCCCGCTCAAGCCACGGTGCCCGGCAGCTCGTCCGGACGCGCGAAGACGATCTCCGGCACCAGGCAGCCCGGCGAGGTGCGCAGCAGGAAGCGCACCGCCTCGGAGATGTCCTCGGGCCGGATCATCTCCTCAGGCTTCACCATCTCCCGCACGTACTCGGTCATCGGCGTGTCCACGAACCCAGGGGCGAGCGCCGTCACCTGGATTCCCTGGCCCGCGACCTCCTTCTGCGTCGCCTCGCTGAACCCGATCACGGCCGCCTTCGTCGCCGAATAGACCGACAGCCACGCCTGCCCCGACTTCCCGGCGATCGACGCCGTGTTGACGATCAGCGCCTTGCCGTGCTCCGCGCCCGCCTCGCGCAGCAGCGGCAGGGCCTCACGCGTCCCGATGATCACGGCGCGCAGATTCACGCCGAGCTGCATGTCCAGGTACTTGGTGGTGATCTCGTGCATCGCCTCGCCGATGCCCACTCCGGCGTTGTTCACCAGCACGTCCAGGCGCCCGAACCGCTCCTTGTGGGAGCTGACGATCCCCGCCACCGCATCCTCGTCGGTCATGTTGGCGGCGATGGAATTGACGTCGAGCCCGGCGCCACGCAGCTCCTCAGCGGCTGCCTCCAGCTTCTCCGGCCGGCGCGCGGCGATGGTCACGCCGTAGCCGTCCTCGCCGAGCGCCCGGGCGATTGCCAGCCCGATCCCGCTCGAGCCACCCGTTATGAGCGCCGCTCGCTCCGCCACTAACGATCTCCTCTCGTAGTCATCGGGGGCCGGACCCTACCGCCCGGCCAAGCTCATTCGACGTCGGCTTGCTTTCCGCCGGGCATGAACACCTGCGCGATCACGAAAGCGACTGCCATCACGCCAGCGCCGACGTAGAACGCGGTCTCGAGTGCGTCGGCGAAGCTGCTCGGCGTGGTCTTGGGCCCGAGGGCGCCCAGGACGATTGTCCCCAGGATCGCCATCCCGAGGGCCGAGCCGAAGTTGCGGAAAGTCTGGACGATCCCCGACGCCTCGCCCCTGATCTCCGCCGGGGCACGGTTGAGGGCATCGGTGTTGAGCGCCGACATGGCGAGCCCGAACCCGGCGCCGGTCACCAGCATGCCGGCGATCGTGCCGCTATGGCTCAGCTCCGAGAGCTCAGATGCCCAGAGGGCAAGGCCACCCGCGATCGCCGCCAGACCGAGCGTCACCGGATGCTTCGCCCCAACCCTGTCGAACATCCCGCCCCCGATCCGCGACGCGATGAAGAACGAATAGAACATCGTCAGGATCGAGAACCCGGCCTGGGTGGGCTCCTGACCGACCGACACCTGGAAGTAGATGCTCCCGAAGAAGAACACGGCGAGCCAGGTGAAGAAGAGGAACATCGTGAGGACGTTGTCGACGGCGAACGCGCGGTTGTCGATAAAGGCCTGAATCGAGATCAGCGGGCTCTCGGCCCGACGCTCGAACACCACGAACAGGCCCAGGATCACCAGGCCCACGACGATCGAGCCGATGGTCGCCAGGCTGCCCCAGCCCCACGCGTCGGACTCCTGCAGGCCCAGCACCAGCAATCCCATCCCGGCCACGAGAAGACCAGCGCCTACCCAGTCGATCCGCGCCGGATGCTTGACGTCCTTCAGCTTGATGAACGCGAACTCGGTCAGGGACAGCAGGGCGACCGGAACGTTGATCCAGAAGATCGCCCGCCAGGTCCAGAACTGCGTGAGATAGGACCCTGCGATCGGGCCGACCGCGGTGAACAGGCCGGCGACGATGAAGAACACCGCCAGCCCCTTGCCGCGCTCCGCGGGCGGGAACGAGTTGAGCACGAGCACCGTCGTCGACGGAATCAGCAGGGCTCCCCCGATCCCCTGGAGGACCCGGCACACGATCAGCCACGGTTCTGCCACCGAGGTGTCCGGGGTGAGCCCGCAGACCGTCGAGGCGCCGGCGAACAGCACGATCCCGATCGCGACGATCCGCTTGTGGCCGATGATGTCGCCGAGCCGGCCGCCCAGGGCGATGAACGCCGCCGTCGCCAGCGCGTACGCGGTGACCGTCCACTGGGCCGCGGTGGCCGACAGATGCAGGTCCCGCTGGATCGTGGTCACCGAGATGGAGACGATCGTGAAGTCGATCATCACCATCGCCATCGCCGGGACGAGCGGCCAAAGCACACGCCAGCGCTGGTACTCGGGCTGCATCCGCGCCGGAACCTAGTACACGCGGCCGGACGAACACTTGAACCTCATCGCGCTGGCCGCGGTACTCGTTGACAGGGAATTCCAGCCGAGGAGGTCAGATGGGTCGGGTCAGGCGCATGCGAGCAATGGGGATCGTCACCGTCGTCGCCACCTTGGCGCTCGGCGTGGGAGTCGCCCAGGCGGGCGGAGCCAGCGTCGACGGGTCGAACTTCAGCTTCAAGCCGGCGACCATCAGGATCAACAAGGGCGGCAAGGTCAAGTGGCACTGGGTGAACGGCCGCCACACCGTGACCTTCGTGAAGGGCTCCTACGACAAGAAGCTGACCCGGAGCCACCGCACCCGCTCGCGAACCTTCAAGCGGCGAGGCAGGTTCAAGTACTACTGCCGCTTCCACCGCAGCCTGGGAATGAGGGGAAAGGTCGTCGTCAAGTAGGCATCCGCGCGGCGAGCGGGGAGGAGCCCGGCGGGCTATCGTGAAATCCGGCACAGACAAGCCCGAATCGGGGCGCGCGGGCCGGTAGCTCAGCTGGTCAGAGCAGCGGACTCATAATCCGTTGGTCGGAGGTTCGAATCCTCCCCGGCCCATCCTCGAAGCCCGCTCTAGCAAGCGGGTTTCGTGGTCTCGGGACCGCAGCGTCGGCGCCGCTTGGGTTACTCGCTCGTTGCCTACCGGCGGGGCAACGGCGAGGGCCTCAGGCGGAGTCGCTTTGCGCGAAAAGCAGAAGTCACACGCCGAGGCGCAGTCGCTCGACCATTCGTGCGTCGTAGCGAGACGAATCGGGCCCCGCTACTCGGAAAGGCCCGCTACGGCAGGTCTTTTTTCGAATCAGGGGCGCTGTTCGGCCTCGCTGGCGGGCATCAATCGGGCATAAATTCCCAAGTCGGGCGCTCTCCCCGGCGACGGGCCACCGCCGGACGATCGACGCCGCTATGGTCGTGACCCGGGCGCGGGGGGATGTGCGTTCGGCGATAAGGCGCTTCAAAAGGGAGTGGACTTGCGAATCCTGTTCGTGACCCAGATGTGGCCTAGCCCGAAGAACCCGGACCTAGGGAGCTTCCTGGTTCCGCTCAAGCGCGAGCTCGAGGCGATTGGCCATGAGGCCGACGTCGTCGCGATTAGCCGCCGGGGCGGTCCCCCGACTAAATACGCACGTCTCAGTGCTGAAGCCGGCGCGGGTGCGCTCCGAACGCGCCCCGATGTCATATT
>JBKPFQ010000005.1:0-11838 GCA_046728915.1 Actinomycetota bacterium | reverse complement strand
TCCAAGAGTCCATATCGACGAAGCGGTTTGGCACCTAGATGTCGGCTCGTCGCATCCAGGGGCTGGAGTAGGTCCCATGGGGTGGGCTTTTCGCCCATTAAAGCGGTACGAGAGCTGGGTTCAGAACGTCGTGAGACAGTTCGGTCCCTATCTGCCATGGGCGCTGGAGAGTTGAGAGGAGTCATCCTTAGTACGAGAGGACCGGGATGAACGCACCTCTGGTGTATCTGTTGTCCTGCCAAGGGCATTGCAGACTAGCTACGTGCGGACTGGATAACCGCTGAAAGCATCTAAGCGGGAAGCCAACCTCGAGATGAGCTCTCCCATCCCCTTGAGGGAGTAAGACGCCTGGTAGACCACCAGGTCGATAGGCCGGCTGTGCAAGCGCGGCAACGCGCTCAGCAGACCGGTACTAATGCGTCGAGGGCTTGACGGTATTTATCTTCCCCTTTTGGCCTGCGTGCAGTTTTCAAGCCTCGCGGGGGCTCGGTCCCGCCGATTTTCGGTGGTCATAGCGAGGGGGAAACACCTCTTCCCATTCCGAACAGAGCCGTTAAGCCCCTCAGCGCCGATGGTACTTGGTGGGCAACCGCCTGGGAGAGTAGGTCGCCGCCGGTATTTTCTACAAAGAGCCGCCCTCCGGGGGCGGCTTCTTTTTTGCGTCAGGGCGCCGTGACGGCGAACAGCTCCCACTCGTCCGGCACGCCCTTGAGCGACCGCGCGCCACGCTCCTCGAAGACCACTCCGGAGCCGGCGACGAGATCCTTCACCGTGCGGGAGACCAGGACCTCCCCCGGCCTTGCGGCGGCTGCGATCCGAGCGGCGATGTGCACCGCGATGCCGCCTACCTTCCCCGCAATCCGCTCGCATTCCCCGGTGTGGATCCCCGTGCGCACCGGGACGTCCAGGGCGCGCGTCCGCTCCGTGATTGCAACGGCAGCGCGTATCGCCCGCCCCGGCCCCTCGAACGTGGCGAGGAAGCCATCCCCCGCCGTATCGACCTCGTCGCCCCCGAAGGCGGCGAGTTCGCGCCGGACCGCGGCATGATGCTGTTCCAGGAGGTCGCGCCAGCCCCGGTCCCCGAGCTCCGCGGCGCGCTCCGTTGACCCCACGATGTCCGTCACGAGCACCGTCGCGAGAACGCGGTCGGGCGCCACAGCGGGTAGCCGGCCGGTGAGAAAGCGCTCGACCTCGTCGAGCAGGCGATCCTGGTCGCCGGCCCAGGGGAGATGGTCGTCGCCGGACAGCTCCACGAATTGCGCCCCCGGCACCCGTTCTGCGATCCACCGCCCCTCCTCGACGGATGCATCCCGATCCCCGCTGCGATGCAGGATGAGCGTTGGCACCCGGATCGTCGGCAGCACGTCGCGAACGTCGATCTCCGTGTTCATGCGGATCAACGCGGCGGCCGCCCCCGGGCTTGCGCTGCGCCGAAAGTACGCGGCCAGGCGCTGGCGCATTATCGGGTCGCGAGCGGTGCTCGGCGCCAAATGCTCGACGTCGGCGTCGGTCCCCCAGGTGCTCTCGAGCTCCGCGATCTCCTTCTCGCGCGCCTCGGGCTTCGGGGCCCACGGGTAGTCGGGGCTCCAGACGCGCTTCGCGAAGATTCCAGCCGTTACCAGAGCGATCGTCTGTTCCGGGTGAGTCGCCGCAAACAGCGCCGCCAGCGTCCCTCCCTCCGAGTGACTGAAGAGCGCAGCGCGCTCGGATCCAGCCGCATCGAGAACGGCGACGACGTCCTCCATGCGCTCCTCGAGCGTCGGCAGCTCGTCCTGGACAACGCGGTCCGACATGCCGGTTCCCCGCTTGTCGAACGTGATGAGCCGCGAGAAGGAGGCCAGCCGCGAGAGGAAGCTCGCGAGGCGCGGCTCCTCCCATGCGAGCTCGACGTTCGACACGAACCCGTGGATCCAGAGCAAATCGATGTCCCCGTCGCCCACGACCTGGTAGGCGATGTTGTAGGGGCCGCTCTTCACATAGCGGGTCTCCGGGCGCAGCACCAGCCTAAGTCTGCCTGCTCGGATCCGGGGACGGTCTCCGTGGACCAGGGAATGGGTGCGCCCGGTCGAAGGGCCGCTACGCGGCGAAGCGATCGACCGCCGCGCGGAAGTTCGCGCGCGACGGCCGTGAGCCCGGGAAGCGCCACTCGGGGTGGTCGCCTGTTGTCGCCCGGGCTGCGGTCCCGCGCGTTGGCCCACAGGCGCTGCGGGGGGCCCTCGCCGGCGCCTCCCATCCGGGCCGGCGATCGGGTCTGGGTCGCCGGTCGGTCCGCTGGCGAGCGGACCCCTCCGCGCTCACTGGCTCAAGGCCGTACTCGCCAAGCGTGGCGAGGTCGATCACGAGGTCGACGCCGTCGACGACTCGCTGGCCAAGGTCGTTGCGCCCGTGGAACATGACCGGCAATCTAGGAACGGCCTCGGACGGAACATACGTTCTGCAAGGGAAGTTGCAGGCGACCGCGACCGCACGCCACAAACGGCTTGATCAAGCCGTTCATCGGCCCCGCCGCCCGAAGCTGTGCGCGGCTGGCGCGACCGCGGCGAGCTCCGCTGCGCGCGGATCCGGCGCGACGTCGCGGTCCCGACCGCGCCGTCCCGTTTCGCGCTCCACGGGGGGCTCGATGTGGCGAACGTCGGACGCCGGCTGGTCGGGTGTGGCCAGCGGGTGGATGGCGCGTGCGACCACGTTCATGACCTCGTCGCGGCGCTCGAGCCTCCCGTCCACCCGCGCGAACGAGGCCGTCCTGACCGCCATGCGATAGCGCGCGTAGACGGGCGGCGGTACGACCACGTTCACCGTCCCCACCTCGTCCTCCAGGAGCATGAAAACGACGCCATTCGCCGTGGCAGGCCGCTGGCGGGCGACGACCATCCCCGGCACCCGCACGAAGCTCCCGTTGGCAAGCCCATCCAGATCCGCGCTCGTCACCAGCCCGTCATCCAACCCGGGCCGGATCAGCGTCATCGGATGCTCGGCGATCGCGATGCCGGTCGAGGAGTAGTCGGCCAGCAGGCGCTCCCACGAATCGAGCTCGCGAAGCGTCGGCGCCGCCGGGATGGGGAGGGGGAGGGAGAGCTGGATTTGTTGCTCGGGCAGCCGTCGCGCCCCGTTGGCGACACCCAGTTGCCAGAGGTCCTGGCGGCGGCGAAGCTCGTCGCCGCCCCGGATCCGCTCGCACGCGCCCGCCCAGGCGAGTCGCTCGAGTCCATCGGGCCCGACGCCCGACCGCGACGTCAGATCCGCGAGGTCCCCGTAGGGCCCACCGCGCTCGCGCTCGGCGACCAGCGACCCCGCCTCGTCCTCTCGCAACCCGGTTATGTAACCCAGGCCGACGCGGACGGCGGAGCCCTCCACCGTGCACTCGACGTCGCTTCGGCTCACATCCGGCGTCCGCACCTCGATCCCGCGCCGCTGCGCCTCGTGCACCAGCGCGTCCGGCGGATAGAAGCCCATCGGCTGCTCGTTGAGAAGCGAGCACAGGAACTCCGGCCCGTAGTGGACCCGCAGCCAGGTGGACTGGTAGGCGAGCAGGCCGAAGGCGACCGCGTGGGCCTTCGGAAAGCCGAATCCTGAGAACCCGTGGATCTGCTCGAAGACCCGCTCCGCCACCTCCCGGCTTGCGCCCCGGCCCATCGCCCCGGCGACGAACTTGTCCCGGTAGGCCAGAATTGCCTGCTCAGAGCGTTTTCTGCTCATCGCCCGGCGCAGTCCCTCGGCCTCGCCGGCGGTGAACCCGGCGAGCCCCATCGCCACCTGGATCACCTGCTCCTGGAAGACGATCGTCCCCAGCGTGTCGCGGAGGATCGGCTCCAGCGACGGATGCTCGTAGGGAATCCGGTATCCCGGCTCGGACCGCAGCCGCTCGCGCCGCTCCAGGTACGGGTGCACCGCGCCGCCCTGGATCGGCCCCGGACGCACCAGCGCCACCTGCACCGTCAGGTCGTCGATGCTCTCGGGGCGCGTGCGCGGCAGCATCTGCATCTGCGCCCGGCTCTCGATCTGGAACGCCCCGGTCGTATCGGCCGCCCGGATCGTTCTGAACGTCTCCGGATCGTCCATCGGGATCCGCGAGAGATCGATCCGCTCGCCGCGAACGCGCGCGATCTCGTCCACCGTCCGCTCGACGGCCGAGAGCATCCCCAGCCCCAGCAGGTCGATCTTGAGGAAGCCGCCGTCCGAGCACGAGTCCTTGTCCCACTGCACGAGCTGGCGCCCCTCCATCGCGGCCGGCTGCACCGGGCAGATGTCGATCAGCGGCCGGGTTGAGATCACCATCCCGCCCGGGTGCTGGGAGGCGTGGCGCGGCAGCCCCCATGCGTCGTGGGCGAGTCGCGCGAGCGCCCGCCAGCGCGCCGAGGTCGCGCGCTCGGCGCCGATCGCCGCCGCCATGTCCTCCTCCACGGAGTCGGGACGGTCGTACATCTCCACCGTACGCGCGACGCGCTCGATTTCCCCAGCGGGCAGCCCCAGCGCCTTGCCGAAGTCCCGCACGGCCCCGCGCGACCGGTAGCAGGCGAACGCCGCCACGAGCGCGGAGCGATCCTCCCCGTAGCGCTCGTGCACCCGCGGGATCAGCTTCTCGCGAATGTCGCGAGGGAAATCCAGGTCGATGTCGGGCGCTTCCGTGATCTCCTCGTTCAAGAAGCGCCCGAGGAACAGCCCGTTGCGCACCGGATCGACGTGCGAGAGCCCCGTGAGGTAGCAGACGAGCGAGCTGACGCTGGAGCCGCGCCCTCGCCCGGGAGGCAGGAGCGAGCGCGCCGAGTCCGGCCCGCGCACCTCCGCCGCCACCTCCCGCGCCAGCTCGAGGATGTCGTAGTGGAGGAGCAGGAAGCCCGACAGCTCCAGCGAGCGGATCAGCTCGAGCTCCTCCTCCAGGCGCCGGCGCGCCTCCTCGTGCTCGG
This sequence comes from Actinomycetota bacterium, assembly GCA_046728915.1. Lineage (GTDB taxonomy): Bacteria > Actinomycetota > Thermoleophilia > Solirubrobacterales > 70-9 > AC-56. The sequence goes on along the minus strand of JBKPFQ010000005.1, from coordinate 6,934 downwards.
GCTCTCCGGCGTAGCGGTGCTCGAGGCGCGCCCGGCAGATCTCGGCGAGCGCCCGGTCGGCCCCCGGATCCTCGGCCCCCGGATATCGATAGCCGAGGTCCCGCGTCAGGTCGAATTCCAGGCGCTCGGCGAGCCGCGCGCTCTCCGCGACCGCTTCCGGATACTCGGCGAAGCGAGCGCCGACCTCGTCGGGGGAGGCCAGATAGGCCGTCCCGTTCCCCCGCCGCCGCGGCTCCGTCTCCTCGAGCGTCCCACCGAGGCGAACGGCGCACAGCACATCCTGGAGCGCCGCCCGGGAGGGGTCGTGCATATGGACGTCGCCGGTGGCCACGCAATCTGCGCCCAGCCGCTCCGCAAGCCCGGCCAGCCAGCGATTCCGCGCCCGATCATGCCGCCAGAACGGTCGCTGGAGCTCGACCCGGAAGCGCTCGCGGCCGAAGGCCGCAGCCAGCCGGCGCCCGACCGCCATCGCCGCCGCGGCATCGGCTGCCGTGGGCCGGCCCCCCGCGCGCTCGAAGTGCGAGGCGAGCGCGCCGTCCCGCGCGCACCCCGACAGGCACACGAGCCCCTCGGCCCGCTCCTCCAGCGCGCCGAGCGAGAGGGATGGGGGGAGTGGCTCTCGATCGGGATGGGGGCGCGTGCCCCTGTGCGCCTCGGTCACCAGCCGGCAGAGGTTTCGCCAGCCGTCCGCGTTCTCGACCAGCAGCGTCACGTGGAAGCCGTTCACCGTCATCTCGGCCCCGACGATCGGGCGCACGCCGAACGACTTGCAGGCATCGGCGAACTCCATCGCCCCCCAGACCCCATCGTGATCGGTGATCGCGAGCGCCTCGTATTCCAGCTCCGCGGCCCGGTGAGCGAGCTCCTCGGGCGCCGCTGCCCCGTCGCCGAACGAATAAGCGGAGTGGCAGTGGAGCTCTACGTAGCTCATGCTCACGCCCGCTGCAGGAACCACCGGCCTGCGTCATCGGCCGGCTCCCGGAAGACCACGACGTTTCGGCCGTCGGCGAGGACGAGCTCGAAGTAGCGCCGCCGCAGGGGCTTCGGCGTCCACCAGCGATCCTCGACCAGCCACTCCTCCCGGACTGCGTCCACGGCCACCGAGTCGACGGCCGCCGGCTCGCCTCCGTCGCCCATCTCCACCCGCACGGGCCGCGGCCAGTAGACCGATTGACTCACTCGGCCTCCTGGTACGGGGTCAAGAGCGATCGTCGCTCCGGCACTCGTGACTCGACGTCGGCGTCGAGCACCCGCAGCACCGCGTCCTTGCCGGCGATCGCCCGCACCTGGCGCACCGCCTCGGTCAGGCGCCTCTGCCTGCTGTCTCGCGCCTGCTCGTCGATCGCCGCCTGATCGCCCGCCGGCGGCCCCGTCTCCACGGCGCGCAGCGTCAGCGCGACGACCGCCCCCGGAATCCCGTCCAGCTTCGCCTGGAGCGCCAGGCACAATCGCTCGTGGTCGGAGCTCGCCTGGCGAAGCGCCGCCTCGTCCCGCCAGCCGCCGCCGCCCGCCAACCGCGCGGCCAGCCTCAGCCGCCGCAGGCTGCGCCCGCGGCGAGCGGGATTCGCGAGCAGGCGATCGGTGAGCAGCGCCACCACCCGCTTGAGCCTTGGCCCCGAGATGGCCTCGCCGAGCTCGATCCCCTCGACCAGGCTCTCGTGGACGCGTCGGGGCCTGAGCGGCTCATCCCCGCCTTGGGCCATCCGCAGAGCCATCAACCCCAATCGCCCGAAGCGATCCGCGATCGCCGCGTCGGGAAGCGCCGCCAGCTGGCCGAGGCTCTCGACCCCGAGGCGCTCGAGCTTCTCCGGCAGGTCCACTGCAAAAAAACGCGCCGCCTCCTCTGCTCCGCGTCCGGGGGCGGCGCGGGATCTGGCCAACCGCTCGCGGAGCAGGCTCACCGGCAGCGGGGCCAGGAACGAGCGCGTCATCGCCGCGGGAACGACCACCGGCGCGCGGCGCGGCCGCGCCCGTTGGGCGGCGGCGTAGGCGCAGAGCCGAGTGCGGCCGGCCCCGAGCCTGACCGGGGGGCCGATCGCCTCCCGTGCCCTTCGGAGAGCCGCCTCCGCGCTTCCGTAGAGCCCCCGCAGCCCACCGGCCTCGAAGAACGCCTCCCCGGGACGTCCCGCCTCGACCTCGGCACCGATCCCCTCCAGCCGCCGAAGAGCATCCTCCCATGCCACCTCCGCCCGCTCCGGGTCCGGCGGCACCAGGATCAGGTCGGGGCAGCGCGCCAGCGCCTCGCCGAGCCGCATCCCGGCGCGCACCCCGAACGCCTCCGCCGGCCCCGACGCCTCCCCGACCACCTGCGGCCCGCCCGGCTCCGGCGCCAGCGCCATCGCGCGAAGGAGGAGCTCCCTGCGCCCGCCGAGGACCGCCAGCAGGGTGAACCGGGGGATCAGCGCGCACGCGATGACGGTTTCGCCGCCGTTTCGGGACATACGAACACATGTTCGTACACGAAGCGGCGGAAATCAAGGCCCTGCCAGACTGAATAAATGAACCGCACCTGCCAGTTTCGGAGCTAAAGCTCCTCACCACCAGGAATCAATAAAAAGCACCAGCCAGTTTCGGAGCTAAAGCTCCTCACCACACACATGGCAGATCGCCAGCAGCGAAATCCGACCCGCGGACGCACGGCCCGCACATTGCGCCTCGGTCGAGTCGCCGCGGGCGGTGCGGTTCGCTGGGCGGGCGATCGCGTCGATGGGCGTGGCACCGAGGAGGATCAGCGACGCCGGCGCGGCGACCGGCTGGTGGCGACGATCGACTCGCTGGTCGATCAGCTCGCGACGATGCGCGGCGCGGCGATGAAGGCCGGCCAGGTCCTGTCCACGGTCGAGTTCCCGGGGCTCGACGAGGATCAGTCAGCTCATCTGCAGGAGCGCCTGGCCTCGCTGCGCGACGACGTCCCGGCGGTGGGGTGGAAGCAGATGCGGAAGGTGCTCGCCGACGAATGGGGGGAGGACCCCGAGCGCGTCCTGGGATCCATCGATCCCGAGCCGGCTGCCGCCGCAAGCATCGGGCAGGTCTACCGCGGGCGGACCACCGACGGTGTCGACGTCGCCGTGAAGGTCCAGTACCCCGGGATCGGCGAGGCGGTCGAGTCGGACATGCGAAACGTGCGCATGCTCGCGCCGCTCCTGCGCCGGCTGATGCCCGGCCTCGACGTCAAGCCCGTGCTCGCGGAGCTCAGCGAGCGCATCTCGGCGGAGTGCGACTACGAGCTCGAGGCCTCGAGCCACCGCCTCCTCGCTCGCTTCTGGCGTGGGCATCCGTTCATCACCGTCCCGGCGGTCGACACGAGCCTCAGCCGCCGGCGCGTGCTGGTCAGCGAATGGGTCGACGGCATCGACTTCGCCGGCGTCGGCCGCGAGCCGGACCCCGTCCGCGACCGCTACGCGGAGATCATCTATCGCTTCTTCTACGGCACCGTCCGGGAGCTCGATCTGGCGCTCGGCGATCCCCACCCGGGCAACTACCTGCTGCGCGACGACGGTCGGATCGCATTCCTCGACTTCGGCATGGTGCGCAACCTCCCGCGCGACTACCTCAGCCGGGAGGCGGTGATCTTCACGGCGATCCGCGACGGCGACGAGCGGGCACTCGTCGACGCGCTGCGCGCTCTGGGTTACCTGCGTGACGGCCCCGAGTGGAACGGCTCGCTGCTGCTCGAGCACATGCGCGCCATGTCCTGGTGGCTCCACGGCGACGGCCCCCTTCGCCTGAACCCGGAGGACATGTGGCGCGGCAGCGAGGCTCTGCGCGAGCAGCGCAACGCCGAGCTCATGCAACAGATGCGCAGCATGACCCTGCCACCCGAGGCCCTCCTCCTGAGACGGATGGAGGGTCTCCTGTTCCAGGTCGCCACGACGCTTCGCGCCGAGGCGAGCTGGGGCGCTCTGCTGGGTGAGCTGATCGAGGGGGATGAGCCCATCGATGAGCTCGGGCGCGAGCATGCAGCGTGGCTCGAGGAGCGAGGGCTCCGGACGGCGGAGGCGAGCGCCTAGAGAGAAGATCGAGGGCAAGGCTCGCCGCCGGCCATACTTGGCACATGGTCGCTCGCGCCCTCCCTGCCGTCCTGGTCGCCGCCTTGACGCTCTTCGGCTGCGGGGGCGGCGGGGGAGACTCCACGAGCTCGGGAACGTCGACCACCCCGGGCAACGCCGACCCGGGGGACGTCAAGGTCATAGACGGCTGGGTCACCTCGCTCCGCCACGGTGACGTCGACGCCGCCGCGAACTACTTCGCGATCCCCAGCGTCGCCGAGAACGGGCCGATCCTCGTGCGCATCCGGAGCGTCGACGACGCCCGGCGCTTCAACGAATCGCTCCCGTGCGGCGCTCGCCTGATCCGCGCGGAATCCGCGGGCGAGTTCACCACCGCCACGTTCAGGCTAACCGAGCGCCCCGGCCCCGGCCTCTGCGGTCCCGGAACCGGCGGAGTCGCGAGGACCTCGTTCGTGATCCGCGACGGAAAGATCGTGCAGTGGCGCCGCGTCGGCGCCGGAGGTGGGGGAGCGCCGGCTCCGAGCAGCGCCACGTAGTCTCGCATCGACGAATCAGGTCCCGAGCGCTGACCTCACCCGCGCGATGACCTCGTCGGTGAACTCGGTCGTCCCCGCGTGCCCGCCGAGATCGGGGGTCCGGATGCCCGCCGCCGTGGCCCCGAGCACCGCCTCGTAGACGGCCCGCGAGCATCGGTGCGCCTCCGTGACCCCCGCCTCGCCCGCGTGGTGCAGCAGGGCGGCGCCGGCGAGGATCATGCCCATCGGATTCGCGACGTCCTTTCCCTCGAGCGCCGGAGCGGTCCCGTGCGGCGCCTCGGCCATCGCGACCGTCGTCCGCAGCTCGTCGTCCAGCGCCAGCAGCACCGACTCCGCGCCCGCGATCGAGCCGAACATCGGCAGCACGAGGTCGGAGAGGAGATCGCCATCGCGGTTCAGGCACGGGATCGCCAGCGGCTCGGAGGCGGCGCCGCTGACGAGCCCCGCGAGGGTCGCGTCGATCAGGACGGGCTCGTACCCGACGTCCGGGTGGCGCTCGGCCGCCGCGTCCATCTCCTCCTTGAGCATGCCCTCATACACGGGGCTGACCGTCCACTTCGGCCCGCCGTACACGCGCCCGCCGAGCTGGCCGGCCGCGCGGAACGCGTACTCGGCCACGGCCCTGCAGTTGGATCGCCGGATCGTCTCGGTGCGGTGCGCGACCTCGTCGCCATCCGCCAGCTCGCGCCACTGCTCGGCGCCGTAGGCGTCGCCCACCGCCATCCTGCAGACCACGATCGGATGGTGGACGCCGCCGACCGGCGTCACCCCCGGAATTCTGCGGCCGGTGCGCATGATCACCGTTCCATTGATCGCCTCCCGGAGGATCCGGTTGGGGCTGCCGACGTCGTCGGCCCCCTCGGGTGTGATCGTCGCCGCCTTCAGGCCGAGCCCGGTCCGGAGCATCGCGTCGGCCGCTTCGGTGCAAACCTCGTTTCGGGTGCGTCGCCGGTTCTCGAGCGAGAGGTCGAAGCGAATGAGCTCGACGTCGATGCCGAGCACGTCCGGGTCCAGCACCCGCAGCGCCTGCTCGAGGAGCTCCTGGCCGGTCTGATCGCCCTCCAGAGCGACTATCCCGAGCGCCGCCGCCATCGCTGCGAGGGTATTACTTAGGGATCGTGGCGACCGAGCATTGCACCTGGTGCGGAGCGAGCGTCGAGGACGACGACGGCTTCCGCCTGTATGAGCCGGCGGGGGCCCGCCGGGCCGTGTTCTGCCGCCTCGAGCACGTGATTCCCTGGGCGATCCAGGGGCCGCACTGGGAGGCCGGCGAGCTCGACGAGCCCACAGCGGCGTCGAGCGCTTCGCGGACCTGCGCCCATTGCGGCCGCGAGCTCGGCGACGTCGACGTCCTGCTCGTTCGGCATCGCGGCGATAACCGCATCCCCGACGACTTCTGCTCGGTCGACCATCTGCTGGAGTGGGCCAAGGCCGGGGGTCGCTGGCAGTGAGGGGCTGACCAGCGGCTCAGCGCGTCCCGCCCCCCACCCCGGCCGCGAAGTCGAGGACCAGCCGCGCCGTCTCGGCGGGCTTCTCCACGTTCGGGGAGTGCCCCGCTCCCTGGATCATCTGGATCCGGGCCCCCTGAACCCTCTCGTAGGCGTTCGCGGCCTCGCGCGGATCGTCGTAGAGCTGATCCTCGGTGCCGAAGATCACCAGCAGCGGGATGGCGGCCGCCTGGACACGCTGGCTCAGGGACAGCTGGTTCTCGTAGTCGTCCAGCTCCGAGGGCGAGCTGTCGTAGGAGGTGTAGGTCATCACGCGGTAGTCGTCGACGACCTGATCGCCGAAGTCACCGAGGTCGTATCCCGGGGCGAACGCGGATTCGTAGCCGTCACGTACGGCGAAGTCCGGCGCGACGCGCCAGATGGTTTCTCCGACCACGGGCACGAAGCCCAGCTTGGCGAGGAACGGGAGCCCGCCGTAGCCCGGATCGGTCTGCTCGTCGATGTTCACCAGCCGGTCCACGAGCTCGCTGGACTCCCGGGCCACCGCGACCGCCACGGCGAAGCCCAGAGAGTGCCCGACCAGCACGGCACCTTCGATGTCGAGGCGGCCGAGCGCCAGGGCTACGAGGCGTCCCTGATCCTCCATCGCGTACCCGGCGCGCGGCTTCTCGGAGCCGCCGAAGCCCAGCAGGTCGACCCGGATCACCCGATGCCTTCTTTCCAGCGCCGGCATCATCCGGTCCCACCAGTGCAGGGAGGCACCGAAGCCGTGGAGGAGGACGATCGGAGCGCCGGGTGCGCCCTTTCGCGTGGGACCGGTGTCGGTGATCTGAAGCTCCCCGCCGCCCGGCACCTTCAGGATCCTGCCGCCCTGCACGGTGACCGACGCCCCGTTGGTCTCGTGGTCGACCACGATCGTGTTGACGGCGACGAGGACGGC
>JBKPFQ010000004.1:0-22389 GCA_046728915.1 Actinomycetota bacterium | reverse complement strand
CCGCGTCCCAGTTGAGCGCCTGGGCGGGCATGGTCACGCCGGCGGGATCGGGCACTTAGGGCAGCGTTCCCGGCCGCGCCAGCGTTTCGTCACATTCGGCGCGCCACCCGCGGATTTCCCCGTCAGGCTCAGGGGGTGACCCATGCGACCGCCAGGCGTTCGACCGTGACTACGCCAAGCTGGGTCGGCTCATGCTGGCCGGGTACGAGGTCCTCCCGCTCACTCACCGCCAGCTGAAGGATGAGGCGGACTGGGTGGTGCGTGCGCTGCGTACGCTGCTCGCCGCCAACTCGAATGTGGAGGCTGACGCCCGAAGAGCCGTTCCGGTCCCGAATGTCTAGGCTCTCCGCCTCATGTGTCCATCCAGAAACCCCTCGCGCACCCGGATGACGCCCAGGACGCCCCCGGGCACACGTGGGGTTCCCGGATAGACACGTGTCCGAGCTCAATCTCGTGCTCCTGGGGCCGCCGGGGTCCGGAAAGGGGACCCAGGGGGAGCGGCTGCAGGAGGACTTTCGCCTGCCCTACTACGCCACCGGCGACATCCTCCGGGCCGCCGTGCGCAACGGGACCGAGCTCGGGGCGCAGGCGAAGCAGTACATGGACCGCGGCGATCTGGTCCCGGACGAGGTGATGGTCGGCCTGATCGCCGAGCGCGTGGCGAGCGACGAGGCCGCGGACGGGTTCATCCTCGATGGGTTTCCCCGGACCATCGCCCAGGCGGAGGCGCTCGACTCGAAGCTCGCCGAGCTCGGCCGTGAGCTCACCGCCGCCGTTCTCATCGAAGTGCCCGACGAGGAGGTCGTCAGGCGGCTGAGCGGCCGGCGCGTCTGCGTGAAGGGGCACATCTTCCACTTGGAGTTCGACCGCCCCAAGAACGAGGGCGTCTGCGACATCGACGGTTCCCGGCTCGAGATTCGCGACGACGACAAGCCGGAGGTGGTTCGCCACCGCGTGAGCACATACCACGAGAAGACGGAGCCCCTCGTCGCCTACTACGAGGAGCGCAGCGTCCTCCGCCGCGTCGACGGACTGCCGCCGCCGGATGAGGTCAGCGACCGCATCAGGGCACTGCTGGCGACGCTGCGAATGGAGGAGGAGCTCTAGGGCTCTACTCTCGGACCTAGTGATCATCCGCAAGACCCCTGAGCAGATCGGCCGCATGGCGGCGGCCGGCGCAATCCAGGCCCGCTGCCTGCGGATGCTGCGCTCCAAGTGCCACCCGGGCGTGACCACCGCCGAGCTCGACGACGCCGCGGACCGCTTCATCGCCGCCCAGGGCGCCGAGGCCTCGTTCAAGGGCTACCGAGGCTTTCCACGCTCGATCTGCACGTCGCCCAACTCGATGGTCGTCCACGGCATCCCGGGCCCCTATGAGCTCAAGCGCGGCGACGTCATCTCCCTCGACGTCGGCGTCACCAAGGACGGCTGGGTGGCCGACGCCGCGACCACGGTGCCGATCGGTTCGATCAAGCCCGAGGCCCGCAAGCTGCTCGACGCGACCAGGAACGCCCTGTTCGCCGGCGCCGACCAAGCGCGCCCCGGAAAGCACCTCGGCGATGTCTCGGCGGCGATCCAGGCCCACGTCGAGTCGGAGGGCTTCTCGATCATCCGCTCCCTGGTCGGCCACGGCATCGGGCGGGACATGCACGAGGATCCGCAGATCCCCAACTACGGCGAGCCCGGCCGGGGCCCGCGCCTCGAACCGGGCATGGTCCTGGCGATCGAGCCGATGGTGAACGCCGGCGGCCCGAACGTGCGCGTCGGCGATGACAACTGGGCGGTCTACTCGGCGGATGGATCGCTCGCCGCCCACTTCGAGTTCACGGTCGCCGTCACCGACGACGGTCCCCGAATCCTCACTCCCTGGCACGAGGAGTAGGGCGATCCGATGAAGCCGCTCGCGGTGCACGGCGGGGCGGCAGCGGACCTCTTCGTGGCCTGCGCGGCGGCGTGGGCCCTATTCGAGCTCGTCCTGGCCATCCGCGTGCGGGGCGGCAGCGGAAGGGACCGCAGCGTCCTCCCGCTCACGCTCTCGGTCATCGGCGGGCTGGCGCTGGGGCAGTTCGTCGCCCGGCGCGCGGCGGGGTTGGCCCTACCGGGCCCGGGCTTGTGGCCCGTGGCGCTCGGGGCCGCGGTGTTCGCCCTGGGGCTTGGGCTCCGAGGCTGGGCGGTGCAGGAGCTGGGCCGCTTCTTCAAGTTCACCGTCGTCGTCCAAGCAGACCACCGCGTCGTGGACACTGGCCCATACCGACTGATCAGGCACCCCAGCTACACCGGCCTGCTGATGGCGGAGCTGGGCCTTGGGATCATGTTGGGCACCTGGCTCACGATCCCGGCCTGCCTGCTGCCGCCGCTCATCGCGTTCGGCGTTCGTCTCGTGACCGAGGAGAGAGTGCTCGCACGCGAGCTTGGCGATCCGTACCGCGCGTACATGGCCCGCACGCGCCGACTCGTGCCCGGAGTCTGGTGAGCCGCGCGCTCAGCCTGCCCGGCAAACCGCGCAGAGGCCGCGGACGACCACCTCGGCGCCGTCAGGCGCAAATCCGTGCTTCCTCGCCGAGTTGAGCGCCCCGGCGAGAGCCACATCCGCGTCCAGATCCTCTACCGCGCCGCAGCGCCTGCAGACCAGGTGATGATGGTCCGCCGGGCGCGCGTCGTAGAGGGCCCGCCCCTGACCCGCGGAGACTCGCCGCACGAGCCCGGCATCCTCGAGCGCCTCGAGCGCGGAATAGACCGTCGGGAGCGAGACGTTTGGAAGCTGCCGGCCGACCGCAGCCAGGAGCTCCTCGGCCCCCACGTGGCGCCCGAGCTCGACCAGCGTCCGGTGGATCACGAGCCTCTGCGGCGTGACCCGGTACCCCGCTCGCCGGAGGGCGGCGGCGGCGTCGGGCGGAGCGGTCTTATCGAAGGTCGTCGCTTCCATCCTCAATCGCAGCATAGCCATTCTTCTTAGGCTCTCCTAACTTTAACTCATTTGCTATAAGTAGCGCATGGTCGATTCGGTGATGGAGCACTGGCGCGGGGCAAGCGACAGGGACCGCCTGCTGAAGATCGTCCAGCCGGGCCTGATCGGCCTGATCGACGGCACGGTCTCGACCCTGGCGCCGATCTTCGCGGCCGCCTACCTGGCGGGCTCACAGGCCGCCCTGCTCGTCGGCGTGGCGGCGGCGCGCGGCGCCGCCATCCGCATGGGGATCTCCGAGGGGGGCGCCGTCGACGGCGCCCTCACCGGCCGCGGCGACTCGATGACCCGCGGCGCCATCACCGGTCTCGCGACGTTCGTGGGCGGGAGCGTCCACGCCCTTCCGTTCCTGATCAACGACGTCGGCACCGCGCTGGCGGTTGCCTATCCGGTCGTTGCATGCGAGCTCGTAGCGATCGCTTGGGTCCGCAAGCGTTTCCTGCGCGTCCCGCTCACGCATTCGCTGCTTCAGGTGACCGTCGCCGGCGCCATGGTCGCCGTCGTCGGGGTCGCGGTCGGTCAGGCGTAACCACCCACGGCCGGATAGAACGAGCAGGGATGCGAGTGGTGCGAGAACCAGCCCTGGCGCCCACCCGGATGATGGGCGCGGCTGGTTTCGAACCGGCGCAGGCTCTCCGAGCCGTTCCTATACTCGCCCGGCTTCGCATGCGGTGCGCGTGACACCGCTCGGGACACGAGGATGGGGACCACGGCTCTCAAAGGCCCTCAGGCAGCGCGCATCGGCGCGAGCGTTCTCGCGTTCGCCGCCACGCTCGGCGTTGCTCTCACCACCGCTTCGAACGCGCCCGGGTCCGCCTCGTCCCGCGCCGCCGCGGCTGCGATTCCGCCGTACGGCGCCAACGACGCCGGCGGGTTTCGCAACGTCCTGCCGCCCGGCGAGGCGGGGACCGACAACGCCGTCCAGCTCGCCCAGTTCAACGCGACCGGCGCCTACCCGCCCCACTGGACCGACCAGCAGCCCCTCTACGACAACCTGATCCAGGGGGCGGAGGGGCTCACCAACTCCAAGATCTCGAGGTACTACAAGGACGCCACGTTCGGGGTGAAGCCCGCCGACGTCGAATCGACGACCGAGCCGCGCCCCGGCGTGACCATCATCCGCGACAAGCAATTCGGCGTCCCGCACATCTACGGCGAGACGCGCGCGGGCACCATGTTCGGGACGGGCTATGCGGGCGCCCAGGACCGGCTGTTCCTGATGGACATCCTCCGCCACACCGGTCGGGCAGAGCTTTCGTCCTTCGTCGGCGGGTCGCCCTCGAACCGCGACATGGACCGCGCCCAGTGGCAGTTGGCCCCGTACACGGAGGCGGACCTCCAGGAGCAGATCGACGAGGCCGGCGACTTCTACGGGACCGCGGGCCGCAAGCTCGTCGCGGACGTCAAGAGCTACGTCGCCGGCATCAACGCCTACATCGCGGACGCGAAGAGCGATCCTCGTCTGATGCCGGCCGAGTACGCGGCCCTCGGCAAGCTCCCACAGCCGTGGAAGGCCACCGACGTCGTCGCCGAGGCGTCGCTGATCGGCGGGATCTTCGGCAAGGGCGGCGGCCGCGAGCTCGAGTCCGCGCAGCTCTTGCAGGCGTTCCAGAAGCGCTTCGGGCGCAAGGCCGGCCGCCGCGCGTGGCGCGGCTTCCGCTCGAAGAACGACCCCGAGGCTCCGACCACGGTCTCGCAGCGCTTCCCGTACGAGACCACGAGCCCGTTCGCCAAGCGGGGCCTCGCGCTACCGGACCCCGGCTCGGTCCATCCCGCCCCGGTGGCCCCGCCCGTCGAAGCCGACGCGTCGTCCAGCGCGCAGGGCGAGTTCGCGAACGTCGGCGCAGAGCTTACGCAGGCCCTCCACGTGCCGCACGCCTCGAACTGGGAGCTGATCTCGGCCCGGGAGTCGAGGACGGGCCACCCGATCGGCGTGCTGGGCCCACAGGTCGGCTACTACGACCCGCAGATCCTGATGGAGATGGACGTCCACGGGCCCGGTATCGAGGCCCGCGGCGCCACCTTCCCCGGCGTCAACCTGTACGTCCTGCTCGGGCACGGACGGGACTACGCCTGGAGCGCCACGACCGCGACCTCCGACAACGTCGACACGTTCGCCGAGGTGCTCTGTCGCGACAACTTCCACTATCGCTACAAGGGCCGCTGCCTGCCGATGGAGGAGCTCGTCCGCACGAACACGTGGACCAGCACGGGCCCCGGGGAGCCTCCTTCACCCGGCAGCGAGACGCTGAAGGCCTACCGGACCGTCCACGGGATCGTCTACGCCCGCGGCGAGGTGGACGGCAAGAGGGTCGCGTTCGTCAGCGCCCGCTCGACCTACTTCCACGAGGCGGACTCGGCCCTGTTCTTCACCCACATGAACAACCCGCACTTCATGAGGAACGGCCCAGCCTCGTTCCGCCGCGCGGCGAAGCAGATGAACTTCGCCTTCAACTGGTCCTATCTGGACTCCAAGCACATCGCCTACTACCTGACCGGCTGGTATCCGAAGCGGGCGCGCGGCACCTCCGCGGACTTCCCCATCCTCGGGACCGGTCAATACGACTGGCGGGGCTTCGACCCCAGCACTCACACGGCCGACTGGCTACCGATCGACCGCCACCCGCATGCCGTCGACCCCCGGTTCCTCGTCTCGTGGAACAACAAGCAGGCACCCGGCTGGGCCGCTGCCGACGACCAGTACGACTACGGCCCGATCCACCGCTCCCAGCTGATCGCCGACCGCGTCCGCGCGTCGATCCGGGGAAGCCGCAAGGCGTCCCTGGCGCAGCTCGTGAAGTCGATGGAGAAGCCCGCGACCGAGGACCTACGGGCGGTGAAGCTCCTGCCCCTGCTGAAGCGAGCCGTCGGGAAGCCGCGGTCGGCGGAGCTGCGCGGCGCGCTCTCCCTCCTCACCAGCTGGCGGGACACCGGCGGCCACCGGCGCGACCTGGGCGGGGACGGCCACTACGAGCACACGGGAGCGATCACCTTGATGGACGCCTGGTGGCCGCTGCTCGTCCGCGCCGAGTTCGAGCCCACGCTCGGGAGCAGCCTCTACGAGAGGACACAGAAAATGCTGGCCCTCGGCGACCACACCCACGGCGACCCCGCGGCGCCGGACTTCTTCGACGGCTGGTGGGGATACGTCTCGAAGGACCTCCGCGGCCTGTTCGGCCACAAGCCACGGGGCTCCTGGCGCAAGGTCTACTGCGGCGGAGGATCGAAGGGCAACTGCCGGGCGGCGCTGAGGAGGTCGCTGCGAGAGGCGCTCGAGGTCACGCCGGTGACCCTCTACGGCCACGGTGACTGCGACGACGACCCTGACCCGCAGTGCTTCGACCAGAACCGCTCGGTCATCACTTCCGGGATCTCGATCCCGCCGGCGCCGTTCCAGAACCGCCCGACGTTCCAGCAGACGGTCTCGGTCAGGCACAACCTGCCCTGACGCTGTCTCACATCCGCTCGCCGAAACGTCGTTTCAGTAGACGAAACGACGAAAGGGGAGGTCATGAACGGCACGTCGCGTGGCGAGATCATCGATGAGGCGTCCAACTGGATCATCGGGGGTGGGATCGTGACCAGGGCGCTGTTTCCCCTGGCCCTCCCGGGGATCGTCCTGGCGGTGGCAGCCGCGCTCCCACTGGTGGCGGTTGCCCTTGGTGTTGCGCTGGTCGTTGCGGGGTCGCTGGGCCGGTTTTGCTCGTGCGGAGAATTTGGCGCTTTATCGGTCATATGCGGGGGAAAAAGCGCCAAATCAGGGCCGTGCCTGGCCAGGCGGGAGCTCGGGTAGCCCCTGCTACCATTCTCCGTTGGCCGAAGGGCCGTCTTTTTGTGCCCGCGGGCCCGATTCATGGGGCCGGTGGGCCTTCTCCGAAGTTGATTGGATACGACTCCCCGAGAGGCGATGAAGGTACGAGCGTCCGTAAAGCCGATGTGTGAGCGCTGCCGAATCATTCGGCGGCGCGGCCGCGTGCTCGTGATTTGCTCGAATCCGCGTCACAAGCAGAGGCAGGGGTAGCGGGTGGCTCGCATCGCAGGCGTCAACGTTCCGGTCAACAAGCGGGTGGAGGTGGGGCTGACCTACGTCCACGGCATCGGCCAGTCCACGGCGAGCAAGATCGTCAAGGACACCGGAGTCGACCCCGACACCTATGTCAAGGACCTGACCGACGACGAGGTCGTGAAGCTTCGCGAGGCGGTCGAGTCCCGGGAGGTCGAGGGTGACCTCCGCCGCGAGCGTTCCCAGAACATCAAGCGGCTTTCGGAGATCGGCTCCTACCGCGGCCTTCGCCACCGCCGCGGCCTGCCGGTCCACGGCCAGCGGACCAAGACCAACGCCCGGACGCGCAAGGGCCCCAGGAAGATGAGCATCGCCGGCAAGCGCAAGCCGCCGGGGCCGAAGTAGGGACGCGAGATGCCGCAGCCGAAGAGAGGAGCGCGAGGCAAGGGCCGCGCGCGCCGTCGCGTCAAGAAGAACATCGCCTACGGAGTGGCGCACATCAAGACGAGCTTCAACAACACGATCGTGACCATCACCGACACCGACGGGAACGTCGTCTGCTGGGAGTCCGCCGGCTCGGCCGGGTTCAAGGGCTCGCGCAAGTCGACCCCGTTCGCCGCGCAGGTGACCGCCGACTCGGCCGCCCGCAAGGGCATGGAACACGGGCTCGAGCGCGTGGAGGTCCACGCCAAGGGCGCCGGATCGGGCCGCGACACCGCGATTCGCTCGCTGCAGGCGGCGGGGCTTCAGGTCACGACGGTGAAGGACGTCACCCCGCAGGCCCACAACGGCACCCGGCAGCGGAAGCGGCGGCGCGTCTGATGGCCCGCGACACCGGACCCCAGTGCAAGCAGTGCCGCCGGGAGGGGCAGAAACTCTTCCTCAAGGGCGAGCGCTGCCTGACCGAGAAGTGCGGCGTCGAGCGCCGCTCCTATCCGCCGGGCGAGCACGGCCGCGGACGGATGCGCCAGTCCGAGTACCGCCAGCAGCTGCGCGAGAAGCAGAAGGCCCGCCGCTACTACCAGGTGCTCGAGAAGCAGTTTCGCGGCTACTACGACAAGGCGTCCCGCCAGCCCGGCGTCACCGGCGAGAACCTCCTGCGCCTGCTGGAGCGGCGGTTCGACAACGTGCTGGTTCGCCTGGGCTTCGCGGCCTCGCGCCGGCAGGCCCGCCAGCTGATCAGCCACGGACACTGGTACATCAACGGCCGCCGCGTCGACATCCCCTCCTACCAGGTGCGGCCCGACGACGTGATCTCGATCAAGCCGAACTCGGGCGCAGCCGACGTCGTCCGCTCGGCCACCGAACTGACGGCCGCCGTGCCGCCATGGCTGCAAGCGGACCACGATTCATTGACCGCGAAGGTGCTTCGCCTGCCCGAGCGCGGCGAGATCGCCACCCCGGTCTCCGAACAGCTGATCGTCGAGCTTTACTCGAAGTAGTAGGGCTCGCAACTCAAAAAGCGACCACGAAGGAAGCAATGACCACCCTGCCCGAATTTCAGATCCCGAAGATCTCCTCCGAGAAGGTCGATGACAACCGGGGGAACTTCACAATCGAGCCGCTCGACAAGGGCTTCGGCTACACGTTCGGCAACAGCCTGCGTCGCGTGCTGCTGTCGTCGCTTGGCGGCGCGGCCATCAAGAGCGTCCGGATCGAGGGCGTCGCGCACGAGTTCTCGACCGTCTCCGGGGTGAAGGAGGACGTCACCGACATCGTCCTGAACCTCAAGGACATCGTCGTCCGCATGCACACGGATGCCGACGAGGTCGAGGCGCCGCTCGTCGCGAGCGGCCCTGGCGAGGTCAAGGCGAAGGACATCGACCTGCCCGCGGGCGTCGAGATCCTGAACCCTGACGCGCCCATCGCCACGCTCGAGAAGAAGACCAAGCTCGAGATGTACCTGACGATCGGCCGCGGCCGCGGCTACTCGCCGGCCGAGGAGAACAAGAGCGAGGATCAGCCGCTCGGCGTGATCCCGATCGACTCGATCTTCTCGCCGATCCGCCGCGCCGCGTACTCCGTCGACACGGCCCGCGTCGGACAGCGGACCGACTTCGACAAGCTGGCGCTCGAGATCGAGACCGACGGCTCCATCGAGCCCTCTGGCGCGCTGCGCGAGGCGGCCGAGATCCTGATCAAGAGCCTGGCGATCTTCACCGACGCCGACCGGGTCGAGGAGCTCACCAGCCGCGACGGCGCCGGCACGGCGGAGGCCGCGTTCGCGCCGATGGCGGCGGCCGAGGGCGACGATCGGCTGATCGAGGAGCTCGAGATCGGCGTTCGCGCCTACAACTGCCTGAAGCGCGCCGGCATCCAGACCGTCGGCGACCTCGTTCAGCGGTCCGAGTCGGAGCTGAACGCGATCCCGAACTTCGGCAAGCGCTCAACCGACGAGGTCAAGGACGCGCTGAACGCGCTGGGCCTTTCGCTGCGAGACGAGTGAACAGATGCGCCACGGCAAGCAGCGAGGAAAGCTCAGCCGTGATTCGGCCCATCGGAAGGCGCTGCTGAAGAACCTCTCGCGCGAGCTGATCGAGCACGAGCGGATCAAGACCAGCCAGGCGAAGGCCAAGGCCGTCAAGCCCGAGGTCGAGAAGCTGATCACGCTCGCCAAGGGCGGAGGGCTTCACGCCCGGCGCCAGGCGATGTCGCGGCTCGGCCAGGACCGGTTCCTCGTCCACAAGCTGTTCGAGGAGATCGGCCCCCGCTACGCGGAGCGGCCCGGCGGCTACACGCGGATCGTCAAGCTCGGACCGCGCCGATCGGACTCGACCGAGATGGTCTTCATCGAGCTCGTCTAGGCCGGTCCCGTGCCGCTGGGATGAACTCGAGCGAGCTCAAGGAGCGGTGCGGGCGCCTCCGCTCGCTCCACGTCCCCGGCGCCCCGTTGGTGCTTCCGAACGCCTGGGACGTCGCATCCGCTCAGGCTGTGGTGGACGCGGGCTTCCCCGTCGTGGCGACGACGAGCGGTGGGGTGGCCATGGCGCTCGGCTATGAGGATCACGAGGGCGCCCCCGCCGAGCAGATGCTCGCCGCGGCGGCACGCATCGTCGATTCGGTGGACGTCCCCGTAACGGTCGACGCCGAGGCTGGCTATGGCCTCGAGCCCGGGGAACTCGTCGGCGAGCTGAGAGGCGTGGGAGCGGCCGGCTGCAACCTCGAGGACACCGACCACGCGACGGGGCAGGTGCGCGACGCGGGCGACCAGGCCGGCAGGCTGCGCGCGATCCGTGAGGCAGCGTCCGCGGAGGGCTATCCGCTCGTCATCAACGCGCGAATCGACGTCTTCCTCGCCGGTCTCCAATCCGGAGCGGATGAGGGAGCTCAGGGGGCCCTCGTGGAGGACGCGCTGGCGCGTGCGCGCGCCTACTTCGAGGCCGGCGCCGACTGCGTGTTCCCGATCGTCCTCTGGGAGCGGGACGCGCTCGAGCGGTTCGTCGCCGGCGCGGCCGGGCCCGTGAACGTCCTGCGCATCCCTCGTGCGCCGTCCCTGCCCGAGCTGGCGAGTCTCGGGGTCGCGCGAGTCAGCTACGGCAGCCTGCTGCATCGGGACGTGATGGGGACGTTCGCTCGGCAGCTCGAGGCCATCGCCACCGAGTCGCCTGGCCGCGGCTAGCACCGCGCATTAGCCTGCCCGGCGTGGGGGTCATCCGCCTCACGCTCGCCTACGACGGATCGCCCTTCGCCGGCTGGGCAGCTCAGCCCGGGCTGAGGACGATCCAGGGCGAGATTCAGGCGGTGCTCGAGCGCCTGTTCGGCGAGCCGGTGACACTGACCGTGGCCGGGCGCACCGACGCGGGCGTCCACGCGTGGGGCCAGGTGGCGAGCTTCAGCGTCGAGGGCGAGGCGCCGGATGACCTCGTCAGGCGCATGAACTCCATGCTCCCGCCGGAGATCGCGGTCGTGCGGGCGGAGCCGGCGCCGGAGGGGTTCGACGCCCGCCGGGACGCCATCTCCCGCACCTACTGCTACTGGGTACTCGCGGCGCCGGTGCGCCACCCGCTGGAGGTGGGTCGCGCGCTGTGGTGGCCGTACCCGGTGGACGGGGCGGCCCTCGATCGCTGCGCCGCGCTCGTCGTGGGGGCGCACGACTTCACCGCGTTCACGCCCTCCCAGACCGAGCACGCTCGCTTCGAGCGGGATGTGATGCGAGCGGAGTGGCGGGCGCATCCGCTCGCGGATCCGTTCGCCGGCCGGCTGCTCGAGCTATGGGTCGAGGCGGACGCGTTCATGCGCCACATGGTCCGGGTGCTGGTCGGGACGATGCTGGAGGTGGCCCAGGGCAAGCGCTCAATCGAGGACTTCGAGTCACTCTTGCTCGGCGCGCCGCGCACGCGAGCGGGCGAGACGGCCCCCGCCCACGGCCTGTACCTGGCGTCGGTCCGCTACGAACCCTGACCGCCGCCGGCGCGGCCCCGCATCACGTTGATGTGCCCCACCGCCAGATCCTCCTGGGGGTGCGGCGAAGCAAGCTGCCCCCCGAGCGGCGGAGACTTCGTGCCGCGGCGATGATCGTGCCGACCACGAAGGCCAGCATCGCGACCACGATGACGATACCGATGACCGTGGCCAGAGCTTACGCCCATCCCGGACGCGATTGCTCACCTGGCCCGGCTCCCGCCTAACCAGGCTCGCTCAGCTCGACCTCGCCGAGGCTCGCCGGGCGGCCCGGGAGGAAGATCGACGATCCGGTCGCGAGGACGACCGCCTTACCCTCGTCGTTGGTCACCGTCGCGCGGGTGATCGCCAGCGTCCGCCCCGCGTGAACGATCTCGCCGCGCGCCTCGAGGTGCTCGTCGCCAGGCGGCGCCGGCCTCAGGAAGTTCACCTTCAGATCGAGCCCGGCGAACGCGAGGCCTGCGGGGGTGGTGGTCTGGACCGCCGCGAGCATCGCGAAGTCCGCGAGCATTGCGATCGTTCCGCCCTGGAGCATGCCGGTCGGGCTCGCGAGCCACTCCGTGGTCGGCATCGTGAAGGTCGCCCAGCCCTCGCCGAAATCCTTCAGGGTGAGCCCGGTGAGGTGGTGGAGGGGCGGGGGCGGCAGCTCGCCCGCGAGCTGCCGCCCGAGGATCTCGGCCCCGGAGAGCTCCGCCCAGACCTCCTGGGGGATCACACCGCCGGGCGGCGGGCGCAGGTAGGGGTCGGGCGAGTCATGCGCCGGCGCCACGTACGGCTCGATGCTCTCAGGCGGCTCCGGCGCGGGGTCGAGCGGCGGAAAGATCGTCAATCGCGAGGTCCCGTGGGCGAGCAGCCGGTCGGTTTCCTCGTCGATCACGAACGCCTCCGACAATCCGACCGACCTGCCGACGTGGATCGCCTGGCCTCCCGCCGACAGGGTGCCGTTCGGGCGCGCGGGCCGCAGGAAAGACAGCGAGAGCTCTGCGGTCGTGTACGGCGTCGCCGCGGGAAGCTCGGACTCCACCGAGATGCCGAACGCGATGTCGGCGAGGATCGCCAGGGCGCCACCCGTGATGAGGCCGTTCGAGGCGGCGAGCCAGGCTGACGCGGGCATCCGCGCCTCGGCCGTGCCGGTGCCGAAGCCCGTCGGTATGGCGCCCGTGAGGTGGTAGAGGGGAGGCGGGGGCATGATCCCCCGACGCCAGCACTCGAGCCGCTTGCGCCCCGGTAGGGCGATCAGGCGACGGTCCGGATACCCGCCACGCACATCCTCCGTCCACACTGCGGCGAGGTCGGCCTTCATCGTGCGGACCTTATTCGCTAGGTCAGGGTCAGCTCGTGGCCCTCCAGCCGCCCGTCGCGGCGAATGTGGAGGACGCGCCAGCCGCGGCTCGACAGCGCATCGGCGATCAGCCTGCGGTGGCAGCGCCGCCAGTCGCCCTCCGCGCACATGACGGCCGCGCGGCGCTCGCGCGCGACGCCCTCCAGCCGTTCGAGCCCGACGCCGAACTCGGGCGTCTCCATGTATTCCGCGTAGCCCCGAAAGGCGGGGTTTCGCCACGCGCTCGGACCGCCGCCTGGACGGGGCTTGCGCCGCCCGCCCAGCTCCTCGGCGAACGACTCGTAGGCGACGCCTGCCTGATCGAGGGATTCACGCAGAGCATCCACGTTGTACTGAGGGTTGCGACGGGAGGCCGGAAACCTCCTCACGTCGCATACGACCTCGGTCTCGTGGCGGCGAAGCAGGGCAAGAAAGCGCTCCACGGGGTGGGTGGAGTGGCCGATCGTGAAGATCTCTGGCGCTTCGCGCATCGTGCGATTTTGACCCGGGGAAACCGGATGTATCCGGGTCGACGCAATCCATGCCCGCTTGCCGGGAATGGATTGCGTTGACCCGAGTGTGTCGCCAGGCCGCTTGCCTACCCAGCCCAGCCCCCAATCGAGCTCGTCTATCCGCTCCCGTTGCCGAGGAGCCCGTCCGTAGAATCGAATCGATGCGCGTCCTGCTCACAAACGACGACGGGATCGGGGCCGAGGGGCTCCATGCGCTGCGACGCGCCGTCGGAGAGCTCGACGGGATCGAGGCCCACGTCATCGTCCCCGACTCCAACCGCAGCGCCACTGCCCGGAGCATCACGACCCGGTCCCCGCTCTCGGTGGAGGAAGTCGAGCTCGATGACGGGTTCATCGCGTATGCGACCGACGGGACGCCGGTCGACTGCGTGCGCTTCGCGGACCTCGGGCTCGTCGGCGAGCGCCCGGACCTGATCGTCTCGGGCATCAATCACGGCTCCAACCTCGGCGACGACATCACCTACTCGGGCACCGTCGCGGCCGCGCTCGAGGGGATCGTGCTCGGGATTCCGGCGATCGCGATCTCCCAGCAGGGAAGCGCTCAGGAGATGGGCTTTCTGCCGGGCAGGAGCTTCGACTTCGAGGTGGCCGCCGGGTTCGGCGCCGAGCTGGTCCGGATGATGGCCGAGACACCGCTCCCGGCTGAGACCCTCCTGAACGTGAACTGCCCGGCGGGGGAGCCGGAGGGCATCGAGGTGACGCGGCTCGGGAAGCGCCTCTACAACGACGAGCTGCGGCTGGTCGGCGAGGAGGGGGACGGGCGCCGGCGCTACCAGATCTACGGCTTCGAGCCGTCCTTCGAGGACGAGCCGGGGACGGACCTCGCCGCGGTCGCTCGGAACTGGATCTCGGTCACGCCGGTCCACTTCGACCTGACCGATCGCGACGGCCTCACGCGCCTGCGCGACTGGGATCTCGACCGGATCTTCAGGGAGGTGCTCGCCGGTGTCACGCCGTAGCCGTCCATCCGCGTTACGGCTCGCGTGAGCGCCAAGGACCCGGCAAAGCGCGCCGAGGAGCTCCGGCGCGAGATCGCCTATCACGACCACCGCTACTACGTCCTCGACGACCCCGAGATCGGCGACGACGTCTACGACGCCCTCCTCGATGAGCTCCGCCAGATCGAGGAGGAGCACCCGGAGCTTCTCACCCCGGATTCGCCGACCCAGCGCGTGGCCGGGGGGATGCGCCCGCTGGACAAGTTCGGCGAGGTCCGCCACGCGGAGCCAATGCTTTCGCTGGCCAACGCGCGCGGCCCGGAGGAGTTCCGCGCCTGGGAGAACCGCCTCCACAACCGCCTGCGGCAGCTGGACATCGAGCCACGCGACCTTCGCTTCGTGTCGGAGCCGAAGATCGATGGGCTCGCGATCTCCCTGACGTATGAGGACGGCGTGTTCACCCGCGGCGCGACGCGCGGGGATGGCGTCGTCGGCGAGGACGTCACCGAGAACCTGCGCACGATCAGGGCGATCCCCATGCGCATCGACGACGCGCCTGGCCTGATCGAGGTCCGCGGCGAGGTGTACCTGCCGCGCTCGGCGTTCGAGGACCTGAACGAGACGCGCAGCGCCGCCGGGGAGGCGGCCTTCGCCAACCCTCGCAACGCCGCCGCCGGATCGCTGCGCCAGCTCGATCCCAACGTCACCGCCTCGAGGCCGCTGTCCATCTGGTGCTACGGCATGAGCGCGCAGCGCGCGCTGGAGTTGCCTACGCACGCCGAGGAACTCAACTGGCTGCGCGACCACGGGTTCAAGGTGAACGGCGAAACACAGGTCCACGAGGACGCCGACGACGTGGTGGCGCGATGCCAGTGGTGGGAGGAGCGCCGCGAATCGCTCGACTTCGAGATCGACGGCGTCGTGATCAAGGTGGACGAGCGGACGCTGTGGCGGGAGCTCGGCGTGGTCGGTCGAGAGCCGCGGTGGGCAGTGGCGTGGAAGTTCCCGCCGATCACCGCGACCACCAAGCTCAACCACATCTTCTGGAACGTCGGGCGGACCGGTGCGCTCTTTCCGTTCGCCGCACTCGAGCCGGTTCGTGTGGGCGGCGTCACGGTCTCCACCGCGACCCTCCACAACGAGGAGGATCTGGCGCGCAAGGACGTGCGCGAGGGCGACGAGGTGGTGGTGACCCGTGCCGGCGACGTGATCCCTCAGGTGATCTCGCCGCTCGTCCAGCGCCGCAAGGGCAAGCGGTTGCGCAAGCCGAAGCCGCCGGCGAAGTGCCCGCGCTGCGATACGCCGACGGTGAAGCCCCCAGGCGCGGTCTTCACCATGTGCCCGAACCGCCGCGGATGTCCGGGGCAGGTCTTCCAGCACATCAAGCACTTCGTCGCGGTGATGGACATCGAGGGCTTCGGGGAGAAGCTCTCCGCGCGATTCCTGGACGAGGGGCTGATCCGCGACCAAGCGGACATCTACGACCTCACCGCCGACCAGGTCGCGGCCCTCGAGGGATTCGGCGAGACGTCGGCGCGCAACCTCATCGAGTCGATCGAGGCGTCGAAGCGCCAGCCGTTCGGCATCGTCCTGTTCGCCCTTGGGCTGCCCGAGGTGGGATACGTCACCGCGCAGGCGCTCGCCGAGCACTTCGGCACCATCGATGCGCTCATCGAGGCATCGGTCGAGGAGATCCAGGAGGTTGAGGGGGTTGGCCCGATCGTGGCCGAGCGGATCGCCGAGGAGCTCTCGGAAGAGCCCACGCTCGAGCTCATCCGCCGCCTGCGCGAGCGCGGTCTGCGCTTCGAGCTCTCGGAGGCCGAGCGTCGCGCCGAGGGCGGGCCGCTCGAGGGACAGACGTTCGTCCTCACGGGCACGCTGCCCAACCTCACCCGGGAGGAGGCGACGGCGATGATCAGGAAGGCTGGCGGCAAGGTGACCGGCTCCGTCTCGAAGAGCACCGACTACGTCGTAGCCGGCGACAGCCCCGGATCGAAGCTCGCCAAGGCGGAAGAGCTCGGCACGCCCGTGATCGATGAGGCCGGGCTGCGCGAGCTGGTGCCGGGTTGAGGCTTGTCGGCGCGGCCGCTACCGGCCGGTAGCGACCACGAGGTCGGCCAGCGCCGAGAGGTCGAGCGATCCCCAGCCGCTTGCGCGATCGTACCCGGGCCTGGCGGAGCAGCAGCCAACGCGGAACAGGTCGTTGTCGCCCCTGGTGAGGTCGTTGAAAAGAGCCGGGGCGCCTCCGTCGCCGGCCTGATAGAGGAGGGGATTGAGCGGCCCAGGCGGCTTCACTCCCGCGCGGGCCGCCGCCTGGACGGCGAGCGACGTGCCCGCGGCCAGCAACGGCGCCGCGGCGCTGGTCCCATCTACCTGGGCCCACTGCGGCGACCCCTCGTCGCTCAGGATGGCGTATCCAGGGAAGCCGCTCGAGTGAAAGACCACGTCGGGGACCTTGCGGAAGCCGAACCCCCCTGCCTGTCCCTGCTGGTAGTCCGGGCGGTGCACGATCCGGCTCGTGCCGCCGCCTCCCGCGCTCGGTGCGCCGAACGGGAAGTCGTTCCAGACCACCTCCGAGGCGATCTCATTGCCCGGCGTCAGCGTCAGGCGCGTGCCGCCCACGGAGGTGACGAACGTCGACGAGCCCGGGTAGGCGACGGCCAGGCGCTTGGTGAAACAGGCGCTGGAGCCGTTGTCACCGGCGGCGTTGACGACGCTGATCCCGGCCCCCGCTGCCATCGCGAGCACGTAGTCGAGCAGTCTGGCGGCGCGCTTTTCGAACATCAGCTCGCAGAAGCCGAGGCTCGCCGAGATCACATTGGGTGGTGCTCCCCCCGTCTTCGCGGGGTCGAGTGGCGCCGCGAACAGTCGAACGAGGTCGCCCGGCGCGTCGCCGGATTCGAAGATGTCCATCCGCGCTCTCGGCGCGATCGCGGAGACGATCTGGGTGTCGAGCTGGGTCTCGTTGCCCGGTGGGAGCTCCTGGCGCAGGCCGACCCGGTGGACCGTGGGGCGCGGTGCGACGAAGCCGAAGCAGCGGGCGAACCGATCGAGGTCCGCCTGGCTGAAGCCGTCGAACTCCACGAATGCGATCCGCGTGCCCTGCCCGAACACCCCCCGCGCGTGCAGCGGGTCCACGCCGTAGGCGGTCCGGTACTGATTCGGCGTCAGGCCGCCGGAGCCCACGCCCTGGCTGCACCCCGCCGGAGTCCCCGTCCGGTTTGGGCTTGCCGATCGCGCGACGACGTGCGGACGAGTGGGCGCGACGCGAGGACTGCGTTGTCCCGAGCCGGGCTCGAACAGCACCGGCCTCATCAGTCTTCGCAGCCCGCTGGGCGCCGGGAACGCCCTCCGCCGCTCGCGCCGCGAGAGCCTCGCGGTCGCGAAGCCTCGCGTTACGTCCAGCTTCACGTTGCGGATCCCCTTGCGGCGCAGGTACTGCCGGACCTGGCTCCAGGTGGCATCGGTCGCGCCGTACCTCCGTGCCAGGGAGCTCACCGAACCGTAGTTCCGATAGGCGGCGGCGCCCGGTGTGGAGTGGGACTGCGCGAAGGCCGCGAGCGCGTTTTGATTCCGCCGCAGGCCGATCACCACATTGCTTCCCGTGGCGGAACCAGCCCGTCCGGCGCGTTCGGTGTCCGCTGCCCGCGCGGCAGTGGCCACCGGCGCCGCGACGAGGGAGGCTGTCACAGCCATCATGCCGACCACCGCCAGCGTGGTGAGGCTCAGGCGGGTAAGCGGTGGGCGCATCCCGCGCCGCGGTCGACCCGAATCCATTCCTGACCGCGATCTTACCCAGCCTGGGGAAGCCGGGGCCGCGCCTCCCAGGGCGCAGCCCTGATCGCTTAACGCTTGTAACGCGCGATCAGGGTCGCCATCTTGTCCTGGGCGCTCTGGGCGACCGAAACGTCGACCGAGTTCATCAGGATCGAGAAGGCCACCACGCCGTGTCCGGCATGGCAGTAGCCGGATAGGGCGCTCACGTAGTTGATTGTCCCCGTCTTTGCGCGGCAGTTGCCCTCTGCCGCCGTGCCGTGCATCCGGTCCGCGAGGGTTCCCTGGCGCCCGGCCAGGGGCAGCGACTTGCGGTAGACAAGGTGCTCGGGACGGCGGTTCATGGCCCGCAGCAGGTGGCCGACGGACTTCGGCGACGCCTGGTTGTCTCGCGACAGGCCGGAGCCGTTCTCCATCTGTACTGGCGCACCCAGGCCGTCCGCGAAGCGCTCGGCCAGCTGCGCGCCCCGGCGCGTCGTCCCTCGCGACCTGCTGCCGGCTCCGAGGCGCTTCAGGAGCATCTCGGCGAAGAAGTTGTTGGACGGCCGATTGGTCGCCGTGATCAGCGTCGACATCTGAGGCGAGCGGACCTCCGCCACAGGCTGGTGCTCGAGCGCCCCGCTCGAGAGGCTTGTCCGGCCGGTCCCGCCCTTGACCCGGACGCCGTAGGAGCGCAGCTTGGCCTTCAGCGCCTTCGCTGCCTCCAGCTCCGGGCTATGGGCGTAGTGGCCGCCGTCGAAGCCCGAGTCGTACGAGAGTCCCGACAGAGGGGAGAGCTCGCCCGACGCGTCGACGCCCGAGGTCGGAACGCCTCGCTTGCGGTCGAAGACCGAGTCGTCGGCCAGGACCTTGCCCAGGACCCGCTTGATCCCCTCCTTGCGGAGGTCCTTCGCCAGCGCGCCGATCGAGGTGACCGGGAGATCGTTTCGCTTCGCGAAACCGGCGCTCGACAATGCCGGATCCCCGTCGCCCACGATCACCAGGTTGCCCCTGATCGCATTCCGGTGAAGGCCCGAGCGCGGCTGGGGGTAGACGCGAGTCTCGAACGTGCCGTCGGTGCCGAACCGGTTCAGGACGGCGGCGGTGGTGAACAGCTTCGAGTTCGAGGCCAGGATCCTCGGCGTCTTCGAGGCCCAGCTGAAGAGCTGGCCGTGGTCGGTCGCGTCCAGGTCGTAGACCCAGGCGCCGCTCGCCCCGCCGACGCGCTGCATCAGGTTGGCGAGGCCGTGCTCCAGGCGCGAGCGCGAGATCGCGGCCGCCGGCGCCGGAAGCGCCAAGAGCCCGCAAACAGCGCCCAGAAGTGCGATTCGCCCTGTCCTACCCCGCACGAATGGATCAGAGTAGCTGGGCGGCAGGGCATAATGGCCGCACAAATGAACAGCACATGCTGCTGCCGGTGCCCTACGGCGCCGGCTTACCACACCTGATGGGCAAGGTCGTTGAGCTCGAGACGCCGCGGACGGAGTCGCGGGGGGGTCGAGCCAAGAGAAGCCGCAGGAGACAGTCCAAGACCGCGCTCGTCCTCGGCGGGGGCGGGTTCACGGGCGGCGTCTATGAGATCGGCGCGCTGCGCGCTCTCGATCTGCTGGCCGTCAACCGCACGATCAACGACTTCGACGTCTACGTCGGCACCAGCGCCGGCGCCTTCGTGGCGAGCATGGTCGCCAACGGCATCACGCCCGAGGAGATGATGCGGGTGATCAACCGCGACCTCCCCTCGCCGCTCTCCGACATCTCGCTGGGGACGCTGCTGCAGCCCAACTACAACGGCTTCCTCCGCAAGTCGCTCACCTTCCCGCTCCGCGTCGCCGGCGTCGCGCGCGAGTTCCTGAGTCACCTGGGCGAGATCTCAGCCGTGGATCTGGTCAACGGCCTCGCCGGGGGTCTGCCCAGCGGCGTCTACAGCGGTACGGGGATCGAGCGCTACGTCGAGGAGGCCCTGTCCGATCCCGACCGCACGAACGACTTCCGCCTGCTCAACTCCGAGCTCTACCTGACCGCCACGGACCTCGACTCCACCGAGCGCATCGTGATGGGCGAGGGGGAGTGGATGGACGTACCGATCTCCACCGCGGTCGCCGCGTCGGGCGCGCTGCCGATGATCTACGAGCCGGTGCGCGTCAACGGCCGCGAGTTCATCGACGGCGGGATCCGCTCCACCACCAACCTCGACGTGGCGGTCGAGCACGGCGCGAGGTTCATCGTCGTGATCAACCCGGTGGTCCCGTTCATCAACGACTTCCGCAAGCGGATTCCGACCATCATGGGAACCCGGGCCAGGCGCGTTTCGGACATGGGATTCACGGCGATCGGCAACCAGGCGTTCCGCCTCCTGTCGCACGAGCGCCTCCACATTGCGGTCCAGCACTGGGAGGAGCGCTACCCGGGCGTCGACATCATCCTGATCGAGCCCGAGTTCGACGACGAGCTCATGTTCGGCACCTCGATCCTCGATTACAGCGCCCGCCTGGAGATCGCGAAGCACGGGTTCGAGTCGGTGACACTGAAGCTGGCTCGCGACTACGACCGCTACAAGTCGATCGCCGAGCGCCACGGCATCGAGATCTCGGCGCGGCGCGTCCGCCACGTGCTCGACCAGGTCGAGCGGGAGCGCGAGCCGCAGTCGGCCTGGCGGCGGGTACTGGAGCAGACGACCGCCGTGCTGCTGCGCAGCGACCGCGAGCGCGAATCCGAGGAAGAAGCCGGCTAGCCCGCGTACAGCGCTTCGATCTCGCCCGCGTACTTGTCGGCGACCACGTTGCGCTTCACCTTCATCGTCGGCGTCAGCTCGCCGCCCTCCTGGGACAGGTCGTGCGGCAGGATCGCGATCTTCTTCACCTGTTCGACGCGGGCGAACTTGGCGTTCACCTTCTCGAGGTGCGCGTCGATCTCCCTCCGGATCGGCTCGCTCGACGCGAGCGCCTCGGGATTCGACGGGAGCTCGTGCTCCGAGGCGAACTTCTCGGCCTCCTCGGGATCGAGCGTCGCCACGGCCACCAGGTACGGGCGCCGGTCGCCGATCACCACGCACTGCGAGACCAGGGGGTGCTGCTTGATCTCCGCCTCGAGGTTGGCGGGGGTGATGTTCTTCCCGCCGGCGGTGATGATGATGTCCTTCTTGCGGCCGGTGATCTTGACGTAGCCCTCGTCGTCGATCTCGCCGATGTCCCCGGTGTGGAGCCAGCCGTCGACCAGGGTCGCCGCGGTCGCCTCCGGGTTCTTGTAGTAGCCCTGGAAGATGTTCGGCCCACGCACGAGGATCTCCCCGTCGTCGGCGATCTTGACCTCGCAGCCGGGGAAGGGCCTGCCGACGGTGCCGAACTTGAAGTCGTCCGGCGTGGCGATCGTGGCCGCCGTCGAGGTCTCGGTCATGCCCCAGCCCTCGACGACGAGCACTCCGGCGGCGTCGAAGAACCGCAGGATGTCGGGATTGATCGGGGCCGCGCCGCTGACGGCGACCTTGATCCGGCCGCCGAACAGGTTGCGGATCTTCGACAGGACCTGCCTGTCGGCGATCTCGTACTGCTTGCGCAAGAGAAAGCCGGGCTGCCTGCCGGCGCGCTCGGTCTCGCGCATCCGGCGCCCCACCCCGACGGCCCAGTTGAAGACCGCCTTCTTCATGCCGCCCGCCTTCTCGGCGGCCGCGGTGGCGGCCGTGTAGATCTTCTCGAAGATCCGCGGCACCGAGGGGAAGTAGGTCGGCTTCACCTCGCCGAGGTCGGGAACGATCTTCAGCGGATCGCGCTGCCAGTAGGCCAGCGTCGCCCCGAGCGCCACGGTCCCGAACTGGATCAGGAGCGCGAAGGAGTGCGCGAGGGGGAGATAGAGATAGGTGAGCTCGTCGTCGCCAAGCGCCTCGACCTCCAGCACCATGTCGAGCATCGAGCGGTAGTTCCCATGCGAGATCACGCAACCCTTCGGCGGGCCGGTGGTCCCCGACGTGTAGATGAACGTGCAGATGTCGTCGGGAGTGACCGAGGCCCAGCGCTCCTCCCACTCGGCGGCGTCGTGCGCGCGCCCCCGCTCTGAGAGCTCGTCGGCTGAGATCGCATCGTCCGCCTCGCCCGTCATGAGGATCACGTGCTCGAGCGCCGGACAGCGGTCCCGGACCTGCCGGATCTTGGCGAGCTGCTCGGAATCCTCCACGATGACCGCCCGCGCGTCGGAGTTCTCGAGCACGTACTGGCATTCCTCGGGCGAGTTGGTCTGGTAGATGGGGACCACCGTCGCGCCCGCGGTCAGCGCGGCGAAGTCGAAGTAGGTCCACTCCGGGCGGGTGTTGGCGAGAATCGAGACCTTGTCGCCCTTCTCGATCCCCAGCTCGATCAGGCCGAGGGCAAGCTGCCGGATGATGTCGCCGACCTCGCGGTAGGTCCGCGAGACCCACTCCCCGGAGGCGTCCCTGTAGGTGACGGCGGGGAGGTCGCCGTGGCGCTCCGCGGCGAGGGGGGCCA
>JBKPFQ010000003.1:0-9077 GCA_046728915.1 Actinomycetota bacterium | reverse complement strand
CTTCGTCACCGGCGGCTTCGACGCCGCTTACGCACAAGCGCGCGAGACGGCCGGGGAGGGCGGCGTAGACATCGCGGGCGGCGCCTCGACTGTGCGCCAGGCCCTCATTGCCGGGGTCGTCGACGAGCTCACGCTGGACGTGGCGCCGGTCCTGCTCGGCTCCGGCGAGCGGATCTTCGACGGCGTCGAGTCGTTCGGGTTTGAGCCCGTTGAGGTCTTGCATTCGCCGCTAGCCACACACATCCGCTACCGGCGGGTGGGATGAGCCGACGAGTGGATAGAGCCCGCGACGACAAGGGCCGCTGGCGCCTACCAGCCGATCGTGACGTCGCTTCCGCTTCGCGCGACAAGGAGCACTGCACCGCCTTGCCGTTGCATTATTTGTTTGACGCGATTCCGGTGGCCGGCAACCACTGACCTCACCTGCGCGCTTTCCCCCTCCACGCGCGAAAGCGGAAGCGCCACTCCCGACGGAAAGCGGTCGCGAACGGGATCTTCCCTTCAGCGCCGGCGAAGCGCCACCATTCACGGCCCGCCGCTCAGCGCAGCGGCTCACTGCCTGGTGCATCTAGCGCCGGCAGTTCTTGGAGGTAGCGGGTTGCACCCACCGACCGGTAAAAGGCGAGCGCCGCCTCTAGCTGCGCCTCCGCTTCGGGGCGGCGGCCCTCCCGCGCCAGCACCTCGGCGGCCCGAGCGCGCGCTTCGGCCTCCTCGGGCTTGGCACCGGCGGCTGCCACCGTGTCCGCAGCCGTGAGGAAGTCCCCGTTGAGGTAGGCGCGGGCCGCCTCGGTCCAACGGGACCGGGGGTAACCGGCGATGGCGCTGATGAGCTCAGAGGCCAGTCCGAGCCTGGATGCAGCGATCGTTGCTACAGGCAGCTTGATCACCGCAAACTCTATGTGCGGTCCCTGGCGCAGCGTGTCGACGAACTCGTGGACGACCACCCGCGCCCGCTCCTCCTCCGAGGCCAATGCGAAGATGTGGGCTGCCGCGGCGAGGACGTAGGCGACCGACTGCACCTCTCCAGCTCGGCGCCCCTCGGCAAGCGCACGCTCGGTGTCGTGCAGGGCACCGGCGATCTCCCCTCGCGCGACGCGGATGGCCGCCCTGACCGAATGAACCTGCCAGCCGAGGATATGAGGCTCTCCCGCCGCGATCTGCTCGAGGAAGGCATCCGCTCCCCGCTCCGCCAGGTCCCACTCCCCCCGTGAGTAGCGGTGCTCCGTCAATACCCCGTCGAACCAGCGAACCTGCGAGTCGGAGCCGAGCTGCTGGGCGGCACGTGCGCCCTCCAGTCGCGCTTGAAAGCCGCGCTCCAGATCGCCGACGACCTGGTATGCCACCGCCATGTTGTTGTTGACGCGGGCGATGCTTCCGAGGGTGCCGCTTGACGAAGCGAGGTCGAGCGCGCGCTCGACGTCGGTGATTCCTTCCGCGTCGCCGCCCGTGATTCTCAGGAGGCCGCGGTTGCAAAGCGACACGCTGAGGGCGTCGTCGGCGCCGGCGGCCCTCGCCACACGGCACGCCTCGGCGGTGAGCTCGGCGGCGCGATCCTCGTCCTCTCCCATGACGAAGGCCTCCGACGCGAGGTGCGAGAGGACCCAGGCGCGGGATCGCGACGGCGCGCCATCCCCCAGCAACCCGCGAGCCCGGTCTCGATGCTTCTCCGCCTGAGCGTGATCGCCCTCCATCCGGCGAACCAGCATCAAGAGGGCCTCCAGCTCGGCGGCGCGGTCGGGCGCCCCTGCCGCCATCAGGGCGTCCCGCGCCTCGGCGAGGCGCTCCGGATCGCCGCCGCCGACGTGGTGCCCGACCGGGACCGCCCGCCGATACAGCAGGTCGACCCGCTCCGGATCGTCATCGGGCCACAGCTCGAGGGCGGCGTCGTAGAACCGCTGCGCGGTATCGACGGCGTAGAGCGCTGCCGCGTGGTCACCCGCCTCCCGCAGCGCCAATCGCGCGCGCGCGACGAGCTCGGTCACATCTTGCCGCGAGGCTCTGCCAAACTCGAGCGCGCTTAGATAGTGGTGCGCGAGCATCTCGACCCGATCCTGCGACGGGCCCAGTGACTCGAGCCAGCCGGCAGCGCGCCGGTGGCTCTGCGCGCGATCGGCTCGGGGAAGCTGCCCGTACGCGACGTCGCGGAGCACCACGTGCGCGAACGCGTACTGCGTATCGCCCGCAATGCTGGACTCCCGTTCGCGCCGAACCAGATCCATTCGCTCCAATGCATGCAAGCCCTGCCGGATGTCCTCGGGCTCGGCGCCGGAGACTCGGGCGAGGCCATCCAGCCAGAACACCCTCCCGAGCACGGCCGCGTCCTGCACCAGCGCCTTGTGGCGCGGCTCGAGCAGGTCGAGGCGCGCCGAGATCGTCCCCTGAATCGTGTCCGGCAGCTCGCCGGGATCCCCACGCTCATGGAGCGTCCGAGCGTATTGCTCCGCAAAGAGAGGGTTGCCCCCGACGCGGGAGACCAGGTTGCTCCAAGCTCGATCGTCGACGGCGCTTTGATCCACCAGCGACACCAGCAGCCGACTCGTCTCGCCCTCCGAAAGCGGGGACAGCGACACCGTCACGGAGTTCTGCTTTCCACCGCCCCAGCTTGGCCGCCGGTCGAGGAGCTCGGGTCGCGCCGTACAGACGAGCAGAATTGGTACCGCCCGGGCCCACTCGGCGAGATGGTCCAAGAAGTCGAGGAGATTGTCGTCAGCCCAATGCAAGTCCTCGAGGACCAGCACGAGCGGATGCCGGTCCGCCAGACGCTCGAAGTACTCCCGCCAGGCCGCGAATGCCTCGCCGCGGTCCCCGCCGAGCTCGGCCGCACCGAGCCCGACCAGCGGCCGAAGATGGGCCGCCAGCCGCTCATCCTTGGCCGCGTCCAGGAGCTTTCGCTCGACCGTGTCGGGTGCATCGTTCTCGAGAATCCCGGCCTCGGACTTGACGATCTCACCGAGAGCCCAGAAGGTGACGCCGTCCCCGTACGGCAGGCATCGACCCTCGCGCCAGGTGACGAGCTCGGGATCCGCGTCGACGAGCCGATGAAGCTCGAACACGAGCCGGCTCTTTCCGATCCCGGGAACGCCAATGAGGGTCACGAGTTGGACCGAGCGCTCACCGCGTGAGCGTGCCAGCGCACCGTTGAGCAGCTGCAGCTCGCCCGCCCGCCCGACCAGCGCGGTCGTGTGAACACGCGCGACGCGAGGCTTCCCGCGCACCTCGGTTGCCTGCCACGCGGGAACGGGCTCGCTCCGTCCCTTTGCCGCTATTGGGTCGCTCTCCGCGTAGGCGACTAGGTCGAGCGTCGCGCCATGAGTCGCCTCACCCACGAGTATCCCGTTCACCGGCGCGGCGGTCTGAAGGCGGGCGGCCACGTTGACGACGTCGCCGGCGGCGAGGGTCTCGCCGGCATCCGTCCGAACCGGGAGCGTGACGAGGGCCTCCCCGGTATTGACGCCGATCCTTACCTCGATCTGCTCGTCGCGAGCCCAATCGACGGTCGCCAGGGCTGCGCGCACTGCTCGCTCAGGATCGTCTTCATGCGCGACGGGGGCACCGAACACGGCCATTACCGCGTCGCCGATGAACTTCTCGACGGTTCCGCCATAGCGCTCCAGCTCGCGTCGAACCCACGCCTGGTAATGCGAGAGCTCGGCCGCCACGTCCTCGGGGTCCATCCGCTGCGCACGCGTGGTGAAGCCGACGAGGTCGCAGAAGAGAATCGTGACCACCTTCCGCTCGCGGCGCGGGACCTCAGCCCGGTCGGGTTCCTCACGCCCGGGGCCTGCGGGTTGATCCGCCTCCTTCGGGGCCGGGCCGGGGGGCGTCGCCGCCGCGGGAGTGAGGGGCATCAGCTCGGGATCCTGAGCGAGCATCTTTCGCTCCAGCTCCTGCAGTGCCGGCCCGGGATCGAGTCCGAGTTGCTCCGTCAAGACGCGCCTAGCGTCCTGGTAGGCGCGCAGCGCGTCAGCCTGCCGCCCGGCCCGGTAAAGGGCGAGCATGAGCTGCTCCCAGAGGCGCTCGCGCAGCGGATTCTCCGCGACCAGCCGCCTGAGCTCTGCGATCAAGTCACCGTGACGCCCGAGCTCGAGCTCGGCCCCGACCCGCTCCTCGAGCGCTGTGAGCCGAAGCTCCTCGAGCCGCTCGGCCTCGGTCCGGACGAAGTCCGCGTAGCGGAAGTCTGCGAGAGGGTCGCCTCGAAACAGCGCCAGCGCGGAGCGCAGCAATCGCGCCCGCTCGGATGGTGCGCTCTCTCGGCCCGCCTCATCGAGAAGCCTCTGGAAGCGCTCGAGATCCGTCTGCTCGGGACCGACTCGCAACACGTAGCCGGGCGGCCGGGTCGCGATGGTGTCCTGACCGAAGATCTTGCGCAGCGACGACACATGGCCGCGCAGGGCCGCCTGGGCGGTCGCGGGTGGGCGGTCGCCCCAGAGTGCATCGATCAGCTCGTCGCTCGAGAGGATCTCGTTCGCGCGCAGGACGAGGAGCGCGAGAAGGGCGCGCTGCTTCGGCCGCGCCGGGGTAACGTCGCGACCGTCGACGAGGACCCCGAGCGGGCCCAGGATGCGGAAGTCAAGGCGCGCTTCCTCCATTTCGCTCTCCATGGATTCTCCCAGCGTTGCTGCGGCGTTACACACGCGTCACGCGCGCGTTACCGGGCCTTCCCATGATCGGCGAGCAAGTCGATCAACCCCAACCAAGGAGGAGAAGATGACAAAGCTCCTGAGCGGACTCGTCACGCTGGCAATCGCCGCAGTTCTCGTCGTCGCGCCTTCGGCGGCGTTTGCCCGACCGATCGATGCTCCCGGTCTCGGAGCGACGCCGTCGGCGAGCACGGTCCAGTCGCCATCGTCAAACGTGGGGCCGAATCCCGACGAGGTCGGGACCGGGCCGCAGTCGACCCCGTTCGCTCCCGTGGCCATCCAGCGAACGGCGAGCGGCGCGAATCCGGTCGCTCAGTCGCAACCGGTCGGCAATTCGCCGAGCGTCGCGTTGGCTTCGAGCGGCTTCCAGTGGAGCGATGCCGGAATCGGAGCCGCAGCGATGCTCGGCTTCCTGAGCATCGGTGCCGCCGCGGTCCTCGTCGTCCGTCGCAGCCGAGATCGCGGCCAGCCCGCGCCGATCGGCTGACGAGCATCATTTGCGAGGAGGGCGTCGCTCCAGCCGCGGCGCCCTCCTTGCTGTCTCGGGAGCGGACCGAATCAATGCCGGCCGGGCTTTCGCGCTTCCCGATGGAGCACTGCGTCGGCTTGCCGTTGCATTATTTGTTTGGCCGGATTCCCGTGGCCAGTAGCGATTAGCCCGCCGCCGTCTTCACGGGGAGCGTAAGGCTCGGTCGACAGGCGTGAGGGCGTGTACGTAGCGTTCAGATCCACCGCCGGACACGACGCCTGTAGTCCGCGTAGGGCCTGCCGAACCTCCGTTCCAGGTAGCGCTCCTCACGCGCGATCACGCCGCGGTCGATCACCGCGATCGCGACCGGCAGCGGAACGAGCACCCAGGGCGCGTTCGCGACGATCGCGATCCCGGCATAGGTGAGCGTCATCCCGAGGTAGCCGGGGTTGCGGCTCAGCCGGTATGGACCGTCGGTCACGATCGCCTCCGACGGCTTGTAGGGATCAAGCGGCGTCCGAGCGCGTCCGAGGGCCCGCACGAACGACCCCATCAGTCCCACGCCCGCGATGATCGACGCCGCTCCGATGGGTACCGCGACCCTCGACGGCAGCGAGCCAGTCCCGATGAGTGCGTCGAGACCAAAGCCGATCCCGAGCGCGGACACATAGATCAGCGGCGGCGGTGCGATCACGCCCGCGGTGTCACTAGGGGACGAAGTCCCATTCTGCGTCGCCATGGTCATTGCTCCGGTTGGTCTCCGGGTCGGCTGGCGGGGAGGATGGTCTCCACGAGCCCGGTGACGACGTCGTAGACGTGTCCCGAGACGGTGATGCGCGGAGAGATGGCGGGCGCGGAGCGGAGGCGCTCGACGTCGCTTGTCACCGTCGCCGCGGGGTCGAGGATGGCGTGCCCGTGCAGGGTGGACTCTTCGGCGCCGATTCGCTGGGCGTAGCGGCGACGGAAGGTGTCGTCGGCCAGCGCGGCGCTTCCGCATTGGGTGTGGTGGATCACGGCGACCTCGAACAGGGGGCCGTCTGGTAGGACGTTCTCGGCGATCTGGCCGAGGAAGGCAACGTCGTTGATCACCTCGGGGGTGACCCGCCCGCCGACATTGCGAACGACGATGGCGTCGCTCAGCTCGAGGCCCAAGAAGTGGGCGGGGTCAACCCGCGGATCGAGGCACGTAATCACGAACAGGCGTAGGTTGGGAAAGACGATGGCGTCCTTGTGGCCGCCGGCCCCGGCGAAGGCGCGGTTGCGCGCGAGCGCTGACACGATGCCCGTCGTTCCGGGCTCACCGGCGCGGGCCGGCTCAAATCCGATCGCCTGACCGAGGACGGGGCCGGCGGATGGTGTGGCTTGTTGGTTGCTCATGGGTTTCTCCTTGTCGCGTGGAGGGTTTGTGGTCAGTTCGATGTCGCAGGGAGCGGGCTCATCGGGGTTGTGGCGTCCCTCGCCTCCGGGTGGCCTGGCCGACGCCGTGGCTGCGCGCGATTTCCCGGATCGCATCTGCGAGCAGGCCTGGATGCTCGGAGGTCGTCAGATGCCCACCCGGGAACCACTGGATGTCGACCCCGAGCGCCGCGACCCGCTCGCGCGCGGCGACGATCTGTCGGGGCTCGAAGGGGTCCTCTTCGCTGCCCGCGATGTGGAACGCGACCTTATCCCCGAGCTCGCGAGCGATCGCCGCGAGGTCCCACCGCTCAGCGTTGCGGCGATGCTCATGAACGAACCCCGCGGCGCGGTTCATGAACGCCGCGCCGCCGCGGCGCCGGATCGCGTCGGCCAGGTCGGCGAGCTCTGCGGCGCTCACGTCGTATGACGATGAGAAGAGCTTCGCGTTTCGGAGCGTCGCTTCCAGCACACCCGGCACGTGCTGGCCGAACCACATCGCCACCCGGCCAACCGGCGTTCCCAGCATCGGCGTCGTGTCCCACGGGTGCGAATGGCAATCGGCGAACAATCCCCCGTTGACAATGAACACCGCGTCGATCCTCGCTCCCGAAGCGTCGCCCGCGGCGTCGCGCTCCTGCTGGCGGCGCAGCAGCTCGAGTAGCGCTAGCGACGAGTAGTCGAACGACACGACCATCGTGTGGCGAATGCCGTGCGCCAGCCACTGCGCCTCGACCAGGTCGGCACGCTCTACCGATGAGTAGCGGTAGTGGGCGGGCTTGTCGGAGTCGCCCTGGCCGAGGTACTCGACGTACAGGCGCGGGTCACACTCAGAACCGAGGTAGCGGTCGACCTGCGCGTAACCGTAGGACCCATCGGGATACCCCGGCAGCATCGTCAGCCACCGGGTGTCGGCCCCAACTGCCCCCGCCGCGACGACCTTCTCGAACACATGCAGCGGCGGTACGGAACCTTCCCCGGCTGCGGTCTCCACCATGGTCTTTGCGATCGGGTCATACGGCCGGCGGGATCCGGACGCGAACCACTCGCCGGCGCTCACGTGCTGGTTGGTGTGCACGCCGGATGCTCCGCGTTGGGGTCTAGTGGTTGGCTGGGTGGCGGTGCTCGTCATTGGAACCTCGGATGTTGAATTGTGGACACTGTCCACCTTACCACTGAGTGTGGACGCTGTCCACTAAACTTCAGTGAGTGCCGTCACACAAGGAGAGGATCGCCGACCGCACGCAGGCGAGCGAACGGCCCAGGCGCCGGGGACCGCGGCCCCGCGGCACTGTGCGCTCCGCGCTCATCGAAGCTGGCGTCGAGCTCGCACGGTCGGGCGGGCCCGACGCGGTCGTGTTGCGCGAGGTGACGCGCATGGTCGGGGTCGTTCCCAATGCCGCCTACCGGCATTTCGCCGACCGCGACGCGCTGCTCGCGGCGGTCCGCGACGAGGCGGTCAGACGGCTGGCGCAGCGCATGGCAGACGGGATGAGCCAGGTCCGCGCGGGGGCGCATACGCCGACGGGGGCGCGACTCCGGCTCCAGGCCGTCGGCAGGGCATACCTCGAGTTCGCCCGCACAGAGCCAGGGCTCTTCGACACCGCATTCGCGGCAGCCGACCACCCGCTCGAGGACACAAACGATGAGCGACAACCGTTGCAATACCTCCAGGCCGCACTCGGTGACCTCGTTGAGGCTGGATTGCTGGACGCGGCGCGCCGTCCGAACATCGAATACCCAACCTGGGCAACCGTCCACGGACTCGCGGTCCTCCTCCGCGGGCCCCTGCGCTCGCTCTCAGATCGAGACAAGACGCGGCTTGAGACCCAGACGCTGGCCTTCATCGGAGCGTCCCTAACCATGAGCGCGCATCCGTGAGGCGCGACTGCGTTGCCTCCACGACCAGACGCCAGCCCGACCATCAATCTGGTGCCCCTCCGGACGAGGAGGAGAAACCCAGCGGCTCGGCGGAATCGCTCCTCCCTTGCGCGAGACAAGAGCAGCGCGGGCTTCCGATTCTTTACTTCTCGTCCGCCGGTTCCAGAACGTCCATCCGGACGACCAGGCCATACTCGAGCCGATATCGGTGGCGGACGTGCGAATCGGAGATGAGTTCGCCAGTGATCGCGTCGTGCACCACCTGATGCACATCCACGGTGATGCTCCCGTCCGCCTCCTCGGTGAAGCCCTCGGGCTCGACCTTGCTCGAGATGGCGGCGAACTGCCTGCTCCAGTAGTCGCGAACCGCCGCCCGGCCGACCACCCGACCGCCCTCCCAGGCGTTCGGCCAATCGACCTCGGGGTCCATCAACTCGACCGCCCCCTGGATATCGCGCGCGTTGAACGCGCGGTAGGCGGACCGCAGTATCTCCTCAGCTTCCGCCATGCAGCCAAACCTACCGGGCAGCGACGAGAGCGGCCGCGACTCCCTAGGGCGAGAGCAGGCAGCGTCATTCTGAGGGCGCGGCCGCGACGGGCGCCATCTTCTCGACTCGACTCGCGTGGGCAGCAACTTCGATCGGCGCTGCCGCGTGCTTGACAAGGAGCATTGGGCCGGCTTGCCGCCTCCC
>JBKPFQ010000002.1:0-17082 GCA_046728915.1 Actinomycetota bacterium | reverse complement strand
CCGCTTCGCCGCGACCACGTCATGGCGGACTCGCGGGAATCCGGCCTGGAGCTCGGCGCCGGGTTCCGCCTGGCCGCAGAGGCGCTAGGGTCCGACGTAAACCGAGTGGAGTGCAACGTGTACGACCTCAGCCCGAGCGCGCTCGACGGTCCGGTGCACTTCGCCTTCTGCGGCGCCCTCCTAACCCACATCCGCGATCCGGTGCGAGGGCTGGAGCGGATTCGCGACCTCCTCGTGCCCGGTGGCGAGGTGCGCGTCTTCGAGCCGTTCTCCGCCTACCTCACGCTCGCGTCCCGCCGCCGGCCTGCCGCGCGCTTTCTCGCGCACGAGACCGACTACGCGTGGTGGGTCCCGAACCTGGCCGGAATCTCGAGCTGGCTCACCGCCGCCGGATTCGAGGAAGTGCACAGGGTGGCGATCACGAAGCCCAGGAGCTCCGCCTTCGCGAGCACGCTCTACGCGGCGTTCAGCGCCCGCCGGCCGGAGTGATCGCCGCGCGGTAGAGCTCCTCGTATGCGGTCAGGGCCGCCACCGAGGGTGGAAGCACCGCCGGATCCGCCATCAGGTAGCGGCGAAACAGCATCGCGACCTCCTCGCTCGGGACCGTGACGGCCGCGCAGCCGGCGATGCTCGCCCGCAGCATCTCCAGCCTGTACCGGCGGCTCACGAGAAACCGCCGGTCGGGAGGGTCGTGAAGCGAGAGGATCGTCGGCGGGGCACCGAGCGGCGCCGCCCTCACGGCCGCCCAGGCATGAGCCGGGTCGAACGCATGGGCGACGTCGTAGGAGCCGCGGAGCAGATGCCAGAGCACACCCGGGGTGGCATCCAGGTCGCGCTCGTACCAGTCGAATCCGCGAACGTGCGGAGGGCGCCAGACCCGTTTTACCTCGACCCCATCCACGTTTGCCCCCGGGTCGGCGGCGCCGATGAGGCTGGCGTGGTGGCCCCGCTCCGCGAGCCCGTGCGCGAGATCTCGGGTGATCCGCCCGGTCGCGCCGCTCGGCTCGCCCGTGTGAACGATCGCGATTCGCATGCGCCGCGCCGCGAGCGGCTAGGTACGTGGCCCGCGGGCGTGGATCACGACGTGCCTGACCCCTCCCCTGCGGGCGCGGAATCGCAGCAGGAACCGGTCGTGCTCGCGGACGTCCTCGAACCCCGCGGCCTCCACCATCCTCAGCCACGTCCGGACCGAGGGAAGCCACCACACCATCCAGGCGGCTTCGGCGCGAAACAGCGCCACCTGCAGGGGCAGCAGCCCGAGGAGGCGGCTGTATTCCTCGCACAGGATCAGCTCGCCGCGGCAGAGCCCGGCGAGTCGCTCGAGCGCGAGCATCGGATCGCGCAGATGGATCAGCACCGAGCCGACGAAAACGAGGTCGAACTGGCCGCCCAGCCGCTCGGGCGTCGCGTCGTAGACGGAAAGCCCGACCCGTTCGACGTCGCTTCCGAACGCCTCCTTGGAGATCTCGAAGCCCTCGCCCCGGGGGCCGTCCTCGCTCGGCCGCAGCCGGGGCGGCCAGTCGAGCTGCTGCATCCGATCGACATCGATCGCGATCACCTCGGCTCCCCGCCGCTCGAGCTCGAACGCCCAGAAGCCCTCGAAGGTCCCGACCTCCAGGACCCGCTTGCCGCTCAGATCCGCTGGGATGCCATAGCGGTCGACGTAGGGGCGATGGTCGAAGAGCCCCGGGGTTTCGACGCCGGGGGCCAGCTCCTGCGTGTGGTACCAGTCGAATTCGCCGAGGCGCCTCCGCAGCGCTGCGGTGTCATCCGCGGCGGGGGGCGACCGGAGCTCGGAGCCCGTCATGCCTCCCTCCCGTCGTCCGACCCGGATGCGGCACGGGCGGTGACCTCAGGCGGCTCCTGACCCTCGGGCCCGAAGTAGTCCACCGGCCGCGCCGGCGCCCCGACGGCGACCGTGAACGGGGGAACCGACTGCGTCACCACCGAGTTGGCGCCGATGAAGGCACGACGGCCGACGTCGGCCATGATCGTGCACTTGGTCGTGATCACGGCATCGTCCTCGATCCGGATGGGCCTGAAGTCGTAGCCCTGGTCGAGCATCGGCTTCGTCAGATCCCGGAATCGGTGCTGCCCGTCGAAGATCGCGCTGGCCTGCCCGAACATGCAGCGCTCGCCGATCTCGACGGAGGTGGAGCACTGAATCAACACCGAATAGCTGAATCGCGATCCCGCGCCGATCACGAGACGGCCGTCGCCCTCGACCTCCGCCCGGAAGTCCCGCCGGAACTCGACTCCGGGGCCGGCGATGAACGTGCCGCCGTTCGGGATGTGGAGGCTGAAGCGGGGGCCCAAGTAGATCGGAGACTTGAACACGATGGTGGCGTGAGGGTGACGGAGGAGCACCCATTGCCTCCGCAGCCACGACATCACCCGCGGGCCCCAGAAGTACCCGATCTTGCGTGGTGCGCCGATCGCCTTCGCGCGGAGTTTCCGGGTCAAGCTCGTCGCGGGCGAACCTGTCGGGGGTTGCGTCTCGATGGCGGGAACGCTAGTTGACGCACGCGATGACGCGCGCAGGGGCCGCTTATGATCCTGCCTCGTGAGCCTCCTCGACCGGCGGCGCGTACCGCTCCACTGACATTCCCGGGCGGTCGCTGAGAAGCCTGGTGCCGGCGCGAACGCGCGACCGGGTGCGGCGGATGCTCGGCATCGCGGGGTTGGAGCAACGGATCGATCGACTCGAGACGGACCTCACCAAGCGCCTCGACCGGCTCGAGACCCACCTCCTCGAGTCGCGGGAGGACGGCTGGGATCGCTCGCGGCGACGATGGCGTGCGGCCAAGCCGGACGCCCGTCTGACCTGGGGCGCGCGCCCGACGGGCGATGCGTTCGTAGCGAAGGCGGCCGGCTACGGCGCCTTCGGGCCCGATCGCGCGGTGGTCGAGATCGGCGCGGGCTACGGCCGCCTCCTCACCGCCTGCCTCGATCGCGGCGCCCAGTTCGGGTCCTATGTCGGTGTCGACCTCTCGGAGGACAACGTCGCGCATCTCCGGGAGCGCTTTCCGCAGGAGGCGGTGCGATTCGTGTGCGCCGACGTGGAGACGGTCGAGCTCGGGCAGGAAATGGACTCGGTGCTGTCGTCGCTCACGTTCAAGCACCTGTTCCCCTCCTTCGAGGCCGGCCTATCCAACCTCGCTCGTCAGCTTCGCTCGGGTGGGACGGTGGTGTTCGACCTGATCGAGGGGCAGCGGCGTTACTTCGAGGAGGACGGCGTCACGTACATACGCCGGTATTCGCGCGCCGAGGTGGAGGAGATCCTGGGGCGAGTCGGGCTGGAGCCGGTCGGCTTCGACGAGGTGCGTCATCTCCCCGAGCTGACGAGGCTGCTGGTGGTCGCTCGCAAGCCCGCCCCGGCTTGAGCGACGAGGGCACAGCCGGCGTGGCGATCGCGGTCGTCTCCACGAACGTCCGCGAGCTGCTGGGGCCCTGCCTGCGATCGATGCGCCCCGAGGTCGAGGCACGCCGCGCCGACGTGTGGGTCGTGGACAACGCCTCGACCGACGGTTCCCCGGAGATGGTGCGCCGGGAGTTCCAGTGGGTCAACCTCGTCGCCCTGGATCGGAACCTCGGCTACGGCCGGGCGGTGAACCTGGTCGCGGAGCGTTCCGATAGTCCGTGGATCGCGCCGGCCAACGAGGACATCGAGCTTCGCCCGGGCGCGCTCGAGCGACTGCTGCGCACCGGCGAGGAGCATCCGGAGGCGGCGGTCGTCGCCCCGCGCCTTGAGCTGCCCGACGGCTCGACCCAGAGCTCGGTGCATCCCTTCCCTACCCTCGGATTGACGGTGCTGGTGAACGCCGGCATCCACCGGCTGAGCCACCGGGTTGCCGACAGGCTCTGCATTCCGCCCGCCTGGGACTCGACCCGCCCCCGCGAGGTCTCCTGGGCCATCGCCACGTTCTTCCTGGTGCGGCGTGCAGCCTTCACGGCCGTCGGGGGCTTCAGCAGCGACCAGTTCATGCACGCGGAGGACCTGGATCTCGGCTGGAGGCTCAACCGATCCGGCTGGACCGCCCGCTACGAGCCTCGGGCAACCGTGTTCCACGTCGGAAGCGCCGCGACCAGGAAGGCGTTCGGGGACGAGCTGTGGCCGCGGTGGATGGCGGCCAGCTACAGCTGGATGGCGCGCCAGCGAGGCGTGCTAGTCGCCTGGGCCACCGCCGCGGTCAACGTCGGTGGCGCGGCGGTTCGGTGGGTCGTTCTCGCACCGCTGGCGCTGGTCTCCCCGCGGCGCTTCTCGCGTCCACGGGACCTGAACCGGCGCTGGGTCCGTGTGCACCTGAGCGGCCTGCGGACCCCCAGCGAGCTCCGGCGCGAGCACTGAGCAGGCCGGCTCAGCGGGCGGCGACCTCCTCGACCTCCCTCGCCACGGCCTGGTTGAAGGCGTCCTCGGTGTGCCGTCGCGCGGTCTCGAAGCCGTTCTCCCGCAACCGGCGCCTGAGCGCGGCGTCTCCCGCCACGCGGCGCACGGCGTCGGCGAGTGCCGCGGGGTCGTCGCGCGGCTTGAAGATCAGGCAGTTCTGCTCGTGGCGCATGTACTCGGCCGACCCGCCGGACCCCGTGGCAACGACCGGCCTTCCCGCGGCCATCGCCTCGAGCGGCACGAGGCCCCAAGGCTCCTCCCAGAGCACCGGGAAGAGGACCGCATCCGCGCACGCGTAGGTGTCCGCCAGCTGCGCTCGGGGAACCTGCCCGCGAAACGTGATCCGGTCCGAGACGCGGAGTCCGTGCGCCAGATCCCGGAGCTCCGCCTCGTGCCATGCCGCTCCGGTACCGACGATTTCGAGGCTGGTTCCCGGCAGCGACGCAACCGCACTGACCGCGTTGGCGATGCCCTTCGGGGGATCGATCCTGCCCACGTAGAGCAGGCGACCACTCCACTCGGTCTCCGGGCCGGCGGGGAAGAGCCCCGGCTCGATCCCAGGGCGGGCCACGCCGGTGTCAGGGAGGGGCAACGCGGACAGGATCTCGTCGCGAAGGGCATCGCTGGAGAACAACCACCTCCCCGCCCGTCCGAGGTCGAGACGCGTGGGAACGCGAACGATCGAACCGAGCGCCCCGGCCAGCGGCCCGAGCCTTCGCATGCCCCGCTGCCAGCCGTCGACGTCGGGCCCGTAGAGCATCCAGCGGTCATGGACGAAGCCGACCGCCGGCACGCCGGAGCCGCGGACGAGCTCGATCATCGAAAGCGACATGGCGCCCATCGCCCACCACGTCACCACGTCCGGCGAGAGCTCGCGCAGATGCTTGCCAAGGGCGCGCGTGTTGTGCCGCTCGAGCGCCAGCGACGTTCGCGGCCCCAGCCTTACGACCGAGTGGTCTCGCCAGTACCAGCGCAGGTCGCGGTGGGCATCCGGATCCTCGGGGATCTCGGGATCGGGGCGCTCGGCGCGATAGTCGCTGACCAGGACCCTGACCGTGTGCCCGCGGTCGCGAAGGTGGCGGACCGCGCTGCGCCACACGAGCTCATAGCCGCCCTCGAAATGGGGCGGATACATGCTCCCGATGGCGAGCACCCGCATCGCGGCAGCATATGAGCCGCATTTCGACCCGATGGTCCTTTGGTCTGGCGCCGGCGGCGGCGTGTCGCGAGAGGGGCTACTCCCACTCGATGGTCGCGGGGGGCTTGGACGAGATGTCCAGCGCGACCCGGTTGACGCCCGAGACCTCGTTGATGATCCGGTTGGACACGCGCTCCAGGAGGTCGTACGGGAGCCTCGCCCAGTCCGCCGTCATGGCGTCGTCGGAGGTCACGGCGCGGATCACGATCGGGTACGCGTAGCTTCGACCGTCGCCCTGGACCCCCACCGAGCGCACCACCGGTAGCACGCAGAACGACTGCCAGAGCTCGCGGTAGAGCCCCGCGGCGCGCACCTCCTCCTGGAGGATCGCGTCGGCGTCGCGCAGGATGTCCAGCCGCTCGGCGGTGACCTCCCCCCCGACGATCCGGATGCCGAGGCCGGGGCCCGGGAAGGGCTGGCGCCAGACGATTCGATCGGGCAGCCCGAGCTCGGTCGCGACCGCGCGGACCTCGTCCTTGAACAGCATCCGAAGCGGCTCCACGAGGTCGAGCCCGAGGTCCTCCGGAAGCCCGCCCACGTTGTGGTGAGACTTGATCACCGCGGCACCGGCACGCCCGTCGCCGCCGGACTCGATCACGTCCGAGTACAGCGTGCCCTGGACCAGGAACCGGACGTCCGGGAGCTTCTCGGCCTCCTCCTCGAAGACGCGGACGAACTCCTCGCCGATGATCTTGCGCTTTCGCTCGGGCTCGACGGCGCCGGCAAGGC
This sequence comes from Actinomycetota bacterium, assembly GCA_046728915.1. Classification (GTDB taxonomy): domain Bacteria; phylum Actinomycetota; class Thermoleophilia; order Solirubrobacterales; family 70-9; genus AC-56. The sequence goes on along the minus strand of JBKPFQ010000002.1, from coordinate 10,768 downwards.
GTGCGAGGAACCGCTGGGTGGCGTCGACGTGGACGAGCTTGATGCCGCGGTCGCGGAAGGTCGCGACCACCTGCTCGGCCTCGTTCTTCCGCAGCAAGCCGTGGTCGACGAGGACGCAGGTGAGCTGGTCGCCGACCGCCCGGTGGACCAGCGCGGCCGCCGTCGCCGAGTCGACGCCTCCGGAGAGCCCGCAGATCACGCCGGCCTCGCCCACCTGGGCGCGGATGCGCTCGACCTGCTCGGTGATCACCGACGCGGGGGACCACGTCTCCGTAAGCCCGGCGACGTCCCGGAGGAAGCGGGTCAGGATCTCGGTCCCGTAGGGCGTGTGGACGACCTCGGGGTGGAACTGGATTCCGTAGAGGCCGCGCTCGGGGCTCTCGCAGGCGGCCACGGGCGACCCGGGGCTCGACGCCAGCGGGACGAATCCCGGCGGGGCCTCGAAGACGCAGTCGCGGTGGCTCATCCAGCACTGCTGCTCCCTGGGCAGCCCGGCGAGGAGCCTGCCGCCGCCGTTCACGAGCTCGAGCGGGGTCCGGCCGAACTCCCCGGCCTCGGCGCCCTCCACCCGCCCGCCGAGCACCCGCACCATCGCCTGCATCCCGTAGCAGATGCCCAGCACCGGGACGCCCAGATCGAGCAGCGCCGGGCGCAGCTCGGGGGCGCCCTCCGAATAGACGGAAGCCGGGCCTCCCGAGAGGACGAGGGCCGCGGGACGGCGCCGCTTGATCTGCTCGAAGTCGGTCGTATGGGGCAGGAGCTCGGCGAAGACGCCGCACTCGCGGATCCTGCGCGCGATCAGCTGCGAGTACTGACCGCCGAAGTCGAGGACCAGGACCTCCTCGCGGGCGGTCTCCGGCGGGCGCACGTCGACCGCCTCCGAGGAGACCGTCTCGGTCCCGGTGACACCCTTGGCCGCGGTCGGCGTCGCCGGAACCGCGGCGCCGTCAGTCATCGCTGACGGCTACTCCGGCCGCCACCGCGGCCCGCCCGTTTGACCCCATGCCCACGGACTGCTCGCGCTGGAGGCTCTTGCCCTCGGTCTGCAGCGCCGGCGCGACCATCACCTCGGCCCGCTGGAAATCGCGGATGTCCTCGTAGCCGCAGGTGGCCATGGACGTCCGCAGGGCCCCGACGAGGTTGAACGTCCCGTCGTTCTCCTGTGCGGGGCCGAGAAGGATCTGCTCGAGCGAGCCGTCCTGGACGGTGGCAACCCGGGCACCGCGCGGTAGGGAGGGATGGAAGGTCGCCATGCCCCAGTGGAAACCGCGGCCCGGCGCCTCCTTGGCGCGCGCGAGCGGCGATCCGATCATCACCGCGTCCGCGCCGCAGGCGATGGCCTTGGAGACGTCGCCGCCGGTGCGCATGCCGCCGTCGGCGATCACGTTGCAGTACTCACCGGTCTCCAGCATGTGCTGGGAGCGAGCCGCCGCGACGTCCGCGATGGCAGTGGCCTGCGGGACCCCGATCCCCAGGACCCCCCGGGTCGTACAGGCAGCGCCGGGCCCGACTCCAACGAGGACGCCGACGGCCCCGGTTCGCATCAGGTGAAGGCCGGTGGAGTACGAGGCGCAGCCGCCGACGATGCACGGCACCGGCGCCTCGGCGATGAACTTCTTGAGGTTGAGCGGGTCGGTCTTGGAGGAGACGTGCTCGGCCGAGATCACGGTGCCCTGGATGACCAGGATGTCCAGGCCCGCCTCCAGCGCCACCTCGTAGTGCTCGGTGACGCGCTGGGGCGTGAACGAGCCCGCGGCGACCACACCCTGCGCCTTGATCTCCTCGACGCGCCGGGCGATCAGCTCCGGCTTCACGGGCTCCCGATAGATCTCCTGCATCGTGCGCGTGGCCACGGACGGTTGCGCGGCGGCAATGCGCTCGAGCTGCTCGGCGGCGTCCTCGTACCGCGACCAGATGCCCTCGAGGTTGAGCACCGCGAGCCCACCGAGCCTGCCGATCTCGGCCGCGCTCTGCGGGCTCACGACCCCGTCCATCGCCGAGGCAAGGACGGGGAGCTCGAACCGGTAGGGACCGAGCGTCAAGGTGATGTCGACGTCGTCGGGATCGCGGGTTCGCCGCGAAGGCACGATCGCGATGTCGTCGAACCCGTAGGCCCGCCTGCCCTTCTTGCCGCGTCCGATCTCGACTTCCATCTAGCTCGCCCCTCTCACGACGTAAAGAGCCAGGCTAGGCACGAGCGCGGACGAAAAAAGCCTCGTCAAACGAGGCCGAAAGTGCGCATCTAGCGAGTCTGGGCCCGGCATTTCCAAGGCCCAGGCGATGTTAGCAGTGGGTGCACGCCCGCCTTCAAGGGGAGGAACCCGCGCCGGAACCCGAAACGGTGACCCGTCCGGGGCGCAGGGACGGGCCCGAAACCTCCCAAGGACGGGACGCATCAGGAGGCAGAGCAGGTGTCCCCACTCGCAAAGGCGCTGTGCGCGGTCGTCGTCTCCCTGGGCGCGTTCGCTGCCACGGCCAGCGCGGCAGTCCCGCACACGGTGGCGCCGGGCGAAACCCTGTGGTCGATCGCGGCCGCCAACAACTTCACGACGCAGACGGTGGCCGCCTACAACGGGCTGTCGGCGGACGCCCAGGTCTACGTGGGACAGACGATCCAGATCCCGACCGAGACCGAGGGGGCCAGCGCCCTGGCGAGCTCCGGCGCGACCTCGACCGTCGCTTCGACATCCACGACCTCGGGCACCGCCCGCACCGTCCAACCCGGCGAGAGCCTGTCGTCGGTCGCCGCGGCCAACGGCGTCTCGGTGGATGCGCTCGCGGCCGACAACGGCCTCTCCGCGGACGCCCTGCTCACAAGCGGGCAGCAGATCACGATTCCCTCGCCGACCGGATCCGCCGGCGCGACGACGTCCAGCGTGACCCCGACGACCCCGGCGTCGCCCCCACCGGAGGAGGACCCGTCCTGGACCTCGCCGATCTACTGCCCCTCGTGCCCCTCGGGGGAGGCGTACCTGGCGTCCAACGCCGCCTACAACTGGAACGCGATGCGCCAGGCATCGCTGAGCATGTACGGGATCGACCTCTACCCTGCGGGCCCCCTCTCCGCCTACCGGACATACGGGCAGCAGCTCTACCTCTACGACCTCTACCTGTCGGGGCAGGGCAACCTGGCCGCCGCGCCCGGTACCTCCTCGCACGAGTACGGGGCGGCGCTCGACCTCGCGGACCCGTCGATGGCCAACGTCATCGACCAGATCGGCGCCACATACGGCTGGGCCAAAACCGAGGCCTCGAGCGAGTGGTGGCACGTGAACTACGTGGGGCCGTAGGGCCGGCCTTCGAGCGATGGCTGGAAAACCGACGCTATAGGCGCCGAAATCCATCCATCGCCGGGGACATGGCGCTAACCGACCCCCGCCGGGATGTCGACCTCTCGCACGTCGACGCGCGACAGCAGGCGTTCGGTGTCCCGCGCGTTCACCGTGCCCGCGCCGAAGTGCTGAGTCGACTCCGCGCCGCATGCCACGCCGAAAGCGAGGCACTCGCGCGGCGACGCGCCCTCGTAGCGGGCCGCGGCGTAGCCGGCAAGGAAGCAGTCGCCGGAACCGACGCCCGACACCGGCTCGAGCGGCTCGATCTCAACCTCGTAGCGGCGCCTACCTGCGTCCTCTGCCAGGATCGCCACGCTGCCCGCGGGCCGCGTGCTGATCGCCTCGCGGGCCCCCATCTCGACGAGGCTGGCGAGCCCCATCGCGAGATCGTCGGCATCGTTGAACTCGTGGCCCACCGCGCCCTCCGCCTCCTCGACGTTGGGGGCGACGACCGCGGGCTCCGCGCGGAGGCCGAGGCGCATGGGCTCTCCCTCCGTGTCGAGGAGGGCATGGACGCCCAGCCGGCGCAGCTCGCCCACAAGTCGCGCATAGAGGGTCGAATCGACGCCGGGCGGCAGGGTGCCGGCGAGGATGCAGAGGCTCGCTCCCTGGGCGAGGTACAGGAGCTCTTCGACGAACTGCTCGACCTCATCAGCGCCCACCTCCGGGCCCCGCTCGTTGACCTCCGTCTGCTCGCCGGACGTCGGGTCGATGATCGCGAGGTTGGTCCGCGACTCCCCGCCGATCGTCGTGAAGTCGTTGAGGATCGACTCCTCGGTGAGGAGCTCGAGGATGCGGGCGCCCGTCGGGCCGCCGGCCAGCCCGGTCGCGACCACCGGGCGGCCAAGGAGCTTCAGCGCGCGGGCGACGTTCACCCCCTTCCCGCCGGCGACCGTTCGGGATTCGACGGCGCGGTGACGGCGCCCGAGCCGGAAGTTGGGGACCGCAACCGTCCGGTCGATCGCCGCGTTCAACGTAACCGTCAGGATCACTGCAGCGCTTGCCTCCGCTTGGACGTTTCCCTTGACGACCTTAGCCGACGGCGCCTCACCCCGATCGCCGTCCGAGCAGCGTCGCGGCAATCAGTATCACGATCGCGACCAGCCCCACGACGATCAACCAGACGACCGCCCGCGGGCCCGGAAGGGCATCGTCCACCCTGGCCACCAGCGATCCGCTGCCGGCGGGCTTCACGGCCCGGAACGCGACCACAGGGACGCGGCCGACCGGCTCGCCGGCGAGCGTGGCGATCGCCTTGCCGAGCGGCTCGCCGCGGCGGATCGGCGCCTCGACGGCGCTCGGCGCCTTCACGGAGACGTCCACGTTCTGGCCGCGACGCACGGTCGCCCGGACGCCGCCCCTCGCCACGAGCGAGACCCGCGAGTCGCCGTTGGGAACCTCCGCGAAGCCGAGCTTCTCCCCGGACCGCACGGCGTCCACGCGCCGGTACAGCGCGAATCCGTAGTCGAGCAGCGCGAGGGTGTCGCTGTTGCGGACGGCGATGCTCGGTGCCCCCATCACCACCGAGAGCAGCGTCACGCCCTTGCGCGTGCCGCTCGCGACGAGCACGTCGCCGGCCTCGGGCGTGTAGCCCGTCTTGACACCGTTGATCCAGGAGTGGGACAGCAGGAGGTCGTTGCGGTTCTCGATCGTGCGGGGGTGATCGCCGGTCTCGAGGGTGATCTCCGGCGTGTCTACGATCCGCCGGAACAGCTTGGTCCGCCGCAGCGTCAGCGCGAGATCCGCCAAGTCCCGCGGGCTCGAGTAGTTGCCGCGCTGATCGAGGCCGATCGGGTTGGCGTAGCTCGTCTCGTCGAGCCCGAGCCGGTGGGCCGCCGTGTTCATCTCGCGCACGAACGCATCGGTGGAGCCCGCCACGCCGTCGGCGAGGGTCACCGCCGCGTCGTTGCCGCTCGGGAGCAGCAGCCCGTAGAGCAGATCCCGGACCGACATGCGCTCGCCGGCATCGAGGCCGAGGAGCGACTCGCCCGGGATCGGGTGATACGGAGGCGCCGCGATGAGCCTGTCCAGCGGCAGCTGATGCAGCGCGAGATAGGCCGTCATGAGTTTCGTCGTGCTGGCCATCGCGTGCGAGGAGCTCGCGTCGTGCGCGGCCAGGCGTGTGCGATCGCCCGCGTCCAGCAGGATCCACGCGGTCGCCGCGATGTCGGGGGGCTTCGCCGGGGCGTCCGCGGTCGCGTTGGGCGTCGGCGCTATCGCTAGCGCCGCCGCCACCGCGATGCATGCGATGCCCGGCGCCCGCCGTCCTCGGAGGATCAACCGCCCTCGGCGAGGATCTTGCACCCCTCCGGAACCAGGTTTATGCATCCCTTCTCGGGGAGCAGCTGCGTGTCGAGATTGGGGTTCAACTGCTCGAGGTGCGAGACGGTGACTCCCTCCTTCGCGGCGATTCCCGCGAACGTGTCCCCGGGCTCCACGACGTAGTACCTGTCGTGGTGCTGCTTCTCCTGGTTCGGACCGCCCGCGTGCGAGCCGCTCTTCGAGCTCTCGTCGGAGCCCCCGAGGGACGACGAGATCACGACGATCACCACGACCGCCGCGACTACTAGCGCCAACACCGCGAGGATCCTGGCCACGGGACCCGGATGGTAAACCGCGAAAGCGCATTGGTGGCGCGGTCATGCGGGGGGCAATCGGGCGCCCAACACCGCTCGCGCCGCTAGCTCAGGCGCCGCACAGTCGCCAGAGCTCCTCGCGAAGATCATCCGCAGCCCGACGGGGATCGGGGGCTCCCGCGATCGACCGCGATGCCGTCACCAGGACCGACCCCGGCTGCTCGCCGAAGGCGGGACCGAGGTCCCCCGGCCGGCCGCCCTGGGCGCCGACGCCGGGGACCAGGAAGATCGCCGAGGGCATCAGCTCCCGGACCCTTGCGAGGTGTCGCGGCTCAGTCGCCCCGACGACCGCCCCGACTCCCGAGAGCCCGGACCGGCCCGCAAGCCTGCCGGAGCGCTCCGCGAGCAGGGCGGCCATACGCTCATAGAGGGGGGCGTCGGGCGAGGGGACGTCGAACAGGTCCGCGGCGCCCGGGTTGGAGGTACGAACCAGGCCGAAGACCCCCCCACCGGACGATTCGGCGGCGTCGATCAGCGGGTCGAGAGCGTCGCCGCCCAGCAGCGGGTTCACGGTGGCGGCGTCGACACCCAGGCCGGCGACCTCCCCCCACGGGGTGGGCGTGGAGCCGAAGAGCGCCTGCCCGTAGGCGGCGGCGCTCACCGGCACGTCCCCACGCTTGCCGTCAGCGATCACCAGCAGTCCGGAGCTCCGAGCCGCGGCGATAGTGCTCTCGAGCGCCGACCAACCCGGAGCGCCGAGACGCTCAAAGCACGCGAGCTGGAGCTTGGCGGCCACGCACGCGGGCCCGGTGCGCTCGATCAGCGCTCCGCAGCTTGCCGCGATGGCGGCGGCCGCGCGTTCGGCGGCGCCGCCGTCGTCGTCGCCGGAGTCCGGGTCAAGGGCCGCCGGATCGGGGTCGAGGCCCAGGCAGACCTGGCTGCGCCGCGCCTCGACGAGTGCGGCGAGGCGATCCGCAAAGGGTTCGCTCAGCCCTTGACCTTCTGCTTGAGCCCGGCGCCGGCGGAGAACTTGGGCACGCGGCCGCCCGCGAGGGTGATGCGCTCGCCGGTGCGGGGGTTGACACCCTGGCGCGGCCCGCGCTCGGCGACGCTGAACTTCCCGAAGCCGGTGAAGTTGACCTCGCCTCCGCTCGCGAGCGCATTCGTGATTCCGTCGAGCACCGCCTCGACGGCGTCGCTCGCGGCCTTCTTGGTCTCGAACTGTCCGGCGATCCGATCGACGAATTCAGCCTTGGTCAATGTGTCTCCTCCTAATCAGCTTTGGGGGCGCCTGAATCTAACAGCGGTGTCGGCTGGCCGAACTGAGGGTCCCATGCGTGCGGGTATCGTCCCGGCGAATGAGCCGCGCCGATAGCCCGTTGCACGGCCGGATGATCTTCAACGTAGGGGCCCGTCGGAGCGGGACCCTCTGGCTGCAGCGAATCGTGACCGCACATCCAATGGTCGCGTCCGTGCCGTCGGAGACGCACCTGTTCTCGCACGGAATCGCCCCCCTTTTCGACCTGTTTCAGCACTCACTTCGATCGTCGACGACGACCGGGCGGGTCTACGTCGAGCGCTCGGCCGCGCTCGACGGGGCGCGCGACCTCTGCGACGCCGTCTTCGCCGGCTTTCTGGAGCAGGAGACCCCGCGGCTGGCGGAGCGCACACCCCTGCACGTGCTGCACCTCGACCTGATCTCGGAGATCTATCCGGACGCGCGGATCGTCCACATCGTGCGCGACGGGCGGGACGTCGCCAGGTCGATCGCGTCTCAGCGATGGGGTCCCGTCGGGATCAGAGAGGCCGCCTCGGAGTGGCGGACGTCGGTCCGCTCGGCGAGGGAGGCGGGCATGTCCTCGAACCGCTACCGCGAGGTCCGATACGAAGCCCTGCTCGAGGACCCGGCTCCGATCATTCGAGACCTGTACGCCTGGCTGGAGTTGCCCGTGGACGACCAGATCATCCGGACGGCGACGGCCGAGGCGCGGGCGCCCGCGAACCTCGGCAGCGATCCCTCGGGCATCGGTGCGGCCAAGTGGCGTGACGCCTACACCGCGAGCGAGCTGGAGGCGTTCGAGGAGGTCGCCGGAGACCTGCTGGACGACCTGGGCTACCCGCGCATCGCCCCAGGAACCCCCGGGAAGCGCCGAACCGCTGATTCGAGGCCAACAGGGAGGCTCTCGTCGGCCCTTCGACGCGGCGCGAGGCTCCCGCGACGCCGCCGTCGCGAGTCCGCATACGAGCAGTCCTTCGTCGACGAGGTGATCGGGGCCCTGCGGAGGTCGGACCTCGACCGCCTGGAGAGGCTCATGGCGGACAATGCCCTCGTGCGGGTGGTCTCCCCCGGGGGCGACCGGTACGGCCGCGGCGCGAGCGGGTTGACCTTGCTCTCCGAGCGCCTTTCGGGCGCCCCGCTCGAGGGCCGCCAGGTGAGGGGCGAAGCGTTCCCCGGCTCACCGTATGCCGGGGTGGTCCTGACTTTCGAGGGGACTGCGGGGAGGTCGCACGTCGTCGTCTTCATGCGCACCCGGGACGCGCGTCTCGCCGAGTTGATCATCTACGAGCTCTCGGACACGTGAGGGCCCGGCTGGCCCTCTCCGCTGCGGCCGCGCTGATCGTCCTCGCCGGCTGCGGCGGGGGCTCCACGACGGCGGTCGAGGTCGGACCGCCCATCCCTCGGGGCTTCTTCGGCATGAACGCGCAGGTTCTCGAGCAGGTCGCGGCCGGCGGGAATCTGGAGTACACGCAGAGAAACGCCGCCCAGATCGCGCAGCTCGGCGTGGGATACGTGCGATCGAGCTTCGACTGGAGCCAGATCGAGCCGTCGCCGCCGGTTGGGGGGCGGCACAGCTACCGGTTCGCCCCCCTCGACGGCTGGGTCGGGACCCTGGCCTCCCAGCATCTGCGCTGGCTGCCGACCGTGAAGGGCGGGCCGATCCCGGAATGGGCGGCGAGCCCGTCGGCACCGCCGGAATGCGGGACCAACTCGCCACCGGAGGGAACGGCCGACTACGCCGCCCTCATGGACGCGCTGGCCAGGCGTTACGGACGCGGCGGATCGTTCTGGCATGAGCATCCCGAGCTCCCGTACGAACCGGTTACCGAGTACGAGGTCTGGAACGAGCCGAACTTCGGCCGCCTTTGGTGTCCCAAGCCGGAGCCGGCGGCGTACGCCCGGCTCTACCTGGCGGCGCACGACGCGGTGCACGCCGTCGATCCCAGGGCGGTGGTGCTCATCGGCGGCCTCGCTGCCTTTCAGACGGACGAGGCCGGACCGCCCGCCAAGACGAGCTACCGGACGTTTCTGTCCGCGGCGGTCGACGCGGTCCCGGCGCTCCGCGATGCGGTCGACGCCGTCGCCGTCCACCCCTACGGCAAGGACCCGGCGGCGGTCCTCGGAGCGCTCAGTGGCTTTCGGAAGGCGCTCGACGCGGCCGGATTGAGCGACGCGCCCATGACAGCCGACGAAGTGGGCTGGCACACCCGCGGCGCACTGGGGCTCCCGCCCGTGCCCGAGGACGACCGTGCGGAGTACTTCCGGATCGTCACACCGGCGATCGCCCGCTCGGGGTGCGACGTCATCGGCATCGCGGCCCACACCTGGGTCACGCAGGAGCGCAGGCCCAGCTACCCGGAGGACTGGTACGGGATGGCCGACCCGCGCACCGGCGAGCCATATCCGTCCGCCGTTACCTACGGGGACCAGGCGCGCCGTCTGGAGGACGGGGAGCCCGTCTCCCCGGCGACGCGGGCCGCCTGCGCCATGACCGAGAAAGGCGGGATCCGGGACGATGGGTGAGCGACTCCTATGATCGCTCGACGGGGATGAGCTCGACGAGCCGTCGCAGATTTCGCCGCCAGGCTCAGGCGGCGCTTCGTCTCGCCGCCGGCCGGCTCAAGGGTGGCGGCGGGGCCGATCGGGGTGGCGGGCTCGCGACGCCGGGCGTCACCGTGCCGGGCGAGCGGGACGCGCCGGGCCTGCCATTCGATGGCGAGCAATTCGAGTCGCGGCTGGTGTGGATGCTGGGCTCGCCCCGCACCGGCAGCACCTGGCTTCTGCGCCTGTTGATCCATCCCTGGATCCTGGCGCGGGGAAGCCCGACCGGGATGCGCGCCCCGCTCTCGATTCGAGGTCGCGGCCGCCCGAACGTCCTCCCGATCGACGAGTCCTACCTCCTGCATCACCTGACGCCGCCTCGCTCCCTTCCGGACACCGACCGGCAGCCACCGACACAGGAGTTCGTGATCAACGGGCCTCGGCGGGGGGATCCCGGCTACTTCTTCAGCGACGCCTACGCGGATGTGTGGAGCCCCGAGGTACGCCGGCTCGTGCTCGTGCGACTGCACGCTCAGGCCGACCGCGCGGCCCGAGAGCATTCGCTGTCCGATCCGCTCGTGTTGATCAAGGAGCCGAACGGATCTCAGGGCGCGGAGCTCCTGATGTCGCTGCTGCCGCGATCCAGGATGATCTTCCTGCTCCGCGACGGCCGCGACGTGATCGACTCCATGCTCGATGCCCGATCGGGCTGGGTCCGGGGCTCCATGGACCTGAGGGATCCCGAGGAGCGTCTCGCCTACGTTCGCCGCCAGGCGCGGCTCTGGCTCAACAACACGAACGCGGTTCAGAGCGCGTACGACGCCCACCCGGCGGGGCTTCGCCGGATGGTGCGCTACGAGGATCTGAGATACGAGACGGCGGAGAACCTGCGGCCGCTTCTGGACTGGCTGGGCATCGACCGCAGCGAGGGCGAGCTTCGGAATTCCGTCGAGGCGAACGCGTTCGAATCGCTCCCGGGGGTTCTCAAGGGGCCGGCAACCCCGAGACGGGCGGCGAGCCCGGGGCTCTGGCGCGAGAAC
>JBKPFQ010000001.1:0-26084 GCA_046728915.1 Actinomycetota bacterium | reverse complement strand
TCGCCGCTTAGCTCAAACTAAGTAGGTGAGAGTCGGCCCTCCCTCGGCCCGTGGGGAGGGGCACCGGCTTCAGAAACGGGCTCACCCGAAGCGGTCCGTCCTCGCCGCCAGGGGACATTTCAGGGGACTGGTCTTCCGAATTTCACCCGCCGGCGCGGGACTCGGGAGGCGAGATTAAAGCGCCGGCTAAACCTGTAGAAGCCTTCGCGTGGAGTCCTGACACTCGGGTTCGAGTCCCGACGCCTCCACTGTTTTCGTCCTCAACCGCTGACCCGGGGCGACAGCACGTGGCCGACCTTCGGATCCATGCAGCCGTTGAGGAGCTCGAGGTAGGCGGCCTTCACGGCCTCGCCTCCCTCGCCGCATACGACCTCGAGCCAGTCCGTCGACCATTCGACGAACGGCCGCCAGGCGTCGGCCAGCCGTGAGTCGAGCCCCTCCTGGCCCCATTCCGCGCTTCGCCTCCGCAGGTGGTCGGGCGCGAAGAAGAACACCGGCCGCGGGCCCGGAAGCGACGCAGCCTCCTCGGCGGCCAGCTGGTCCCAGTGCGTGGCTCCCACCACCGCGCTGTGCCGAAGCTCGTCGCCGAAGTGGCCGTGGACCGCCGCCCGGACCTCGGCGTCGCCCGCGATGTCGACGTAGACGGCGGCCTCCTTTGGCAGCGACCCAACCTCGGGATAGGCGACGACCCGGCCGTAGACATCGAGGCCCTCGACGAACTCCTCCCTGCCGGGCGAGGTGAGCCCCACGACCTGGACGCCCACCCGCTGCGCCAGGAGAAAGGCGGCGCCGAGTGCGGTCTTGCTCGAGGCGCTCGACAGCACCGCGGTCCGAGCCCCGAACAGATCCTCCCTTCCCAGGAAGTCGTCCAGTAGGAACGACGTGAAGAAGAGCGGCCACAGGAGCATCTGCTGGTCTTCGAGCCGTTGCTCGTACAGCGGACTGCCCTCCACCAGGAGGTAGCTGTTGTACGCGGACGGCAGTCTCGCCCGGTGCGGCGTGGCGTCCACGAATCCCCGAGCGTCGATCCGCTCCGGTGTCACGACGAGATGGGAGGAGGGAGGGAAGTAGCCGAAGATCCGGGCGCCCCCCGCCAACCCGGTGTCGCCGGCCGCCTCGACCTCGGCGAAGCCCCAGACCGGGACCCGACCCCAGCCCTCCTCCGCGGGGAAGAAGCTCCAGTAGGACATCGCCTCGCCGAACACCGCGTAGGTGATGTTGTTGGTGGTGAGCCCGAACGAGTCGATCCGCAGCAGGGTTTGCCCCGGCTCGAGCTCGCCGACATCCTCCTCCACGACGCGGCATGTGTGGAGGTCGTCGCGCCTGACCTGAAAGTCCATGCGCGAGGAGCCTACGGCGTGCCGGCGGCACACGCGTGTCTCCCGCCGAGGTGCTGCGCCAGGTAGCAGTAGGCGGGCTTCGGCCGCAGGGCGGGGGTCAACACGCCGTACGGGCCGAACCGGTTGCCCCCCGCAGGCGAGTCATAGAGGTTGTAGATCAGGAACGCCCGGACGTCGGTTCCCTGAACGGAGCGGTACATGCTCGCCAGGATCGGCCCCTGGCGGTCGAGCGGGGCGCCGAACAATCCCGCGCCACCGGGCGTGCCGCCGAGGCCGACCTCGGTGATCCACAGAGGCTTACCGGCGTCGTGGAAGCTCCTGGCGACCGCGCGAAGCTGGTTCAGGTTCGCGTTCATGTTCGCCACCCAGGGCGGGCCGGCCGGATACGGGTGGGTCCCGATCCCGTCGAAGGCCCGCCTGCCGGCCAGCTCGTACACGCGCGAGAGAAAGCGGACGGGCGGCACCTTCCCCGCGTGCCGCGGCTTCTCGGGGGCGAGGCCGCCGGTGATGATGGGCCGGTCGAAGCCCACATGCCTGGCCGCTTGGTCGGCGGCCCGCAGCATTCGCGCATAGAGCCCCGGAGACGGATGGGGAGCGAAGAACCGCGCCGAGTTGGGCTCGTTCCAGATCTCCAGGGCGAGCATGTCAGGGAGGTGGACCATGAGCCCCCGCACGTAGGCCCGCCACTGCCCGAGGTGGCTCGGCGCGGGCGGAAAGACGCATCCAGCCCCGCCCGGCGCGCTGCAGGCCCCGGGCCGATCCCATCCGGGCGACCTCGCCCATTCCGGCGTGCCCCATGCAAGCACGACCGGCCGGATGCCTGCCTGGAGCATGGCGCGGTAGCGCTCGATCAGGGGCTCCCAGTTGAATCGAGGCACGCCCGGCGGCAGCGGCTGCCCGGGAGGCCGGGGCTCGACGCTTCCCCACGTCCACCCGAGGCGGTCAGCGTCGGCTCCCGCCTGGGCGGTCAGCGCGATCTGCCTGAGCCCGGTCCGACGGATGGCTCCCGCGGCGCAGGGCTGGGAGGTGGGAACCTGCTGCTGCGTGTACCCGGGCGGGACGTCCATCGGTCGATAGCAGAGATCGAGCCAGCCGCCTCCGGTGAACCCCCATGGCGGCGACGAGCTCGGGTTGCGGCTCGGCACGCTGATGCCGGGCGATGGAGGGGCGGGCGACGGAGGGGCGGGCGACGGAGTGGGGGGCCCACCGCGGTTCAGAACCACGGCAAGCGTGATGCCGACCCCAGCTGCGGCGAGCACGGCGACCGCGATCAGCGCACGGTTACGGCGTCGAGTTCGTGGTGGCTCTGACATGGATCTTTCGGATAAGCTCGCCCCGATCCGGCAGGCACTCTCGAGGAGGATCTTGATGAGACATCGATTCCTGGGTCTGGGTATCGGGGCGGCGGCACTGCTCGCGTTTCCCGCGACGAGCTTCGGCAGCACGATCGATGTCTTTCCCGGCGACTCGATCCAGCGGGCGGTCCGCCAGGCGCACCATGGGGACGTGATCAAGGTGCACGAGGGTGTCTATCAACAGAGCGTCCAGATCAGGAAGAACGGCCTCACGCTCAAGGGGGCCGGCGCCGACTTCGACCACGGAACCGTGCTCAAGCCGGGGAAGACCAAGCGCTGCCAAGGCGGCACCGCAGGCATCTGCATCCTGCCGCACAAGAATGGCGGCAGCAGGGTCCGCACGAAGAACACCACGATCAAGGGGTTCCTCATCCGGGGGTTCAGGGACTCCGGGGCCCTGGCGATCGGGGCCCGGAACACCACGATCCGGAACAACAAGTTCGGTGACGACGGTGAGTACGGCGCGGCTGCCTTCTCCTCGATCGGCACGGCGTTCCGTCACAACGTCGCCGTGGGCGCCGGCTTGGCCGGGTTCTACGTGGGCGATTCGAAGAACGCGCAGGCGATCCTGCGCGGAAACAAGTCTCGGGGCAATGGCGAGTTCGGATTCTTCCTGCGGGACTCCTCGCGTGCGCGCGTGCTCGATAACAAGGCCCTGCACAACTGCTCGGGGATCGCGCTGATCAACACCGGTGCCCCGGGTGGCGCCCACAAGTGGCACGTCCGGTCCAACGAGGCCAGCACGAACAACAAGTTCTGCAAGGGCGGGCGAGGCATGCCCCCGATCTCCGGCACCGGGATCGCCGTCCTCGGGGCCAGGAGCAACGTGATCCGCGACAACACGGTGAAGGGGAACAAGCCGCGCAAACCCGCGCCGCTCGCCGGTGGCATCGTGGTGGCGGCGTTTCCTGGCGGCAGCGTGGCGGCCCACAACGTGATCGAGCGAAACCGCGCCGTCAACAACGAGCCCGCGGACCTCGTCTGGGATGGACAGGGCAAGGACAACCTGTTCACGGACAACAGCTGCGACACGTCGCAGCCCAGTGGCTTCTGCAGCTAGGGGCTGCCCGGTGATCACTGCCGGCCTCCCGGCCCGGGCGTGAGCCAGGGCCGCGAAGCCTGGGCACACCAGTTCAGGCCCGCCGCCAGGGCCCCCGACGGCGGGCTGGTCCTGCTGCACGGGCGGGGGACCGACGAGTTCGACCTCCTGCCCCTGCTCGACGCGCTCGACCCCGAGCGGCGCCTGGTGGGCCTGACACCCCGGGCCCCACTGTCCCTGCCACCCGGCGGAGCCCACTGGTACGTCGTCAAGAGGGTGGGCTATCCGGACCCCGACACCTTCTATGACAGCCTTCGCGGCGTCTCCGCGTGGCTCGACGAGCTCCCGGACGAGCTCGGGATCCCGTGGGAGAGGATCGTCTTGGGCGGTTTCTCGATGGGCGCGGTCATGTCCTACGCGCTCAGTCTCGCGCCGGGCCGTCCCACGCCCGCGGGAATCATGGCGCTCAGCGGGTTCATCCCGACCGTGGAGGGCTTCGAGCTCGAGCTCGAGCGCGCCCGGGGCCTTCCCGTGGCCATCGCTCACGGGACGGCCGATCCGGTCATCCCGGTCGAGTTCGGCCATGATGCCCGCCGCCGGCTCGAGGCGGCCGGTGCCGATGTCCTCTACCGGGAGTCGCCGGTGCCGCACACGATCGATCCGGCGATCGTCCCCGAGCTTCGCGAATGGCTCGCGAGGACCATTCCACCAGCCGGCGACGCCACCGCTGACGCGGGCTGAACGCCGGGTTCTAGGGCCTCGACCCGGGGGCGAGCTTCGGCAGCCCCACCCGGAGATCCGACACCCTGACCGAGTACGGCTGGTTGCCCGCCTGGTAGTAGGGAGAGTCACGGCCGAGGAGCTGGAGCTCGGCGATGTGTCCCTTGGCGAAGCGCCAGCCGTTGCCGTGGAGCTGGAACTTGATGCCGCCGGACTGGTTGTTCCGAAGGGTGTAGACGCCGCGGCTGATCAGGCGCTGCTGCCCGTCCGGGGCGATATCCCACAGACGGGCGTCGATCTGCCCGAAGTTCCCGGTCGTCATGATCCGTGCGCGTACGGTCGGCAGGCCCATCATCGTCATCGGCGACGAGAACCGGTGCCGGTAGGTGGCCGTATTCGGCTCGCTCGTCTCGGGGATCGTCTTGCAGGCGTCCGAGGTGCCCGCGATCGGGTCGAACTCCTTGGCCACGTTCGGGTCGCCGCCGGCTGACGTGAACGTCTTCGCTCGGGGCGATCCGAAGCTGACCCCGTGGCGCTGCAGCGCCGCCCACCTGCCCGCCCTGAACGGCCCGCCGTCGGGCGTCGTCTTCGGGCAGGTCTGGGTGAACGCCGTCACCGAGCCGGGGGCAGGACCGCTCCCGTGGTGCTTCAGCCGAGCCCGGAAGAAGCGCGACGCCTGATTGTTGAGGTACTGGTTCGTGGGGGTCTTGTTCGACCCCCTGCTGTGACCGAGGTCGCCGACCTGAAGGCTCACGCGGAACCCACGGTATGCCGAGCGCAGGTAGTTGTACGGGCGCAGGGCCTGCTCCGGCGGGAAGAGGTCGTCCGTCCAGCCGTTCTCGATCAGGAGGGGGGCGGGGCGGGAGTGTCCCGCGACGAACCTGAGCGCGTCCGCGGTGTGGTACCGGTAGGTGCTCCGCAGCGCCGCCTTGGCGTCGGCGTTGAGCGGCTGGCCGGCCTGGATCTCGGCGAAGCTCAGGGGGAGGTTGGCATCCCGGTCCCTGCACGGCGTCGAGGCCGGTGCCGTGCCGCAGTAATAGCCGGTCAAACCGCCCAGGGCGAACAGGCCGGAGATGTAGCTCTGGATGGGGACGCCGACCGGGTCAACGCTCTGTCCCCGGGGCGCGATCCGGGTATCGAGGAACCGACCGTTGGGAAGGAGTGCGTCGACCAGGTCCGACCATGGCCAGCGGGGATAGGCGGCGGCGATGTGAAGGGCCGTGCCGCCGGGGCTCCTCCAGCGTGTGAGGGATCCGTCTCGCCTGCGGAACTTGTTCTTGAGGAAGGCGAGCTCCATGCTCTGGCCACCGCCGTAGGAGATCCCCGTGACGCCGATCGCGTTCGGCCTCGTGATCCCCTGGTCCACGAGCTTGCCGAGCAGGTATTGCGTGTCGCGCGCCTCGAAGCGCGTGTCCGCGAGATGCACGTAGCCCTTGCCGCAGGGCCCCGCGTGGTCCCCGCCGGGACCTCCGCCGCACGAATTGCCGAAGCCGCGGGCCGAGTAGTTGACGACGGCGTAGCCATGGCGCGCGAAGTAGGTGTTGTTGTAGTGGTAGGTCGTGGAGCCGTCACCGTTCGGATCAGCGGACTCGAAGTTCCCCTTGTCGCCGCCCCAGCCGTGCAGCATCACGATCGTCGGGAACGGGCCGGCTCCCGTGGCCGGCAGGGTGACGTCCACGTCCAGCGGTACGCCGTCGAACGTCCGAACCCGCTGGGCCGAGTTAGCCGTCGGGCAGAACCGAACCTGATCCTGCGCGTGGCACGCGTGTCCGAAGGGACTCGGTCCGGCGGCGGATGCGGCGCCCGCCGAGAGCGCGACGATCAGCCCGCCGATGATCGAACCACCCGTCACCACCCATGCCCGAGTCCTCAAGGAATCCATCGCTCTCCTGGCCCGGGGTCGAGCATAGCCTCCGAGACTAAATTGGTGGCCGGTTCCATGATCGACCTGGATGCGTGGCTGCCCGATCCCCAGGTGCGGGGCCGTCATCGCTGCGGCGCACGCGCGACGCCGGAGCAGCTCTGGCGCGCCGCCGGGGAGATCACGGTCGGAGATGCCCCCGTCCTCGGGCGAGCGGTCAGGTGGCGCATCCCCGGCACGCCGGCGGACATCTCGTTTCGAGAGCTGCTGCGCTCCTATCCGTTCACCGTCCTCGCGGAGGGCCAGGGCTGGTCGGTCTCCGGGCTCTGCGGCCGGCTATGGACGCTGCGCCGCGACTATCCGCGACTCGAAGGGCCCGACGATTTCCTGCGCTGGCGGGAGCCGGGCACCGCCCGAGTCCTCCTGGCCGACTGGGTGGAGCCCGACGGGGAGGGGCGAGCCGCGATCTGCAACGAGTCCCGCATCAGCCCGGTCGACCGGTCGGCGGCGATTCGCCTCCGAGCCCTGTGGGCGGTGGTCGGCCGACTCGAGCGGCTCGTGGGCGGCGAGGCGCTGCGGCTCGCGACGAGACGCGCCGAAGACGCGGCCGCGCCTCAGCCCTGAGGCGACCCCTTGAGCAGCAGGCCGTTTCCGGACGGGTCGCTCGTGCGCAGACCCTCGGTGACCCGGTCGACCTCCACGTTCGCGGCGGCCAGGCGCTCCTCGAGCTCCACCAGGTCCCTCGTCTCGTCGAGGGTGAGCTCGAACCACTCGAGGCCGAGCGACCCCCGCGGCGGCGCCGGGGCGCCCTGCCCGGCCCAGGTGTTCAGCCCGATGTGGTGGTGGTAGCCGCCCGTCGAGAGGAAGAGGGCGCCGGGATAGCTCCGGACGGTCACGTCGAATCCGAGCAGACCGGCGTAGAAGGCTTCCGCTTCGCCCAGGTCGGCGACGTTCAGGTGAACGTGGCCGATGCGGGTGCCGGCGGGCATCCCGTCCGCTCCGGGAGCCTCGTCGCGCGCGTCCGCCAGGAGGCCGTCCAGGTTCAGCGGAAGGGTCGACATCCGGATCTCTCCGTCGTCGTGGCGCCACTCCGATCGAGCGCGATCGCGATAGATCTCGAGTCCGTTTCCCTCCGGATCGCTCAGGTAAAGGGCCTCGCTGACCAGATGATCCGACGCGCCGCTGAGGCGCCAGCCCGCGCCGGCGATCCGCACCAGGGCGCGGGCGAGCTCGGCGCGATCAGGCAGGAGGATCGCGAGATGAAACAGCCCGGTCGTTCGCGGCGGCCGGGGCCCGGCCTCCGGTCTCGCCACCAGCTCAACCGCCACGACGCCGTCGGTGCCCAGCCTCGCGACGTCGTCGGAGCGATCGAGCGGACGGAGGCCAACGGCGTGCTCGTAGAACCGCTGAACACGAGCGAGGTCCGCGACGTTCAGGCGGACGGCTCCGGGCTGCATAAGGCTGGAATTAGGACGGTTCGCGCAGGGCGCGGAGCGTGAAGCCGATCACGATCTCGAGCGTTCCCCGGACCAGCAGGCCGATGCCGACGAGCAGGGCGAGCGTGGTGAGGCCGATATCGGGGTTACCGAGGATGACGACTCCGGCGGCGATCGACAGGACCCCCAGCAACACGATCCAACCTCGGTTGGTGGCGCTCTCCATCGCGCGGACCAGGTCGGCGATGCCGATCAGGATGAACCAGAACGAGAAGGCGATGAGGAGCGCGAGCAGACTTGCTCCGGGCCGGACGAGGCAGATCAGCCCCGCGAGGACGCCGAAGAAACCGACCAGCACTCGGAGAACGGCGAGGGGCGCCGGCGTCCCGGGTGCAAACGCGGCGGCCAGGGTGAAGATGCCCCAGACGAGAAGGTAGGCGCCCAGGATGATCCCCAGCGCGCGGAGCGTGATGTCCGGATACGCGAGCGCGAGGACACCGGCCACGATCGCGATTCCGCCGAGCAGGACGAACAACCACCATTTGCCGGCGATCCACTCCGAAAGCGAATTTCCAGTCTCCATGGTCCGGATCCGCGGCCGCCCCCGTTGCGGGAAAGCCGCGGAATCCGAGCGAGACTATCGCGACGAGCGCGAGCCGGACCGGCTCGAACGCGCCCGCGTGCGGCTGCCGGAGCGCGACCGCGACCCGGACGTGCTTCGACCCGAGCCGCTGGTCCGCGAGCCGGAGGAACGGCTCGAGGTGCGGCGAGTGCGCCGGCGGCCGTTCGACCGCTGGTCGCTCGGCACCTCGGCCCGGACGACGGCGCGCGTGAGTTGCGGGATCAGACGCGCGAGGTATCCCGCCATGCGCTCCTCGTCACGCTTGATCGCGTGGGCGAGCTTCGCCGTCTCGCGATCGGAGACGCTCTCGGCGAACGCCTCGATCGCGGCGTAGGTCGCGATCTCCTCGGCCTCCTCCGAGTACTCCGTCTTCGCGTTCTTCAGCAGTCGCTCGTCCTCTCCGGAGCCGCGGAGCGCATGGAGTGGGCCCTTCAACGCGGCCGCCGCCTGGCCCGCGAGCCGCTGGAGCGTCTGGGGATCGCCGCCCAGCTGCTTGATCCGCCGCTCCACTTGGCGGGCGTGGCCCTTCGTCTCGCGCAGGTGCTGCTGCAGGCGCCTCTTGTACGGCGCCCGGGTCGTCATGCCGATGTGCGCCTCGAGCGCGGCCTCGAGCTCCTTCTCCTTGCCGTAGGCCTCGTTGAGGTACTGCACCAGCTTGCTGTCGCGGTCCGTAAGCTTCGCCATTCGTCACTCCTTCATCAGTTTGTATCTCACACGCACAAGGTCCTCTCCTACCCGTGGATTGGGGGGAATAACTGGCCAGTCGGCGGGCCTCGATTTTGCCATTTCGGCTGGTTTGCGGGGCTGACAGGCCGGGAATGGGCGTGTTCGAGATGGACCTCACAACCTCAACGCAGGAGGACAGTCCAATCGGGGAACTCGGAGGCCTCGGGCTGGATCCGAGGGATGGCGGGCGCAGTCCGATCGAGAACCCGGCGATCGAGTCGATCCCGGACGACCCCCTTCTGGAGCCGCACCCCGGGGAGCCGGGAGTGCACTCCGACGGCACCGCCGCGCCACTCGAGAATCCGGACGACACGGTCTCGGCGGACCCGCTGGTGGGGAAGTTCTAATCCGCCCCTGCCGGGGTCACGGCGCACACCGAAAGCCCGCGTGGCGCACCGGTTTCGCGTAGCCGTCGCTTGCGTCCGAACCGAAACTCCCCCTCGTCCAGCGCCGCGCGCGCGGGCCCGGACACGAGCACCTCGCCGCCCTTCGCGCACTCCCCGACACGGGCCGCGATGTTGACGTCGACGCCGAGATAGTCGGCGCCCACCCTGCGGGGGCGACCGAGATGCACGCCGGCGCGAAGAACCGGCACATATCCGCGGACCTCGATTTCGGGCATCCGCTCCATGGCTCGGAGGGCCGACAGAACCGCATCGCGGGCGCTGCTGAACACGGACATGGACCCGTCTCCCATTCGCTTCACGAGACTCCCGCCGTGGTCTGAGGTCGCTTCGTCCTCGATCGCCGCGACTTCCCGCAGCAGCTCGAGGGCGGCCTCGTCTCCAGCCTCGAGCGCCCACTTGGAGAACTTGACGAGGTCGGTGAACAGGATCGCCACATCAACCGTCCCGCGCCCGCGCCCCTGCATCTCCGACAGCGCCTGCCACGCCTGAAGGGCGCCGAGCCCCAGCTCTCGCATGGCGCTGGGCCTCTTCGCCTCGACGTCGGAGACCAGGCGACCGATCCGCTGCGAGACCTGGTCGCCCCCGGTCGACAGCGCATCGCCATAGCGATCGTCGCCCGGCAGGAGCCGCCGGATCCACCTGGCCGACGCGACGACCTGGGACTTGGAGTCCGCGCGGCGGACGGTCTCGCGAAGCCGGCGAGCCCTCCCGGAGCCTCCGCTCGCAGTGTCCCCGCCGGGTCCCGGCGCTTGGTGTGAAGCCGTCCCGTCCACGCCGGCATGCTCGCTGATTTTTGGACCGGACACGCCGTCAACTAGCCTGGCGGCGTGATCGACGTCAACGCCGTGCTCGGTCGGGTCGGCCTGCCGGAGCCGCTTTCGGTCCTCGCGGCCCGAGACTGGGACGCGATCGTGGTCGGCGGGGGCCACAACGGCCTGACCGCGGCCGCGTACCTGGCCCGCGCCGGGCGCCGGGTGCTGGTCCTGGAGCAGCGAGAGCGCCTGGGAGGAGCGTGCACGCTCGACCAGCCCTTCGACGATGCGCGCTACCTCATCAGCCCGTGCGCCTACGTGGTCGGCCTCCTCGACGCGCTCGTCGTCCGCGAGCTGGACCTGGAGCGGCGCGGCTACCGAGTCTTCGTCTGCGATCCGAATCTCTGGTGCCCGCTCCCGGATGGCGGGTCGGTAGCGCTCTTCTGCGACCGCGATCGCACGGCCGCGCACCTGCGCGAGCGCGGCTTCGCCGATGCCGACGTCCGCGGGATGGTCGCCTACGAGGAGCTCTTCGCGCGGCTGCGCCAGCTCCTGCGCCAGGGGCCGCGCGGCGACACGTGGCTGGGATCCTCGCCCAGCCGCGACGAGCTGGAGGAGGTGCTGGGCCACGACGACGAGCTGGTGTCGGTTCTGTTCGAGGAGCCGATCGCGGACACGCTCGACCGGTATATCGGGGACGAGCGAATCAAGCACGCACTGTTCGGCCAGGGGGTGATCGGCTCCTTCGCCGGGCCTCGCGATCCCGGCACCGCCTCGGTGAAGCTCATGCACCACCAGGGCGACCTCCTCGGCCGGGGAGCCGTGTGGGGCTACGTCGAGGGAGGCATGGGAAGAGTCTCGTTCGCGATCGCGCAGGCCGCGGCGGAGGCGGGCGCGGTCCTCGCCGCGAACGTGCCCGTCGCCCGCATCCTGCCCGGTACGGGGGTCGAGGTCGAGAGCGGGGAGCTGATCCGGTCCCGAACCGTGATCTCCAACGCCGATCCCAAGCGGACGCTGGGCCTGATCGACGCCGACGGGGTGCCCGCGGAGTTCACCGAGCGCGTGGCGAACTGGCGGACCGAGTCGCCCGTCGTCAAGGTGAACGCGGCGCTCGGCCGGCTGCCGACCTTCACGGCCGCCTCGGACGTGCCACCGCACCGGGCGATGGTCTCCGTCTCCCCGGGGATCGACGCGGCCCAGGAGGCGTGCGATGCCTGCCGGCAAGGAGAGCCGACGATCGGGTTCGCCGAGCTCTATTTCCAGACCGCGTACGACCCCTCGGTCGCGCCGCCGGGCCGGCACACCATGAGCGTGTTCGCCCAGTACGCCCCCTACGCGCTCGCGTCCGGGGACTGGGAGCGCCGGCGCGGCGAGATCGGCAAGCTCGTGCTGCAGGCGATCGCGTCCTACGCCCCCGACATCCATGAGTGCGTGGAGGCGATGGAGGTCCTCGGCCCGCCGGACATCGAGCGCCGCGTCGGGCTCACGGGCGGCCACATCTTCCAGGGCGAGGCGCTTCCGGACCAGATGTGGGACCGGCGCATCGACCATCGCACCCCGCTCGACGGCCTCTACATGTGCGGCGCGGCGACCCATCCGGCCGGCTCCGTCATCGCGCTGAACGGTCGCAACGCCGCGATGGCGGCGCTCGAGGACACGTCCGCGCTCGATGCCGGCTGACCGGAGTCATCCGATCGGAGGAGACATTCCCCACCGATCGCAGGGTGCGCGGTTCATCCTCAAAAACATCCGACCGAAGGATTGCGTCCCCGGGCGTGGCTGACGAGGATGGTCACAGCCATCCTCCGCACTGGTTGATCGCTGGATCTGGATGAGCGAGCTGCCAGCCATGCGATTGACCCGGGAGCGCCGCGCCAGACCATCCCTAGGGGGGGCGCTCCCATCTACCTTGCGGCGGTCGTGGGCGCACGATGGCGCTCGCCAGCCGCACGCGCGGGAACCAACAATGCAGTGTTAGCCTCCGCCTCGGAATGAAGGGTCCGCAGCGGTGTCGGTGGCCGGCGTGACGCAGGAGGAGGGTTGAGCCCCAGGAGGTCGGAGCGGGTGCGGGTGTTCGTCGCCGACGATCACCCGGTCTACCGGGACGGGATGGTGCGCGCGATCAGCGAGCGCCCCGACCTCGAGATGGTGGGGGAGGCGAGCAACGGTCGCGAAGCGCTCGAAGCGATCGGGGAGACGAAGCCCGACGTGGCCCTCATCGACATCCGGATGCCCGGGCTCGACGGGCTCGAGGTGCTGGGCGCGGTTCGCCGCGAGGGCGAGGCAACGCAGGTTCTCCTGCTGTCCGCGCACCTGGACAGCGACCTCGCCTACCGGGCGGTGGCCGCCGGCGCCAGGGGATATCTCTCCAAGCAGGCGGCCCGCCAGGAAATCTGCGACGGGATCGCCACCGTCGCCGACGGCGGCACGGCGTTCGCGCCCGAGGTCCAGACGGGGCTGGCGAGCGAGCTCCACGAGCGCGAGCGGGGCCAGCAGGGACCGGTGCTCACCTCCCGCGAGCGGGAGGTGCTGAAGCTCGTGGCGGCCGGGCACTCCTCGCCCCAGATCGCCGAGCGCATTCACCTGAGCCCGGCGACCGTGAAGTCCCACCTTCAGGCGATCTACGACAAGCTCGGGGTCGCCGATCGCGCCGCGGCCGTTGCCGAGGGCATGCGCCGGGGATTTCTAGAGTAGGCCGCCCCGGTGAGCGGCGAATCCAGTCGCGAAGGGTCCGACCGCCTCAAGGCCGCCATCCTGGACGGGGCCCTCGACTGCGTCGTGGCGGTCGACGGTCGTGGACGCGTCGTCGCGTTCAACCGGGCCGCCGAGACGATGTTCGGCTACACCGCGGAGGGGGCCATCGGCGCGGAGCTCAGCAGCCTCATCCTCCCGCCCGAGCACCGGGGCCAGCTCCCGCCACCCTCGGGGGACGCCGCGGGTGAGGCGGGGGATCGTCGCGTCGAGCTCACGGCCATGCGCAAGGACGGATCCACCTTTCCCGTGGAGGCGACGTTCACGCGCGTCCCCGGCATCGACCGCCCGGTCTACGCCGGCTACATACGTGACATCACGGACGTCAGGCGCACCGAGGCGCGCGCGCTGAAGCAGAGCCGTGCGATCGCCGACCTGGCTCAGGCCCGCGGCGAGCTGGTGTCGCAGCTCATGCTCGCCGAGGAGCGCACCCGATCGCGGATCGCCCAGGTGCTACACGACGACGCCCTGCAGCGACTTCTCGTCGCGCACCAGGAGCTGATCGAGGCAGCGCCGGGACGGGAGGGCGTGACCCGTGCCCAACAGGCGCTGGAGGGGACGATCGAGCGGGTTCGGGAGGCCGTCGCGGCCCTTCACCCCGTCACCCACCAGCAGGGAGACCTGGAGACGGCGCTCAGCGCCATCGTTCGCCAGCACGCCACTCGCGGCGGCTTCCGTTACACGGTCCGGGTCGAGCCCCACGCCTCCGGAGTGCAGGACGAGCTGGTGCTGTCGGCCGCGCGAGAGCTGGTGAACAACGTCGCCAAGCACGCCAACGCCTCGAGGTGCTCGGTGATCGTCGACCGCGAAGCAGGCAGGATCAATCTCGAGGTGGCCGACGATGGCGTGGGCATCCCCGAGGGCCGTCAGAAGAACGCGATCCGCGAGGGGCACATCGGCCTCGCTTCGACGGTGCAGCGGATGAAGGCGATCGGCGGCGACGGTAAGGTGTCGAGCACCGTCGGCAAGGGCACCGTGGTGCGCGCTTCGATCCCGATCAGCGAGCTGGCGTCCGAGTCCGCCCGGCGGCCATGACCCACCGATCGTCTATGTGTCCATCCACCGATCGAAGGGACGTCCTTCAACCCCACAAACGTTCGAATGGACGATGGTCAAGCTCGGCACCGGGGTTCACTATCGGTGGGAGCGGCCAACGTCACGGGAGAGGGCACTGCAACCGAGGAAGGAGTCGGAGCTAATCGCGCGGGAGGTGTCGTCGAACGGCTCGCAGGCTGGTGCCCGCGATCCCGACGAATCCCAGCTCTCCCTGTCGATCCCGGCGGGTCCAACCTCGGTCACGCAGGTCCGGGATGCACTGAGCGAACTGATCGCCGAGGGGGACCCGGTCGTGCTCGAGCAGGTCGCCGTCCTCGTGGGCGCGCTGACAAGCGGCACCGATCGCCCCGGGGCAGCAGCCTCGGCACCGTTCGACCTCGAACTTCGGGCGGAGCCCAACAGGGTCATCGTCGAGCTTTGCGATCCCGACTTCACGACGCACCGGTCGGAGGGGGGGTTGGTGGAGCTCGAGCGCAGCATGCTCAGCCCCTGGCGCCTCAAGCTTGTCGAGCGCCTGGCCGACCGCTGGTCGGTGACCCACGACGAGCTCTTCGTGATGCGCTTCGAGTTCGACTCGGAGCAGGGGATGATCCTGCGCACGGCCACCGACGCGAACTGACGAAGCGCGGCGCGATCCTCCAATCGTCGTTTCTGATATCCGCCGATCGGCTGATCGACGGATCCCCCGATCGGCTGACGAATCTCTAGCCGCGAAAGCCTTCGATCGGAGGATGGCGCGCCGTCCGGCGAGGGGCGAAGATCGCCCGCGCGTGGGCATGGATGGCCCGCATGTGCCAGTACCACTACCAGTTCAGTAGTGCCAGTACGTGAGAGGGCCCCCGGGTCGCGGCTTAGTCCCGACGCGACCGGGGCCCTTCTCACGTCATGCACTCGGCCGCACGATCCAGCCCACGGCCGGCGCCAGCGATGGATGGAAAACGGCACCGATAGCGTCGGAAATCAATCCATCGCTGGTGGTGGTCGGGAGAGCTTCCTTTCGGTGCCCGTCTCGGCGGGTGGCCCCGCGCCTACCCGAGCTGGAGCGTGGTCGCGCTCGGGCCGAGGTTGATCACCTCGGTCGGACCGATCACGGAGCGTTTGCCCCATGACTCGTGGATGTGTCCACACAGCGCGAGGCGCGGCTGCTTCGACACGATCGCATCGAGCACTGCGACGCTCCCAAGATGTTCACCTCGGCTGCTTTCGTCGACGTGGCCGCGGGGCGGGGAGTGCACCGCCAGCACGCAGCCCTCCGGGCATCCGGCCAGCTTTTCCGCCGCCTCCTCCTCGGTGAGGTCGAAGCTCCAGTCCCACGGTGTGACCGGAACGCCCGCGCCGAGGCCGAAGAATTCGACACCGTCGATCTCGGCTCGCTCGCCGTGGAGCACGATCGCCCCCTCCCATCCGGCGCATGCCTCCCGAAGGGCGTCCTCGGTCTCATTGTTTCCCGGGACCAGGATGATCGGCTTGTCGATCGACCGAAGTGGAGCGATGGTCTCCGCGAGCCCCGAGTGGACCGAGGCGAAGTCCCCGACCCCGAGGACCACGTCGGCCTCGACGCTGGCGTCGGCCAGCCGCTCCGCCTGGTCCACGTCGACGTGCAGGTCGCTGAACGCGAGCAGTCTCATGGAACCGAGTGGTCGGACTCTAGGCGGTTGGCCAGGTCGTGCGTCGCGGCGTCGATCTCGACCTCCGCGAGCTCGTAGCGCTCTCCGAGCCTGGCGACGATCGCATCCTCCACGTCGTCCGGGGTCACCTCTCCGATCTCGTCCTCGACGCTCCCGGCCGTCGCCGGCTCCCATTCCAGGCCGAGCGCGTCGTAGACCGGGACCAGGACGTCGCGCACCAGTTCGCTGCCGGCGACGACGATCACCGCGCCGCGATGCGCCGCCCCGGCGATCAGCCGCTGGCCGGTTCCGATCAGCTTCGTTGCGCCACGGGCATTCACGCTCCAGGCGCCCGGGCAGTACTCGCCCGGTATCTCCCCGATCCGTGCGTCGACGCCCAGATCGGCGAGCGCGAGCTCCAGAAGCTCCGCCAGCTCGCGAAATCTAGCCTCGGTGCGAGCCGCCGGGTGGGGGTCGGGGACGGCCCACGACAGCGCCAGCGTCAGCTCGTGGTACACGGCGGCGCGGCCGCCGGCGAGCCGCACGACCGGCTCGAACCCCGCAGCCCGCGCAGCCCGCACGGCTGCCCGAAATCCGAAGCCGGCAGCGTCCTGCTTGGAGAAAGCCAGGATCCGCCCGGGGCGGTGGATGCGGAACGTGGAGGGCAGCTCACCGGCGGCCACCCGGAGCAGGGTGGCGCGCGCTACGGCGGTGCTGCGTGCGGCGGGCGAGGCGAATCCCTCGCGCGAGAGAGCGAGCGGCTCTGTCATCGAAACGTAAGGAGCGTGACCACCATCACACACAAACGCGCGTTCGGCTGACACCCTCCGCGGCCGTTACGGACCACCCCTCGGGCACGCGCCGCAATCGGCGCCGTCACGAACGACCGCCCAGGGGAACCGAACGCCCGGCAGGCCGGAGCGCTGGATGCGGCGCCGCGTAAGCGGCTCCTCGCATCGCGCGCGGCTCCGCGATGGGCGCGGCCGGGCCTGCGATTGGAGGTGGTTCATCCCATGTCCGTGGCAATCAGAGGGTTGGCAGGCGCCGGTGCGGCCGCGCTGACGCTCGGCATCGTCACATACCCAAGCGGCTCGGCCGCCCAGACTTCCGGGCACGAGCGGGCCAGCCGCGGGCACGTCGAGGAGCGGGTTGCCGTCCTCGACAAGCCAACGAAGCGCTTCAAGCAGTCCATTCGAGTCGGCCGTCACGAGGTTCAGCGCATTCAGGCGGCCCATGAGGCGAAGGCGGCGCAGCCGTCAAGCGACGCGCAGAGCGGCGGCGGCTTCCCGTCACTGGAGTCCGTCGGCGTCTCGAGCTCGACGCTCGAGTCCATCGCGGCCTGCGAATCCGGTGGCGATCCGACCGCTGTCTCGGCGGACGGGGCCTACCAAGGGCTCTACCAGTTCGACTACGGGACCTGGGCCTCGGTCGGTGGCTCCGGCGACCCGGCTGCGGCATCGCCCGAGGAGCAGACCTACCGGGCTGCTCTGCTCTACTCGCAGAGCGGCTCGAGCCCCTGGCCGATTTGCGGCTCCTGACCCTCTAAGCGGCGGCGCCGTTCTCCTCGGGCTCGTCATCCGCATCGGGGCCGATCAGCGCGCGCCGGAAGACACGCTGCTCGTCCTCGAAGAGGAACCCCCACAGGTGCCGCCGCTCGAGCAGCGTCCGGCGCTTCGTCTCCAAGATCGCCTTGCGGGGTAGTCCCGCGATCCGGTCGGCGAGCTCCAGCGCACGGGCCGGCAGGTCATCGCGGACGACCTCGCGAACGATGCCGAGCTTCTGCGCCTCGCTGGCCTTGACCAGGCGACCCGTCAGGCAGAGGTCCTGAGCGACCGTCGCGGGGAGGACGGCCCGCGCCGCCGCATAGCTCGGCGGAATCCCCCGTGGGAGCTCCGGGTACCCGAAGACGGCCGACGACGAGGCGATCCGCAGGTCGCAGAGCAGGGCGAGCGCGAACCCGCCGGCTATCGCCGGGCCGTTGACGGCTGCCACAATGGGACGCCGACACTCGCCGATCGCCTCGAATGCGACGGTGCTCGTCTCCACCAGGTGCTTTCGGTGAGCGAGATCGCCGCCGAACTGGTCTGTGTCCATGCCCGAGCAGAAGGCCGGGCCGGCGCCGGTGAGCACGACGCAACCCACGTCGCTGTCGTCGGAGAGGTGCCCGAAGGCGTCAGCAATCTCGAGCCGCAGCTCGATCGACAGCGCGTTTCGCTTCTCGGGCCGCCGAAGCGTGACCACCGCCACCTCGCCGCGGCGCTCGATCGACAGCAGCCCGTGCCCCTTTCCCACGGGGGCACTGTACCCCGGCTCGCAACCGGAGGCCAGTGGGCGCGCGTCTCCCTTCCGGATGCCGGCGGCGTCAGGCCGCGCGCCGGTGGCGGGGGCGCCCGCGAGGGCTGCTCGAGGTCCGCGTGATGCGAAGGTCAGCCTCCCCGCCACCGGGCCGGTGGCGGCGCATCTGGGCCTCCAGGCATGCGCTACAGGAACACTCGGGGATCGTTATTCCAGTGCGAGGACAGATCGCCATACTCGGCCTTTCCATCGGCACGATCGTGCGCAAATGTAAACGCCGAACAGGCGGCAAAAGTTGCGCTGGCGGGACTGAGAAACTGCGTTTGTGAGCGCGGACGAGGCCCAGACCGCTGCCGGGCCCGACGAGCGGGGCGGATCGCCCGCGGAGATCATCGCGCGCGCCCGGGTGCGGGCGCCGACGCGCGGGAATCGCCGCCTCGAGGCTCTCCTCGACGGAGTGAATTCCGATCCCGAGCTGCGCGCCTGGTGGCACATGGCCCAGGTGACATCGGAGCGGCTCGGGATGTCGGACCACTCGTGGGTGCACGTCCAGATCGTGCTCAACATCGCCCTGCGCATCCTGCGCCTGCTCGTGAGAGCCGGGATCGAGCCGGCGATGGTCGCCGACCACGCAATGGGACGGCGGGACGCGGAGGTGGTCGTCGCCGGCGGCGCGCTGCTTCACGACGTCGGCATGTCGATCCATCGCACCGACCACGAGGCCTACAGCCTGTTCCTGGCGGAGCGCAAGCTGCGCGAGCTGCTCGCCGACGTCTACGACGAGCCCGAGCGCGCGGTCGTGGTCGCGGAGGCGCTGCACACGATCATCGGCCACCGCCGCCGCGGCCAGCCGTACACGCTCGAGGCGGGCGTGGTCCGGGTCGCGGATGCGCTGGACATGGCACAAGGGCGTTCCCGCGTGCCCGTGGATGCGGGCCGCATGGGCATCCACGCGCTGTCGGCGGCCGCGATCGACGAGGTGGTGATCGACGGCGGCGAGGAGCGACCGGTCAGGGTCGAGATCCGGATGAACAACTCAGCCGGGATCTTCCAGGTCGACGACCTCCTGGCGACGAAGCTGCGCGGGACCCCGCTCGAGAGCCACGTCGAGGTGGTCGCCGCCGTGGAGGGCGAGACCGAGAAGCGCCTGCTGCGGGAGTTTCGCCTGCCGGAGGATTAGGCGCGACCAGACTCGGGCACGGCGCACGCGGCGCAGTCGCAGCTCTCACCGCGCCACGCGCGGCGGCCCTCCCAGATCGCCAGACCGGAGATGCCGAGACCGACCATGGGATCGAGCCACCAGACGCCGAGCACGGTGTTGGCGAGGAGGCTCACGAGGACCGCGGTGGCGAGGTAGGCGCAGATCAGGTTCTGGCGCCCCTCCCCGGCGGTCGCCGACGATCCGAGCCGCTCGCCGAGGCGAAGCTTCGCCCGTCCGAGCCAGGGACACACGCACAGGGTCCCGATCGAGAGGCCGATCCCCAGCCAGGAGGTGTCGGCGTGATGCTGGGTGGCCAGGTTGCTGATCGCCTCGTACGCGACATAGGGAGCTAGCAGGAAGAAGCTCACCGCGACGAGCTGTTGCGCTCGACGCTCCGAGGTCGGCGACGAGATACGGGCGCCGGTGAAGCGCCAGACGACGATCACGCTCGCCAGTCCCTCAATCGCGGAATCGAGGCCGTTGCCGAGCAGTGCCACCGAGCCAGCCAGGATCCCCGCGATCGCTGTCGCGACCCCCTCGAAGGAGAGCCATGCGAGCGACATCCACGAGAGCAATCGGGCGCGGCGCGCGGCCGCGTGCCAGTCGGCGGAGCGCGGCGCAATCGCGCGGATTGCGATCGGAACCGTCGGTGACCGAACTCCTATTTCGGCGTGTCCCTCCGTGCCCGAATGATCGCGGACCCGGCCTGGTCGTGCACGCGGTGAGTCTCGCGGACCTCGATGCCCCGGAACCCGGAGGCGTCGAGCTCCCGGCGGAAGTCCGCCTCGGTGAGGGCGCCCGCGATGCAGCCGGTCCACTGCCGCATGTCCGCGCGAGTGGCCTCGTCCATGTCCGGGTCGGCGACGATGTCGGTCACCGCCAGGCGCCCGCCCGGTCGGAGGACCCGGGCCGCCTCACGGAAGACCCGGGGCTTGTCGCCGGAGAGGTTGATCACGCAGTTGGAGATGATCACGTCGACCGAGTCATCCGGAAGCGGAATGTCCTCGATCGCCCCCTTGACGAACTCCGCGTTCTCGACCCCCGCACGGCGCTGGTTCTCCCGCGCCAGCTCGAGCATCTCGTCCGTCATGTCCAGCCCGTAGGCCCTGCCGGTGGGACCCACTCGCCTGGCCGACAGGAGCACGTCGATGCCGCCCCCCGAGCCGAGATCGAGGACGACCTCGCCGGCGTGCAGCTCGGCGACGGCGGTTGGGTTGCCGCAGCCAAGCGAGGCAAGCTTCGCCGCATCGGGGAGCGCGTCCCGCTCCTCGCCGGAGTAGAGCGCCGGCCCGAAGGTGTCGTCCCCGCAGGCGTCGGGGATGTCGGTCCCGCATCCGCACGACGAATCCGAGGGCCCGCAGCAGCCGGCCCTTCCCTCCTGCACTGATCGGGCGGCGCCGGCGTAGCGCTCGCGCACGGCCTCGCGGGTTTCGTCGACTGTCCTGGATGTGCTCATTCGTCCTCCTTGGTGGCGGTGACGATCTCCGTCGGGAAGGTGGCCTGGGCGAGGTACTCGCGCCGGACGTTGGCGAAGCCCAGGTCGTGCAGGACCGGCTCGGCGAGAACGCCGCGGCAGTTCGCCGTCAGCACGATCCCGCGCTCGTAGAGCCAGTCCCAGATGCGCTCGCGCGGGCGCTCGCCCTTGGTCATGTTGGAGAGGACGAGGCGCCCGCCCGGGCGCAGCACCCGCTTGAACTCCGCGAGCGCGCGGGGGATGTCGTCGCGGGGGAGCAGGTCGAGCATGTAGCCGTTGACCAGCAGATCGAAGCTTCCGCCCTGGAAGGGGAGGCCCAAAGCGCTTCCCTGAATCAGCTCGACGCGGTCAGCCAGTCCCGCCTCGTCGACTCGTCGGCGCGCCTGCCGCAGCATCCCCGCCGAGGGCTCGACCCCCGCCATGCGACCGCCTGGGTTGGCCCGGGCGATGCGGACCAACTGAACCCCGGTCCCGACGGCGACCTCGAGCACGTCCTCACCCGGGCGGACGCCGGCCAGCTCCATGACCCGGCGGCGGGGCTTTGACTCGGTCAGCCGCGCCCAGACCTCATAGAGCGGCGCGAGGCGCGTATAGATCGCGGGCACGACGTCAGGGGGATGCTTGACCTCGAGCACCTCATCGCGCCAGGGCCGATCAGCCGTCGCTATGGCGCCAGCCACCGGCTCAGCTCCCCGAGCGACCCCGGGTTCACGTAGTAGTAGGCCCACAGGCCCCGGCGCTCCGAACCGACGATGCCCGCCTCTCGCAGAACCTTGAGGTGGTGCGAGACCGTCGGCTGGGAGAGGTCGAACAGGGGAACGAGCTCGCACACGCACACCTTGCCGGCGTGCTTTCGCAGCACGTCGACGAGCTGAAGGCGAATGGGATCGCCGAGCGCCTTGGCCACGGCCGCCATTCGCTCCGCCTGGCGCCGCTCCACGTCGGGGTAGACGACCGGCTCGCAACACGGCTCGCCGGCGGGGCGCTTCTGCTTGGGCGCAAGCTCCAGATCGACGGCCATCTATTTACGTATATCAATTGAAATGATGAATGTCAATGGAATATGGTGTGGGTGGTGACACAGATCTGGGGAGGTGGCGATGGAACTTCAGCTCGATCCGGACGTTCGCGGGCACGTCAAGCGGCTGACGGCGAGCCTGGCCGACGAGTTCAGGGGGATCTACTCGGGTGAGACCATTCAGCGTTACGTCGACGAATCGCTCGAAGACCTGTCAGGTGCTCGCTTTCAAGAGTTCGTGCCCCTGTTCGTCCACCGCTTCGCGCGCGAGCGGTTGCGGGCGCTCGCTCAGGCGGAGGGAAGGATGACCAAGGACGCCCCGGAGGTGCTGTTCGTCTGCACCCACAACGCCGGGCGCAGCCAGATGGCCGCCGGTCTCCTCGACAAGCTGGCCGCCGGGAGGGTCCACGTGCGCTCGGCCGGCAGCGACCCGGCCGACCAGCTCAACCCGAACGTGGTCGCGGCGATGGCCGAGGTGGGGGTCGATCTCGAGCATGAGTTCCCGAAGCCGCTCACCGACGAGGTGGTGGGCGCGGCGGATGCCGTGATCACGATGGGCTGCGGCGACGCGTGCCCGATCTATCCCGGCAAGCGGTACGAGGACTGGGAGCTCGAGGACCCGGCCGGCAAGGACCTCGAGACGGTCCGACGCATCCGCGACGAGATCGCCGAGCGCGTCATGGCGCTGATCGACGAGGTCGCGCCCAAGGGAGACGGTGCCGCGGCCTGACCTGGGGCGGCGCGCCCTCGCCGAGGGGATCGCCGCGTTCGCGCTCGTCTTCGCCGGCTGCGGGGCGATCGTCTCGAACGCCGTCTACGGCGGCGCCCTCGGGACGGTTGGGATCGCGCTGGCCTTCGGGCTGGTGATCATGGTCATGGTCTACGCGACCGGTCACCTATCGGGCGCGCACATCAACCCCGCGGTGACGCTCGCCTTCACGCTCACGCGACACTTTCCGCCGCGCGAGGCCGTGGCCTACGTGGCCGCCCAGCTCGCGGGGGCCACGGCGGCGGCCCTCGCACTGCTCGCGATCTGGCCCGGCCAACCCGCCCAGCTCGGGGCGACGATCCCGACGGTGGGCAGCGGGAGCGCGTTCACGTACGAGGCCCTCCTCACCGCGTTCCTGATGTTCGTGATCATGGCCGTGGCGACCGACACCCGCGCCGTGGGCGGCGCCGCGGCGATCGCGATCGGCGGCACCATCGGCCTCGACGCCCTGTTCGGCGGCCCGGTGACAGGCGCCTCGATGAACCCGGCCCGCTCGCTCGCCCCCGCGCTCGCGGCCTGGGAGTGGAGCGATCTGTGGATCTATATGGCGGCCCCCGTGATCGGGGCGGCCGGCGGCGGGCTCGCGTACCAGCTGGTGCGCGGTACGCCCTAAACGCCGGCCCCTTGGGCGCCGCGGCCCTCGCCCGCGGCGAAGCGCGTGGCCCCGCGAATGCCGGTCTCGATCGAGGCGCGGCCGACCTCCGCCTCGAGCGCAAGCCCGTCGGCGAGCGAGAGCCCGGCGCCCTCGATCGCCGCTCGGCGGTCGGACAGCATCGTGCTCTGGGGAAAGCGCGCCAGGCCCTCGGCGATCTCGAGCGCGCGCTTGGTGTGCTCGCCGTCGGCGACGACCTCGTTTACGAGTCCCCAGTCGAGAGCCTCCTCGGCCTCGACGACCCGGCCCGTGAGGATCATCTCGAGCGCCCTACCCATGCCCACCACGAGCGGCAGGCGCTGGGTGCCGCCGTCGATCAGCGGGACGCCGAACCGGCGCTCGGTGAACCCGAGCCTCGCGGAGGTAGTCGCCACTCGCAGGTCGCACCACAGCGCCACCTCGAGCCCGCCCGCCAGGCACCAGCCCGAGATCGCGGCGATGGTCGGCTTCGATGGAGTGAGCCTCGTGAAGCCCATCGGCCCCTCGGTGCGGGCGGTGACGGCATCGATCGCTTCCCGGGTGACCTCGGGTCCCACCTCGGCGATCGCCTTCAGATCGGCGCCCGCGCAGAAGGCCTCGGGACCCTCGCCCGTGAGCACCAGGGCGCGAGCGCCATCGTCGCCCTCGAACTCCCCAAAACCCTCGAGCAGGAGGCTCGCGGTCTCCGGATCGATGGCGTTGCGGCGCTCCGGACGGTCGATCGTCAGGACCGCCGCAGCGCCAGCGCGCTCGTAACGGACCTTGGACATGCGCCCGCGTCGTCTACTCGGCGGCCGGTGGGCGCAGCCGCTCGATCTCCTGGCGGAGGCGCTCCTTGCGGCTCTCGAGCCGGATCTGGATCAGGGAGAGAACCGTGACCAGGACCGCGAAGAAGATGATGCAGGCGAAACCGAAGTAGGTGACGACCTTGTCGTCGGTCGGGCCCCACAGCCCGACGCCGTCGGCGGCGAACGCGGAGGGCGCGAACGCGCCCAACACCGCCATGACGGCCGCAGCGAGAACGATCAGACGGGCGAGGCGAGCGCGGCTCACGCGCCGAACTCTACTTCAGCCCGGGTTTAGACAGGGGAAAGGTGGCGCTCCTACGCTGGCGGCGCGGATGGCCAAGAACCCGAAGCTCATCCCGGTGGCCATCGCCCTGGGAATCGCGTTGCTCGCGATCGCGGCCATCTACTGGGCCGAACCTGCCGGCTCCCTGCCGTCGTTCTTCCCCGGACACGAGGCTGGATCCAGCCACCACCACATAAAGCACGGCCTGCTCGCGTTGATCCTGGCGCTGGGATGCTTGGTCTTCGCCTGGTTCCAGTCTGGTCCCTCCAGGCCCAGCGCGTCGACCTAGTCATCGCCCGGCGTGCATCCGATCTCCTATTTCCAGGGTGCGGTCCTGGGCTTGATCCAGGGAATCGCCGAGCCGTTCCCCATCTCGAGCCTCGGCCACGGCGTGATCCTTCCCCGACTGTTCGGCTGGAACATCCACCAGAACGACGATTACTTCCTCGCCTTTCTCGTCGCGACACACGTCGCCACGGCGCTCGTCCTGCTGGCCATCTTCCGCCGCGACTGGGCGCGGATCCTTTGTGGCATCGGCCGGTCGCTGCGCGACCGCGAGATCGCGCCCGCCGACAGCGACGCCCGGCTCGGCTGGCTCCTCGTGGTCGGCACGATCCCGGCGGGCGCGCTGGGTCTCCTGCTGGAGCACCCGCTTCGAACGCTCTTCGCCTCGGCCACCTCGGCCGCTGCCTTCCTGATCCTCAACGGCATCCTGCTCTTGGCGTTCGAGCGGCTCCGCCGCCGGCCACCGCGTCCCGGGGACTACCGCGGCGACTCCGACGCGCGGATCGCCAAGCTCGGCTGGCGCCAGGCGCTCGGCGTCGGCACGGCGCAGGCCGCCGCCCTCGTCCCCGGGATCTCGCGCTCCGGCATCACGATGGGCGGCGGCCTCCTGTTCGGGCTCTCCAACGAGGATGCGGCCCGGTATGCATTCCTGCTCGCCACGCCGATCATCGGCGCGGCCGGCGTGCTCAAGCTGCCCGATCTCCTCGGCAGCGCAGGAAACGGGGTTCGCGGCCAGGCGCTGGTCGGCGCGCTGTGCGCCGCACTCGCCACCTACCTGGCGGTCAGGTTCCTGCTGAAGTACTTCGAGTCGAATCGCCTGACGCCGTTTGGCATCTACTGCATCGTGATGGGCGTCGCCTGCACGGTGATCTTCGCGCTCGGCTGAGCGCCGTCCGCCGTTCGGCGCAGTCTCTACGATCCGCGCCTTCATGTCCGAGCTCGAGGCCCTCCTGCTCGGGATCGTCCAGGGGCTGACCGAATTCCTGCCGATCTCCTCCTCCGGGCACCTGATCCTGGTGCCGTGGGCTCAGCAGTACCACTTCCTCGAGAACCACGAGTCGTTCAACAAGACCTTCGACGTCGCGCTCCACGCCGGGACCCTGGTCGCCGTGCTCGGGTACTTTCGCGCCGAGATCGTCAGGCTCCTGATCGGGCTGTGGCGGTCCCTGCGAGCTCGCGCGGTGACCGACACGGATCAGCGGCTCGCCTGGGCGATCGTCGTCGCCACGATCCCGGCGGTCATCGCCGGGGGGCTCGGGGAGAGCTTCATCGAGGATCACCTCGGCGAGCCCTGGCAGATAGCGATCCTCCTGATCGTCTTCGGCCTGCTGCTCGGCTACGCGGATAGGCGTCCCGAGCGGAAGCATCTCGACGAGGTGGGGACGCGCCAGGGGCTCTACGTCGGTCTCGCGCAGGTGCTCGCGCTGGCCCCGGGGGTGTCGCGCTCGGGGATCACGATCACCGCGGGACGCTTTCTGGGGCTCGATCGCGACTCCGCGGCACGCTTCTCGTTTCTCCTGCTCGCGCCGGTGACAGCCGGCGCGGTCGTCTACAAGGGCTACAAGGCGGTCTCGGAGGGACTGCCACACGGGGTCGCGGGGCCGATGATCGTGGGCACCATCGCGGCGGCGATCTCCGGCTATCTGGCGATCGCGGGCCTGCTCGCCC